>NZ_CP035501.1:5121666-5422083 GCF_004135585.1 Sphingosinicella sp. BN140058 | reverse complement strand
GTACGCCATGGGCACCAGCGTCAATCGGGCGTCGGCCGAGGACCAGCTCTATCGCCGCGGCGAAAGCTTCCGGATCCCGGGCCTGCAGGTCGACGGCATGGACGTGCTTGCGGTGCGCGGCGCCGCCACCACGGCGCTCGAATGGGTCCGCGCCGGCAAGGGCCCGATCCTGCTCGAGCTCAAGACCTATCGCTACCGTGGTCACTCGATGTCCGATCCCGCCAAATACCGGTCGCGCGAGGAAGTGCAGTCGGTGCGCGACAAGTCGGATCCGATCGAGGCGGTGAAGCGCGAGCTGGCGGCCGCAGGCGTCAGCGAGGACGAGCTCAAGAAGCTCGACGCCGACATCAAGAAGATCGTCACCGAAGCTGCCGATTTCGCCGAGCAGAGCCCCGAGCCGGATGCCGCCGAGCTCTACACCGATGTCCTGGTAGAGACCTACTGATGCCGATCGAACTCAAGATGCCCGCTCTCTCCCCCACGATGGAGGAGGGAACCCTCGCCAAGTGGCTGGTCAAGGAGGGCGACAGCGTCACCTCCGGCACCATCCTTGCCGAGATCGAGACCGACAAGGCGACGATGGAATTCGAAGCGATCGACGAAGGCATCGTCGCCAAGATCCTGGTCGCCGAGGGCACCGATGAAGTGAAGGTCGGCACCGTGATTGCCGTCCTTGCCGCCGAAGGCGAGGATGCCGCCGGCGTTGCCGGCGCGGCGCACGACGGTGGCGGCAGCGGTCAGGAGACCCAGATCGCCGCCTCTCCGGCGGAGGAAGCGCAGGCCCAGCAGGCGACCGTTCAGGCGCATGCCAAGCCGGGCAACGCACCGGCTAGCCTGCAGGTCGAGCCGGAAGTGCCCGAAGGCACCGAGATGGTCCGCCAGACGGTGCGCGAGGCGCTTCGCGACGCGATGGCCGAGGAGATGCGCTCCGACGACCGCGTGTTCGTGATGGGCGAGGAGGTCGCCGAATATCAGGGCGCCTACAAGGTCACACAGGGCCTGCTCGAGGAGTTCGGCGATCGCCGGGTGATCGACACGCCGATCACCGAATACGGCTTTGCCGGCGTCGGCACCGGTGCCGCGATGGGCGGGCTTCGCCCGATCATCGAGTTCATGACGTTCAACTTCGCCATGCAGGCGATCGATCACATCATCAACTCGGCCGCCAAGACCAACTACATGTCCGGCGGCCAGATGCGCTGCCCGATCGTGTTCCGC
The DNA here is from genome assembly GCF_004135585.1 of Sphingosinicella sp. BN140058. Lineage (NCBI taxonomy): Bacteria > Pseudomonadati > Pseudomonadota > Alphaproteobacteria > Sphingomonadales > Sphingosinicellaceae > Sphingosinicella > Sphingosinicella sp. BN140058. Next base: position 5,420,865 of record NZ_CP035501.1, on the reverse strand, counting down.
GGCCCCAATGGTGCCGCCTCCCGTGTCGGTGCCCAGCACAGCCAGAATTACGGGCCCTGGTATGCCAGCGTTCCCGGCCTGATCGTGATCGCGCCCTATACCGCGGCGGATGCCAAGGGCCTGCTCAAGGCGGCGATCCGCTCGCAGGATCCGGTCGTCTTCCTCGAGAACGAACTGCTCTACGGCCAGAGCTTCGACGTTCCCAAGCTCGACGATTACGTTCTGCCGATCGGCAAGGCGCGGATCGCGCGCGAGGGCAAGGACGTCACCCTGGTCAGCTACTCCATCGGCGTCGGAGTCGCACTCGATGCGGCAACCAAGCTCGCCGAGCAGGGGATCGAGGCCGAAGTCATCGATCTTCGTACCCTGCGGCCGCTCGACAAGGAGACGGTGCTGCGCTCGCTCGCCAAGACCAATCGCATGGTCTGCGTCGAGGAAGGCTGGCCGGTCTGCTCGATCTCGGCCGAATTGATGGCGACGGCCATGGAAGAAGGCTTCGACGATCTCGACGCCCCGGTGCTCCGGGTCACCAACGAAGACGTGCCGCTGCCTTATGCCGCCAATCTCGAGAAGATGGCGCTGATCGACATCGACCGCGTTGTCGAGGCCGCGAAGAAGGTTTGCTACCGCTGAGCCGAAGGGGAGGGGGCGTTTCGTCCCCTCCCTGCAGCCGGCCAGGAGCGCGCGATGGCAGATCTCGACCGCGACCGCATCCTGGCGCTGAGCTATGTTCCCGCCGCGCGCCGCGCTTCGGTCGAAGCGCTCTGGAAGCTTGATCTGGCGCTCGGCAATGCGCTTGCAGGCGGCCGCGAGCCCCTGATCAGCCAGATCAAGCTCGCCTGGTGGCGTGAATCCCTCGAGAAGCTCGACCGTGCCCGCGCGCCGGCAGAGCCCGGTCTTCAATCGGCCGAAACCTTGCTCCTGACCAACGGCGTCACCGGCGCTGAGCTCGCGGCGATGGAAGAAGGCTGGTCGGTCCTGCTGACGCCGGAGGTACTCGGCGAGGATCAGCTCGCCCTCTACGCCGCGGCGCGAGGGGGGCGGCTGTTCCGCTACACCGCGCGCCTGCTCGGGGCTACCGCCACTGCCGAGATGGAGAGCGTCGGCGAAGCCTGGGCCTTGGTTGATCTCGCGCGCCACAGTGCCAACCAGCCCGATGCCGAATCGGCAGTTGCGGCCGCCCGGCAGCGGCTGCATCGGCTGCGCTGGCCATCGCGGCTGCGTCCGCTCGGCATGCTCGGTGCGCTCGCGGCGCGGGACGCTGCTCCGGAGCGCCCCTCCTGGGAGGAGCAAGGCGCGCCGCGGCGCATGGTGCGCATGCTCAGGCATCGACTCACTGGCATCTGAACCCGTTTTGTTCTAAACACGGTCCGTCGTCCGAGGGGACGGGTGTGAAGCGTGCTCCAGCGGGAGAAGAGCGATGCTTCGTTATGCAACCGGTGCCGCGTCCGTCTTTCTGTTTCTGCTTGCCGGTTTCTTCCTGTGGAAGAGCCAGGCCGCGGCCGACAATCCTGTGCCCAAGGCACCGAAGGCGCTCGCCGCGTTGACGTCGGACCCGCCGCCCGCGGGAGAAGCCGACGACGGGCGGGCGACCGCGCCGCCCGCGGCAACCGAGAAGAGCAAGGAAGAGAAACGCTTCGCGCGGGCCGACAAGGACAAGGACGGCAAGATCACGCTCGAGGAGCTTTACCTTCCCCGGCGCAAGGCGTTCGCCAGGCTCGACACCAATGCCGACGGCCGGCTCGCCTTCGAGGAATGGTCGGCCTCCACGGCGGAGAAGTTTGCCGATGCCGACACGGACAAGTCCGCCGGCCTCAGCCCGCGCGAGTTCGAGACCACCAAGCCGAAGACGAAGCCCAAGCCGAAGATCTGCGCGTGCTGAGGGGCCGGATCATGCCGGAGGATCGGTTCCGTCCAGCCCGCGTGTGTCCGGGCGGAATTTGGCGTGGCGCGGCAGATCGTCCGACAGCGCGAACCAGCCGATGCGGCTGCCCCAGAAGATGTGGAATTCGGGCGCAATCCTGTCCGGGGCGTCGAGCGTGGCGACGCTGAAATCGACCGTCTCAGGCTGGTGCGCGACTTCCATGGTGAACGGCGTGCCGCATTCGCCGCAGAAACGCCGGAAGCCGAAGCTCGACGAGTCGAAGCGCTTCACCTTGTCGGCGCCCTGGGTGAAGATCAGATCCCCCGCCGGCACCGACGAGAAGACCATAGCCGGCGCGCCGGAGCTCAACTGGCAGGTCCGGCAGTGGCAATAACCGGTGTCGAAGGGCGGGCTCTTGAGCTGGTAGCGAACCGCTCCGCAAGCACAGCCGCCGGTCAGAAGGTCGTTCATGCCCAAGGGCTAAGCGGCGACCGCCAGCGCGTCAATTGACTTGCCATAGGGCCAACCCTACATCCCCAACAACGATTGCAAGGGGGGCGGCGAACCGGCCGCGTCTTGCGCGTGGCCCGCATTCAAGAAGATTAGGATCGCCCATGTTTGGCGGATTTGCCAAAGCCATTTTCGGATCGTCCAACGACCGCTACGTCCGCTCGCTTCGCAAGATCGTCGACCGCATCAACGGCTTCGAACCGACCGTTTCGGCGATGACCGACGACGAGCTGCGCGGCCAGACGGCGATCTTCCGCCAGCGCCTATCGGACGGCCAGGATCTGGACGACATTCTTCCGGAAGCGTTCGCCACCGTGCGAGAGGCCGGCAAGCGCGTGCTCGGCCAGCGCCACTATGACGTCCAGATGGTCGGCGGCATCGTTCTCCATCGCGGCGAGATCGCCGAGATGCGCACAGGCGAGGGCAAGACGCTGGTCGCGACGCTCGCCACCTATCTCAATGCGCTGGAAGGCAAGGGCGTTCACGTCGTCACCGTGAACGACTATCTCGCCCGCCGCGACGCGGACTGGATGGGCCAGGTCTATCGCTTCCTCGGCCTCACTGTGGGCGTGATCGTTCCCAATCTGTCCGATCAGCAGCGCCGGGCCGCCTACGCCGCAGACATCACCTACGGCACGAACAACGAGTTCGGCTTCGACTATCTGCGCGACAACATGAAATATGACCGCGCGGCGATGGTGCAGCGGCCGTTCAACTACGCGATCGTCGACGAGGTCGACTCGATCCTGATCGACGAAGCCCGCACGCCGCTGATCATTTCCGGCCCGACGGAAGACAAGTCGGAGCTCTACATGTCGGTCGATGCGGTCGTGAAGACGCTCGATCCGATCGATTACGAGGTCGACGAGAAGCAGCGTTCGGTGGTGCTGACCGAGGACGGCACCGAGAAGATCGAGCGCGTGCTCGAGGAAGCCGGCCTGCTGGTCGGCTCCAACCTCTACGATTACGAAAACACGCTCGTCGTCCACCACCTGAACCAGGCGCTTCGCGCGAACGTGATGTTCAAGCGCGACATCGATTACATCGTCAAGAACGGCAAGGTCATCATCATCGATGAGTTCACCGGCCGCATGATGGATGGCCGGCGCTGGTCCGAGGGTCTCCATCAGGCGGTGGAAGCCAAGGAAGGCGTCAACATCGAGCCCGAGAATCAAACGCTCGCCTCGATCACGTTCCAGAATTATTTCCGTCTCTATCCCAAGCTCGGCGGCATGACCGGTACCGCAGCGACCGAGGCGGCCGAATTCTACGACATCTACAAGATCAACGTCGTCACCATCCCGACCCATGTCCCGGTGCAGCGGATCGACGAGGACGACGAATTCTACAAGAACCAGAACGACAAGTTCGCCGCCATCGCCAAGGCGATCAAGGAGAAGCAGGAAATCGGCCAGCCGGTTCTGGTCGGCACCGTGTCGATCGAGAAATCGGAGCTCCTCGCCGAATTCCTGCAGCGCGAGGGCGTCCGCCACGAAGTGCTCAATGCCCGCTACCACGAGCAGGAAGCGCACATCGTCGCCCAGGCGGGACGCACCGGTGCGGTCACCATCGCCACCAACATGGCCGGCCGCGGCACCGACATTCAGCTCGGCGGCAACGTCGAGTTCCGAGTCAATGACGAGCTCTCCGACATGGAGGAAGGGCCGGAGCGCGATGCCGCGATCGAGCGTATCAAGCGCGAGATCCAGGAGGAGAAGGCGCGTGTGCTCGCCGCCGGCGGCCTGTTCGTGCTCGGCACCGAGCGCCACGAGAGCCGCCGCATCGACAATCAGCTGCGCGGTCGCTCCGGCCGTCAGGGCGATCCCGGCCTCAGCCGATTCTACCTGTCGCTCGACGACGATCTCCTGCGCATCTTCGGTCCGCAGACCATGTTCGCGCGCCTGATGAACAAGAATCTCGAGGACGGCGAAGCGATCGTTAGCCCCTGGATCTCCAAGGCGATCGAGACAGCGCAGAAGAAGGTCGAAGCGCGCAACTACGACATCCGCAAGCAGGTCGTTGAATATGACGACGTGATGAACGATCAGCGCAAGGTGATCTACGAGCAGCGTGCCGACATCATGGACGCCGACACGATCGGCGACGTCGTCGAGGACATGCGCGCCGAGACCGTCAACGCGATCGTCGGCGAGGCCTGCCCGCCCAACACCTATCCCGAGCAATGGGAGATCGCCCATCTCAAGACCCGCCTCAGCGAGGTGTTCGGTCTCGAGCCGCCGGTCGAACAGTGGATGCAGGAAGAGGCGGTCGATCCGGAGATCTTCGTCGAGCGCATCCAGGCGATGGCCGATGCCCAGATCGAGGAGAAGAAGGCGGCAATACCGCCGGAAAGCTTCATTCAGGTCGAAAAGTCGATTCTGCTGCAGTCGCTCGACCACCACTGGAAGGAGCATCTCGCGATGCTCGATGCGCTCCGCCAGGTCATCCACCTGCGTGCCTACGCGCAGAAGAAGCCGATCGACGAATATAAGCGTGAAGCCTTCCAGCAGTTCGAGCGCATGCTGATCGCGATCCGCGAGGACGTGACCCGCACGCTGGCGCTGGCCTCGATCACCATGCCCGAGCCGGAGCCCGAATATGCCGACCTGCCGGACTTCATCACCCATCACATCGATCCGCTGACCGGCGACGACGACACCGTCGACATCGATGCGTCGAGCGGCAACGTCCTCTCGCGCCTGCCGCCGCTCCAGATCGAGCGTCCCGAACTTCCGCAAGGCGTCGATCTCGCCGAGACGCCGGTCAGCCGCAATGCGCCATGCCCCTGCGGATCGGGCCAGAAGTACAAGCATTGCCACGGCCAGCTCGCCTGAGCTGACCCGGACGAAAAAGAGAAGGGCCGGTGCGGGATGTCCGCACCGGCCCTTTTTCGTTCAGGTCCGCCGATCGGGAGATCAGGCGACCTTGAACCCTTCCTTGTTCATCAGCGCGCTCAGCCGCGCATTCTGCTCGTCCGAGAGCAGCTTGCGGAATGCGGGGAACACCTCTTCCTCCTCCATGCGGATATGCTCTTCGATCATGGCGCGGAAATCGCGCACCCGGGCCAGCCATTCCGGGCTGTTCTTGGGCATGTTCTCGAGCTCGTAGAGGTAGGTCTTCACATAGCCGTGCTCGGCGGTCAGGGCATCGGCGTCGTGGGTGGAATTGGCCTGGCGGAGCGCCGGATAGACGACATTCTCTTCCTCGATGGCGTGCTTGGTCAGCGCATATTTGAGCTTCATCAACAGATGCGAGCGCATCATCGTCTGCTTGTCGTCCGTCGCCTCAATCTTGTCGAAGATCGCGAGGGTGAGGGCATGCTCGGTCTTGAGCGCGTCGAACCAGTCGCCGGTGGCGCCGCTGGTGAACTGCACGAACAATTTGCGCCCGACATTGGCGGCAATGCCGACCGCGGCACCGGCCATTGCTGCGCCGACGAGGACGCCGGTGTTGCCGCTGCCGAACCCGAACGCGGTCTGGCTCTCATTGCTGCTCTTGCCGCTCGAACGCGACTTGCTGCTGCCCTTGGTCTCTGACTTGGTTGCCATATGGCCCTCCTCGTAAATGTTGGCGCTGGAACCCGCAGGAGAGCGACTATGTTCCGGGAGGAGGGGTGCGCGCCGTTCTCCAGAGGAAGAAAGGCGGCCACCTTGGCCGAGAGCCCGCGGGGACGCGGACATGAAAAAGCCCCGGCGAACCGGGGCTTTCGGACCTCAACACCCTGGGGCCTGATGGCTCCGGCGGTAGGATTCGAACCTACGACCAAGAGATTAACAGTCTCCTGCGCTACCGCTGCGCTACGCCGGAATAACCAGACCCTCAGGGTGTGGCGGGCCTATGCCGCAACTTTTCGGACCTTGCAAGCGCCGGTTGTGCGGTTTTTTCAGACGGCGAATTGCTCCATCGTGATCCGCTCGTCGAGCGCATGATCCGGATCGAACAGCAGGGTGAGTTCCTGCTTGCGGTCGACGCACACCGTCACTCGCTCGATCTCGCGGACCTCGCGCTGGTCGGCCACGGCCGAAACCGGGCGCTTGGACGGGTCGATCGCCCGGAACACGATGCTGAACTCGTCCGGGATCAGCGCGCCATGCCAGCGCCGCGGCCGGAAGGGGCTGATCGGCGTCAGCGCAACCAGGTTCGAACCAAGCGGCAGGATCGGGCCCTGGGCGGAAAGGTTGTACGCCGTAGAGCCGGCCGGAGTGGCGACCAGAACGCCGTCGCAGACCAGCTGCGGCAGCACCACGCGGCCGTTGACCGTGATCTCGATCCAGGCGGTCTGGCGGGTCTCGCGGAGCAGGGACACTTCGTTGATCGCAGGATGATCGACGCGCTCGCCGCGGATCGTGATCGCCTCCATGCGGAGCGGCGCGACCTTGAACGGTTTCGCCTGGTTCACCCGCTCGCGCAGGCCCTCGATCCGCCACTCGTTCATCAGGAAACCGACGGTGCCGAGATTCATCCCGAAGACGGGGAGAATACGGCCGCTGCGCAACATCTCATGGAGCGCGTGGAGCAGGAAGCCGTCGCCGCCGAGCGCGATGACCTGCTCGGCCTCTTCGACGGACACGAAGCGGTAATGGCGCCGGAGCTCTGCCTCCGCTTCCTGTGCGGCCTCGGTGTCCGAGGCGAGAAGGGCGGTGGGTCTGTCCGCAGCGGCCATCATCGCAGCGTTGGTAGGCGGTGGGATCGCCGGCGGCAAGCAAAGCCTTCGAAAGCACGACGCCCCATCACGGGTGCTGGACTGTCCCAATAAGACTCACCGTATCTAAACCGATTGTTGAGCCCTCGGCCCGAGAGTAGACCGGGCGCGGCGGACGATTTGCCGCCGGGGAGAATCTCGAAATGCGCGCTGCGGGCGGATCGGCGCCGCTGTTCATTCTGTCCTTCCGTCACCGCGATGAGCTGACGGAGGCGGCGCAGCGTTCCGGCTGGCGGCCGATCGCCGCGCGCAGGGCGGACAATGCGGAGAGCCGCTTCATCGCCTCCGGTGCGCTGGTGGCGATCGTCGATGCCCGCGGGGCGCTGGCGGAGGGACGCGATGCGGTGCGTGCCCTCGCCGACTGCATCGAGACCAACATGGCGGCGATGCTGGTGTTGCTGTCGCGCACCGACGAGGCCGCGCTCGACGACCTTTATGCAGCCGGCGCGACCCATTTCCTGGTCAGCCCCTTCAGCGAGCAGCAATTGCTTCACGGCGTGCAGTTCGCCCAGCGCCTGGCCGAACGGATCGGCGGTGGCCGCGCCCGCCGGCGGACCGACGAAGGCGGAGTCGCCCGCCAGGCGGCGTCGTGGCGCTGGCAGCCCGGCTCGGCAACGGTCGAGCTCAGCCCTGCACTGGCCCGCCGCGCCGGCCTCGGAGAGGAACAGGGGCAGCGGATCAGCCTGCTCGACCTGTTCCGAAAGCTCGATTCGGACGGGCGCAAGGCGGCGAGGGGCGCCGTCGATCGACTGCTTTCCACCGGCCATTCGACCGCCTTCGCCCATGCGGACGTCGATGGCGGCGGCGTGCGGCTCGCCCATCATCTCCGCGTCGAGGCGGAAGGCGTCGTCGGCCAGACCGAAACGATCGCGGCGCCGTCCGATACCGGCGCGTCGCTGTCCCGCGATCCTATGACGGGGCTGCGCGATGCCCGTGCGGCCCGCGCCTGGATCCAGGCGCAGCTGGACGAGCGCGAGGCGGGGAGCGCGCCGGCGCTGATCGTGCTGCTGCTCGCCGTCAGCCGCTTCGACGCGATCAATGCCGCGTTCGGCCGCACGATCGGTGACGAAGTCCTCCAGGCGGCCGGGCGGAGGATCGAGCGGTTCGTCGACCCGGACGGGCGCAAGCGGCTCGTCGCCCGGATCGCCGGCGCGGAATTCGCGGTCGCACTCGCACCGCCGGCGAGCCTGACCGAGGCCCGGTTTCTCGCGGGTCAATTGGTCGAAGCGATCGGCCGCCCGTTCATGTCAGGCGACCACGTCGTTACCCTCGGCAGCCGAGTCGGGATTGCCGCTGCGGACACGGGCGACGACGCGACCCGCCTGCTGCGCCGTGCCAGCGCTGCGCTTGCCGAAGCCAAAACGGCCGAGGCGGGGCCGATCCACGTGCTCGATGCCGATGCCGCGACCGACAGCGCGCTCGGCGATCGCCTCGAGGTCGATCTCCGCCGCGCCCTCGATCAGGACGAGATCGAGATCCTGTTCCAGCCCCAGGTCTCGATCGCCACCCGCAGGATCGTCGGGGCGGAGGCGCTGGCTCGCTGGCGCCATCCGCAATTCGGCGAGCTTGGCGCCGTCACCCTGTTCAACGTCGCCGAGCGCTCCGATTACCTCGTCCAGCTTTCGGATCACGTGCAGCGCAAGGCGATCGCGGCTGCGGCGGCGTGGCCGGGAAGCCTCGGCGAGCTCCGCCTCTCGGTCAACATCACGGCCGCCGACATCGTCCGCCCGAACTTCGCGGCTTTGTTCACGCAGATGGTCGACGAGACGGGATTTCCTGCCGATCGTCTCACCGTGGAGGTTACGGAGAGCGGACTGATCGAGGATCTGGGTACGGCCGGGAATCTCCTGGCCCAGCTTCGCCAGGGCGGCCTCAGGATGGCGATCGACGATTTCGGCACCGGCTATTCGAGCCTCGCCTATCTGAAGGCGCTTCCGCTCGACTATCTCAAGATCGACAAGAGGCTGGTCGAGGATATCGGCGGCAGCCACCGCGACCAGGTGGTCGTGCGCAGCGTCATCGACATGGCCCGTTCGCTCGGCCTTGGTGTGATCGCCGAGGGTGTCGAGACCGAGGACCAGCTTGCCTTGCTCGCGCAGGAGGGCTGCACGCTCTATCAGGGGTTCCTGTGTTCGCCGCCGGTGGACGCCGCGCGACTGGCCGCCCTCGTCGAGGCCTGATGACCGCCCGGGTGATGAACATCGCGGGGCTGTGGATGGGCAGCTTTTCCTATCCCTCCCGGCGCGGGCCGACGACGCCCTTCCTGGCCCGGATCGAGGATGACTCAGGCGCCTTGTCGGGGACGATCATCGAGCCCAACACGATGGGTCCCTCGAGCGACAGCCTCGAAGCCGTGCTGCGCGGAAGCCGTCACGGCAAAGAGGTCGACTTCACCAAGATCTATGACGGCGCCAGCGATGCCGCGCACGCCGTCGATTACGTCGGCCGCCTTTCCGGCGACGGCAACACGATCACCGGCATATGGAGCCTCGCCGACCTCGACGGCACGTTCGAGATGTACCGCGAGGCCGTCTGGGAAGAGAAGGCCGGCCAGGAAGCCGAAGTGGTGAAGCTCTAACGACTCCCCACGGGGACCTTAGCCCACGATCCGCGCCAACCCCTTCGACAGCTGCAGCGCGCCATTGATCCGTGCTGCGGGATCCGGCCAGTTGCGGGTGATCACCAGCTTGCTGTCGGGCCTCAGCTTCGCCGTCCCTTTCAGCCGCTGCACGTAGGCGATCAGGCCCTCGAGATCCGGAAAGCGATCGTTGTGGAAGTGGACGAGCGCGCCCTTGGCGCCGACATCCAGCTTGATCACCGATGCCCGGCGGCAATTGAGCTTGATCTCTATCACCTTCAGCAGGTTGTTGGTTTCGGCCGGCAGCTTGCCGAAGCGATCGATCAACTCGGCCGCGAACGGCTCGAGCTCCGCGGCGGTCTCGAATTCGTTCATGCGCCGATAGAGGCCCATGCGCAGATCGAGATCGGGCACATATTCCTCCGGAATGAGGATCGGCGCATCGACGGTGATCTGCGGCGAGAAATCGTCCGTCGGCTTGAGCTTGCCGCCCGATTTCGCCTCCAGGATCGCATCCTCGAGCATCGACTGGTAGAGTTCGAAGCCGACTTCCTTGATGTGCCCGGACTGTTCGTCGCCGAGCAGATTGCCCGCGCCGCGAATGTCGAGATCGTGACTGGCGAGCTGAAAGCCGGCGCCGAGCGTATCGAGATTGGCGAGCACCTTCAGCCTCTTGTCGGCGGCCTCGGTGACCGTGCGGGTCTCGCGGGTTGTGAAATAGGCATAGGCCCGGGTCTTCGAGCGGCCGACGCGGCCGCGCAGCTGGTAGAGCTGGGCGAGACCGAAGCGGTCGGCACGATGGACGATCAAAGTGTTGGCCGAGGGGATGTCGAGGCCGCTCTCGACGATCGTGGTCGACAGCAGGACATCGTATTTGCGATCGTAGAAGGCGCTCATCCGCTCCTCGACCTCGGTCGGCGCCATCTGGCCGTGGGCGGTGATGAACCGCACTTCGGGCACTTCGTCGCGCAGAAACTGCTCGAGATCGGCAAGGTCGGCGACCCGAGGCGCCACGAAATAGGCCTGGCCGCCACGATAATGTTCGCGCAGCAGCGCTTCGCGCAGCACCACCGGGTCCCAGGGCATGACATAGGTGCGCACCGCCAGACGATCGACCGGGGGCGTCTGGATCACGGACAATTCGCGAAGCCCGGACATCGCCATCTGCAAGGTGCGCGGGATCGGCGTCGCGGTGAGGGTGAGGACATGGACGTCCGCCTTCATCGCCTTCAGCCGCTCCTTGTGCGTGACGCCGAACCTTTGCTCCTCGTCGACGATGACGAGCCCGAGATTCTTGAACTCGATCGATTTGGCGAGGATCGCATGGGTGCCGATGACGATGTCGATCTGGCCGGCGGCGATGCCGTCCTTGGTCTCCTTCGCTTCCTTGGCGGTGACGAGTCGCGACAGACGGCCGATCTCGATCGGAAAGCCCTGAAAGCGCTCGACGAAATTGTTGTAATGCTGGCGCGCGAGCAGGGTGGTCGGACAGACCACGGCCACCTGCATACCCGCCATCGCCGCGACGAAGGCGGCGCGGAGCGCGACCTCGGTCTTGCCGAAGCCAACGTCGCCGCAAACGAGACGGTCCATCGGCCGCCCGGCGCCCAGGTCGCCGACGACGTCGTCGATCGCACGCTCCTGATCCTCGGTCTCTTCATAGGGGAAGCGATCGACGAAGGCGGCAAAGCCGGTGTCGGGCTCCGCCGCGGGTGCCGGCCGCAGCGCCCGCTCGGCCGCGGTGCGGATGAGCTCGCCCGCAATCTCGCGGATCCGCTCCTTCATCCGCGCCTTACGGCGTTGCCAGGCCTCGCCGCCCAGGCGATCGAGCGTCACTCCGTCGCTCTCGTTGCCGTAGCGCGAGAGGATGTCGATATTCTCGACCGGCACGTAGAGCTTGTCGCCGCCGGCATATTCGAGCGCGACGCAATCGTGGGGCGATTTGCCGACCGGGATCTGGGTCAAGCCCTCGTAGCGGCCGATGCCGTGATCGGCATGGACGACGAGATCGCCCGGCGAGAGCGTCGCGAGTTCGCTGAGGAAGGCGTCGGCGGACTTCTTGCGCTTGCGGCGGCGAACCAGGCGGTCGCCGAGCATGTCCTGCTCGGTCAGCAGAGCGAGATCGGCGGTGGTGAAGCCATGGTCGAGCGGCAGCACGGCGAGGGCGACCGAGCCCTGCGCGCCGGCGCCCTGCGCCTCTTGCCAGGTTTCGACTTCCACCGCCTTCTTGAGGCCGTGGTCGGCGAGCAGGCCCTTCAACCGCTCGCGCGCACCCACCGAGTAACTGGCGAGAACCACCTTCTTCTTGCCGCGGCGGAGGCTCGCGACATGCTCTACCACCGCTTCGTAGACATTGACGTTCTGCGATCGCTCCGGCGCGAAATCCCGCGGCGCGTCGACCTCGAAGTCGAGCACGGTGGCGCTCTCCGGCTCGTGGAAGGGCGTGGCGAGGTGGAGCGGCCGATCCTCAATGATCCCCTGCCATTCGTCCCGGCTGAGATAGAGCGTCTGCGGCTCGAGCGGGCGATAGCTTCCCGGATCCGAGGATTGGGCGCGCGTGCGATTCTGATAATAATCCGCGATCGCCTCGAACCGCGCGTCGACCGCGCCGGCATCGTGCGCATCGCGCACGACCAGATCGTCGGGCGAGAGATGGTCGAACAAAGTCGCGAGCCGTTCCTCGAAGAGCGGCAGCCAGTGATCGAGGCCGGCCTGGCGGCGACCTTCGGACACCGCTTGGTAAAGGGGGTCGCCGGTCGCGGTGGCGCCGAATTTCTCGCGGTAGCGCGAGCGGAAACGTTTGATGCTGTCTTCGTCGAGCAGGGCTTCGGAGGCCGGCAGCAGGGTGAAACCATCGACGCTGCCGCTGGTCCGCTGGGTCGCCGGATCGAAGCGACGGACACTCTCGATCTCGTCGCCGAAGAAATCGAGGCGAAGGCCCTCGCTCTCACCGGCCGGGAACAGATCGACGAGTCCGCCGCGCACCGCATATTCGCCGGCATCCTGCACCGTATCCGTCCGCTGGTAGCCGTTGGCGGTGAGCAGGCGGGTCAGCCGATCGAGATCGATCCGCTCACCCGGCGCGAGCCGCGCGACGAGCTGCCGCACCCGGAACGGCGTCAGCGTGCGCTGGGTCGCCGCGTTGACGGTGGTGACGAGCAATTGCGGCTTGTCGCTCTTTCCCTGCAACGCATGCAACGTCGCCAGCCGCTCCGACGAGGCGCGAAGCGAGGGCGAGCTGCGGTCGTAAGGCAGGCAATCCCAGGCGGGAAAGCTCAGCACGTCGAGCTCCGGCGCGAAATAGGTGGCAGCGTCGGCGACGTGGCGCATCGCGGCCTCGTCCGGCGCGACGAACACGGCGCGGCCCTTGGCGGCACGGGCCAGATCCGCGGCGAGCCACGGCAGGAATCCGGCCGGCGCGCCAGCCAGGGTGATCGGCGCATTCGCCGTCAGGATACGTTTGAGATCAGTCACTTATTTTGGGTGCTTTATATAGTTCACCACCTGCAGGCGGCGCATCATCTCGCCATCATATGCCGGCGGCGGAGGCGCGGTGCCGATCGCCCAGGCCATGATGTCGACGTCCTGCTCCTCGAGCAGAGCTTCGAACCAGTCGATCTCCGCCGCGCTCCAGGTCTCGCCATAGGTATCGAAGAACCCGCCGATCAGCAGGTCCGCTTCCTTGGTGCCGCGATGCCAGGCGCGGAAGCGGAGACGTTTCAAACGGGGTTCGCGATCCATGAGGTCCCATAGGAGAGTGTCCGCACGGGCTTTCGGATCCCGGTCGGCGTTGATACGAGGTCCATCTAGTTATGCGCCCCGACATTCTCAATCCGCTGTTCGCCGAAGTGGAGGTGCTGAAAGGCGTCGGCCCCGGCCTCGCCAGGCCGCTCAAGCGGCTCGGCCTCGATCGCGTCGTCGACATTCTCTTCCACCTCCCGGTGAACTGGATCGATCGCAAGAAAGTGGACGCGATCGACATGGCCGATGCCGGCCGGGTGGTGACGGTGGAGGTTACCCCGGTCGATTACCGCCAGAGCGGCGGCAGGGGCCCGTTCCGGGTCGCCGCACGCGATCGCGCCGGCAACATCCTGACGCTGACCTATTTCAACAATCCGGGCTGGGCCCGCAAGCAATTGCCGTTGGGCGAGGCGCGAGTCGTGTCGGGCCGGATGGACAGCTGGGGCATGGAGCTGCAGATGGTCCACCCGGACTATGCGCTGCCGCCGGAGGAAGCCGGTGATCTGCCCGAGCGCGAGCCGGTCTACAGCCTTTCCGAGGGTCTCTCGAACCGGCGCCTCGCCGATTTCGCCGCGCAGGCGCTCGCCCGCTTGCCCGCTCTCGACGAATGGATCGAGCCGAGCGTTCTGACCACCCGGGGCTGGCCACGCTGGGAGGAAGCACTGCGTCTGGCCCATGCAAGCCCCGGCGCCGGCGGCGCGCGCGAGCGGCTCGCTTATGACGAGATCTTCGCCAATCAGCTTGCCTTGATGCTCGTTCGCGCCTCGTCGCGAAAGCGGCGGGGACAGCCGCTCAAGGGCGATGGCCGCCTCCGCGACGCGCTGAAGCTCCCTTACGCCCCGACTGGAGCCCAGAGCCGCGCCATCGCCGAAATCGAGGGCGATCTGCAGCAGGTGCAGCCGATGCTGCGCCTGCTGCAGGGCGACGTCGGATCGGGAAAAACTTTGGTCGCCTTGATGTCGATGCTGATCGCGGTCGAGGCGGGGGCGCAGGCGGCCTTGCTGGCGCCGACCGAGATCCTCGCCCGCCAGCATTTCGAGAACATCACGCGCCAGCTCGCCGGCCTGCCGGTCAACGTCGCCATCCTCACCGGGCGCGAAAAGGGGAAGGCCCGCGAATCGACCCTGATGGGCCTCGCCGACGGATCGATCGACATCCTGATCGGCACCCACGCCATCTTCCAGCAGGCGGTGCAATATCGCCGGCTCGGCCTTGCCGTGGTCGACGAACAGCATCGCTTCGGAGTCGCCCAGCGGATGATGCTGGCGAGCAAAGCCGAGCGGCCGCCCCATCTGCTGGTGATGACGGCTACGCCGATCCCGCGCACGCTGACCCTCACCCAATATGGCGAGATGGACGTCAGCCGCCTGGACGAGATGCCGCCGGGGCGCCAGCCGATCGAGACTCGGGTGATGAGCTGCGATCGCCTGCCCGAGATCGTCGAGGCGCTCGGCCGCCACATTCAAAGCGGCGGCCAGGCTTATTGGGTGTGCCCGCTCGTCGAGGAGAGCGAGAATAGCGACCAGGCCGCAGCCGAGGACCGTGCGGAGACCTTGCGAACGATCTTTGGCGCTGATCGGGTGGGCCTCGTTCATGGCCGGATGAAGGGGCCGGAGAAGGATGCCGTCATGGCGGCATTTCAGCGCGCCGAGCTCAACGTCCTAGTCGCGACGACGGTGATCGAAGTCGGGGTCGATGTCCCCAACGCCACCTTGATGATCGTCGAAGGCGCCGAGCGGTTCGGCCTGGCACAGCTTCACCAGCTGCGCGGCCGGGTCGGGCGCGGGGAGGGGCGCTCGGTCTGCCTGCTGCTGCGCGGCAACGCGCTCAGCGAAACCGGGCGCGCCCGGCTGGCGCTGATGCGCGAGACCAATGACGGCTTCCGGATCGCCGAGGAGGATCTGCGGCTGCGCGGGGCGGGCGAAATTCTCGGCACCAAACAATCGGGCGAAGCGCAATTCCGCCTCGCCGATCCCGAGCAGATCCAGCATCTGGCGCAGATGGCGAGCGACGACGCCCGCTTGCTCGTCGATCGCGACGGCGGGCTCGACGCGCCGCGGGGGCAGGCGGCGCGGGTATTGCTGTACCTGATGGAACGCGATGCCGCGGTGGAGTTGCTGCGCTCGGGCTGAAAACCGGGCCCGCTGCCCGCCGCCCGGGATCAGCGGGTCAGGATGCCGTGCTTCTTCTTGCCGGCCGAAATGCGGACTTCGCCGGTCGCCGTCACCGGTCCGTCTTCGTCGACCTTCTCGCCGTTCACCTTGGCGCCGCCCTGCGCGATCAGCCGCCGTGCCTCGTTCTTCGACGCGACGAGGCCGAGCCCGACCAGGGCGTCGACCAGCATGATCTCGCCGGTCACCGCGAGCGAGGGCAGGGCTTCGCCCGCCGCGCCTTCCTCGAACGTCTTGCGGGCGGTCTCCGCCGCGCCGCGGGCTGCCTCCTCGCCATGGGCCATCGCGGTCGCGGCATCGGCGAGAATTTTCTTTGCCTCGTTGATCTCGCTGCCTTCGAGGCGCTCCAGCCGGGCGATCTCCTCGAGCGGCAGATCGGTGAACAGGCGCAGGAACCTGCCGACGTCGGCATCCTGGGTGTTCCGCCAGAATTGCCAATAATCATAGGGCGCGAGCTGGTCCGCGTTGAGCCAGACCGCGCCGTTCATCGTCTTGCCCATCTTGCCGCCGTCGGCGGTGGTGATCAGCGGCGTCGTCAGCCCGTAGACCGAGGTGCCGTCGACCCGGCGGGCGAGCTCGATGCCGTTGACGATATTGCCCCACTGATCGGAGCCGCCGAGCTGCAGCCGGCAGGCGGCACGGCGCGAGAGCTCGAGAAAGTCGTAGCCCTGGAGGATCATGTAGTTGAATTCGAGGAAGCTCAAAGATTGCTCGCGGTCCAGCCGCAGCTTGACGCTGTCGAAACTCAGCATCCGGTTGACCGAGAAATGCTGGCCGATCTCGCGCAGGAAGGGGATGTATTCGAGCTTGTCGAGCCAATCGGCATTGTCGACCATGACCGCGTCGGTGGGGCCGTCACCGAAACGGAGGAACGGCTCGAACACCCTTTTGATGGATGCGATGTTCGCTGCGATCGTCTCCTCGGTGAGCAGCTTGCGCGCTTCGTCCTTGAAGCTCGGATCCCCGATCTTGGACGTGCCGCCACCCATTAGCACGATCGGCTTGTGACCCGCCTGCTGCAGGCGCCGCAGCATCATGATCTGCACCAGCGAGCCCACGTGAAGCGACGGCGCCGTCGCATCGAAGCCGATATAGCCGGGCACGATTTCCTTGGACGCGAGGGCATCGAGGCCTTCGGCGTCGGTCAGCTGGTGGATGTAACCGCGCTCGTCGAGCAGGCGAAGGAGATCGGAACGGTAGCTCATGGCGGCGCCGGTTAGCATGGGCCCGACTCAACAAAAAGAGCCGGTCTGCAGGCATCGCGTGCCTCTGCGCTTGTCCCGCTCCGCGAGTCTTTCTAGTCCGCTGGGATGCCGCTCAGTTTGCCGCTCGTCTGTCATCCGGCGTCGCCCTGCGGCGCCCTCCGCGGAATCGAAGTCGAGCTCACCCGGCTCGGCGGTCGCCGCGGTGCCCGGCGTCTGGCGCTTCGCTATGTCGCGAACGGCAATCTGCGAGCGCTGGAAGCGCCCTTTCACGTGACGCACAAGGACCGGGCGGACGAGCTTTGGCGCCACACCTGCTTCGAGGCGTTCGTCCGGATCGGGGACAGCGTCGACTATTTCGAATTCAATTTCGCCCCGGATGGACAGTGGAACGCATATCATTTTGAGGATTACCGGACCGGCATGACGCGTGAGGCCGCGGTCGACCCGCCGGGGATCGGCAGCTACATTCGCGACGTGCCGCTCGCCCCGCAGCACAAGGCAGGGCTTGAAGCGGCGGGCGTGGATCCGTTCGACCGCTTCGACACGCCCTTCTTCATGCTCACCGCCACAGCGGATCTGGAACGGACGCGGCTTCCGATCGATCAGCCCTGGCACGTTGGGCTTTCCGCAATCATCGAAGAGCGCAACGGCACCCGCTCTTACTGGGCGTTGAGACACCCGCCGGGCGAGCCGGATTTCCATCATCCGGATTGCTTTCAACTCGAACTTCCACCAGCGAGACCCGCATGAAATTCGGAATCGACCGCCTGCTCGCCGATCGCTCCCTTCGCGCGCCGCTGGAAAACCGGCGCGTCGCCTTGCTCGCCCATCCGGCGTCGGTCACCGAGGATCTTCGCCACAGCCTCGACGCGCTCGCCGCCTGTGAAGGCATCCGGCTTACCGCGGCGTTCGGCCCGCAGCATGGCCTGCGCGGCGACAAGCAGGACAACATGATGGAATCGCCGGATTACAGCGATCCCGTCCACAACATCCCGGTGTTCAGTCTGTATGGCGAAGTGCGGCGTCCGACCGGCCAATCGATGGGAACGTTCGACACGATCCTGATCGACCTGCAGGATCTCGGCTGCCGAATCTACACCTTCATCACGACCTTGCTCTACGTCCTCGAAGCCGCGGCGGAGCACAAGAAGGCGGTATGGGTGCTCGATCGTCCCAACCCGGCCGGGCGCCCGATCGAAGGCCTGACACTTCGCCCCGGCTGGGAGAGTTTCGTCGGCGCCGGCCCGATGCCGATGCGGCACGGCATGACCCTGGGCGAGCTCGGCCGCTGGTTCATCGACGTCTACAAACTGGACGTCGATTATCGCGTGATCGAAATGGACGGCTATCGGCCGGAGGAGGGGCCCGGCTACGGCTGGCCGCTCGACGAGCGAATCTGGATCAACCCGAGCCCGAACGCGCCCAATCTGTCGATGGCGCGCAGCTATGCCGGCACCGTCATGCTGGAGGGTACGACCCTATCCGAAGGACGCGGCACCACCCGGCCGCTCGAGATCTTCGGAGCGCCCGATATCGACGCCCGTGCGATCCTCGGCGAAATGCAGCATCTGGCCCCCGAATGGCTGGCCGGATGCGCGCTTCGCGACATCACGTTCGAGCCGACTTTCCACAAGCATGTCGGCCAGCTCTGCAGCGGCCTCCACATTCATCCCGAAGGGCGCTTCTACGATCATCAGGCGTTCCGCCCCTGGCGGCTGCAGGCGCTGGCGTTCAAGGCGATCCGCCGGCTGCAGCCCAATTACGATCTCTGGCGCGACTTTCCTTACGAATATGAATTCGGCAAGCTCGCCATCGACGTCATCAACGGCGGACCTGCGCTCCGCGAATGGGTCGACGATGCCGGCGCGGCGCCCGGTGATCTCGACGCCCTAACGGCCGGAGACGAAGACGCCTGGCTGGACGCGCGCAGGCCATACCTCCTCTACTGAAGGAGACTCCTCCAAGTCGGACGAGTCCTGCAGTCCCTGGTTGACTCCGTTCCTCGATTGGAGCGACCTTCTCCCGAGCTTGGCAAAGCCGTGGGGGGGCAGGCGAATGGCGCAGGAGAACGGGCCGGCACGCGCCCGGCTGGAACAGAAGCGCCGCCGCGAAGCGGTGCTCCGAAGCCTGTTGTTCGAGATGCAGGGCGCCCGGCGGTTCACGCAGGACACGCCGATCCTTCCCGAGGTCTGGATCTCCTACGACACGCCGGACGATCCATTCGCCGAGCCCCAGGATCTTCTGCTCACGCCGTCTTATGGCGGGCTCGCCGGCCGGGTCGCCCAGGAACTGCGGCCGGTGATCGACGAAGCCCGCACTCTGACAGGACGCCCGCCGGCCCGCATCGTGCACCTTCCGGGGGTCGTCGCGGCGAGCCTCTATCTCGACGAATTGCTGCAGATCGTGCTGCCGAGAACCAATTGGTGGCACGAGCAGATGTTCAAGCATGCCAATCCGGGTGCGCCGAGCGCGCAGCCGGCACCGAGCCAGGAAGATCAGGCGGCGGCGGCGAAATCCACCCTTCCGCTCGGGCTCGATTGGCTGGTGGACGTCGTCGCGTTCCTGGTCGGAACTGGCGATGCCCCCGATGCCGATGATGAGGCGAAGGCCGAACAGGCGGTGATCGGCCATGCCGCCTTCGACACGGAAAGCTTGCCTCCGATCACGATCGGCCGCGTCGCCACCAACCGTCCCGCCGAGCCTGCCATCACCCAGTCGACGCTTGCGGTGAAGGCGGATGCCGCACGGCTGCTGTTCAACGTATCCTGCGCAAGCGTAACCTGGGCAATCATCGATAGCGGCATCGACGGCAGCCACCCGGCCTTCGCCAGCCACGATCCGGTGACCGGCGCTCCGGGGCCCACGCGCGTGATCGGGACCTACGATCTAACCCTGATCCAGCAATTGCTCGATCCCCGCTACATCTCCTCCCTGTTTCGCGAAGGCGCGGCGCTGACACCCGAGCAGCAGACGCTCAAGGCGCGCTATCAGCTCAACCTCAAGCTGCGCGGCATGGCGGATACGGATGCACCGCGCCTCGGCCGGCAGCTCGCCGATCGGCTGGACAACGGCTTCGAGCTCGACTGGGGGCTGATCGAGCCGTTCCTCTGGGTCGAAGCCCCCGGGACCCCGAGCCGCGGCCACGGCACTATGGTCGCCGGAGTTCTCGGTGCCGACTGGCGCGGCGACCAGGCGCCGTATACCGTCCGCATGCAGGGCATCTGCCCCGACATCAAATTATACGACTTCCGCGTGATCGGTGCCGACGGCAGTTCGCAGGAATTCGACGTCGTCGCCGCCCTGCAACTGATCCGCTACCTCAATGCCCAAGCCGACCGGCGGACGATCCACGGCGCCAACCTCAGCCTGTCTACGATCCACGACGTGACTTCTTATGCCTGCGGCAGCACCCTCATCTGTCAGGAATGCGACCGGACCTGGGCGAGCGGAGTGGTTCTGGTCGCGGCCGCCGGCAATCGCGGTCATGAGCGCTACATGCTCGCGGGAGGGGCGGAGCTTGGCGGCTACAACAGCACGTCGATCACCGATCCGGGGAATGCGGAGGGCGTAATCACCGTCGGCGCCACCCATCGGGCTTTCCCTCATCAATATGGTGTCAGCTATTTCTCCAGCCGAGGGCCGACCGGCGATGGCCGGAGCAAGCCGGATCTGGTCGCGCCGGGCGAGAAGATTACCGGGCCGGTTCCGGATGTCGGCCTGACCACCGACGACGGCACCAGCCTCGCGGCGCCGCACGTCAGCGGTGCGGCGGCGATGTTGATGGCGCGCAATGCGGAACTGGCCGGACGACCGCAGCGGATCAAGGAGATCCTGTGCGGCACCGCGACCGATCTCGGCCGCGAGCGCTACTTTCAGGGTGCGGGCATGCTCGACATCCTGAGAGCCCTGCAATCGGTGTGATGCGGCGAGGCGCCGTTCCTCCGGACGGCGGCCGCGGTGAGAGAGGAGACGGCCATGGACTCCAATGATGTCGCCAACCCTGATGGCGGACCGGCGGAACCGCCGATCGCGTCGCCGACCGAAGTGATCACCGTCGAGGTGCCCGGCGCGCCGCAGCCGGATATGCCGGCGCCGAAGCGCCTGCGCATCGGCCCCAGTGATCAGCCGATCACCGGCGACGGGCCTGTCAAGCTCGAATCGATCATCGGCCTCGACGAGCGCACCCAAATCCTCGACACGCAGAATTGGCCCTGGCGGATGATTTGCGCGCTGGCGATCGAGGGACCCTGGGGCAATTTCGTCGGAACGGGCTGGTTCGTCGGGCCGAAGACGGTGATCACCGCTGGGCATTGCGTCTACGAACCCAATGCGATGGGAGGTTGGGCGACGAAGATCACGCTCACCCCCGGCGCCAGCGGCAGCCAGGAACCCTTCCAATCGGTCGTCGCGACGCGGTTCGAGACCACGGACCAGTGGCTGAACGCCCAGGATCCCGATTTCGACATGGCGGTGATCCACCTCGACGTTGCGCTCGGCAGTCAGGTGGGCTGGTTCGGCGTGGCGTCGCTGCCGGACGCCACCTTGCAGAACTTCCAGGTCAACGTCAGCGGCTACCCGGTCGACAAAGGCGGACGCCAGCAATGGTGGGCGCGCAATCGCATCCGCGGGCTGACGCCCAGGCGAGTCTTCTACGATGTCGATACAATGGGCGGGCAGAGCGGCGCTCCGGTGTTCATCATTCAGAGCGAAGGGGCCGCGCCCCAGGTCGTCGGGATTCACGCTTACGGCGTGGGCGGCGCCGTCCCGGCATCGGTGCCCCAGGACGTCAACTCGGCGCCTCGCATCATTCCGGAGGTGATCACGCTGATCAAGCAATGGGTCGCCAAGGACGGCAGCGGCAGCTGATCCGTCCGCGCCTCATCCGCGGCCGCGTGCTTCGCGCCGGCGGCGATCCGGCCGCGGGGGCGTTCGTCATGGTGGCGTGGGGAACGGCGCCGACGCCCGAAATCGGTATCGTCGCGGATGAAGCGGGCTGCTTTCACGTCGCGCTCCCGGAAGGCCGCTTCCGGCTGCAGGCCAATGCCGAAGAGGCGCAAGGCACGATCGAGCTGGAGATCACGCCGCAAGCGCCGAGCAGGGCGGTCGAGATCATCCTCGACGGCTGAGCCGCTCACGTCTTGCGGGTGAGCGTGCGCATCGCCGCGTCCAGCCCCTCGAGGGTGAGTGCGTACATGCGATCCTGCATCAGCTGCCGCACCATCTGCGTGGACTGGGAATAGCCCCAATATTGCTCCGACGTCGGGTTCAGCCACACGGCGGAGGGATAGGTGGTCACCATCCGCTGCAGCCATGTCGCCCCAGCTTCTTCATTATAATGTTCGACGGAGCCGCCGGGGTGGCTGATCTCGTATGGGCTCATCGACGCGTCGCCGACGAAGACCAACTTGTAATCGTGTCCGAACTTGTGGAGCACGTCCCAAGTCGGCGTGCGCTCGGAGAAACGGCGGCGATTGTCCTTCCAGACGCTCTCGTAGACGCAATTGTGGAAATAGAAGAATTCGAGATTCTTGAATTCCGACGTCGCCGCCGAGAACAGCTCCTCGCAGATCCGGATGTGCGGATCCATCGATCCTCCGACATCGAGGAAGAGCAGCAGCTTGACGGCATTGTGCCGCTCGGCCCGCATCCGAATGTCGAGCCAGCCCTTGCGCGCGGTGCCGTCGATCGTGCCGTCCAGATCGAGCTCATCGGCGGCGCCTTCGCGGGCAAACCGCCGCAGCCGGCGCAGCGCCACCTTGATGTTGCGGGTGCCGAGCTCCTTGCTCCCGTCCAGGTTCCGGAACTCGCGTTTGTCCCACACCTTGAGCGCCCGGCCGTGCCTTCCTTCGCCGCCGATCCGCACGCCTTCGGGATTGTAGCCGCCATGGCCGAACGGCGAGGTGCCGCCGGTGCCGATCCATTTGCTGCCACCCTGGTGCCGTTCCTTCTGCTCCTCCAGCCGCTTCTTCAGCGTTTCCATGATCTCGTCCCACGATCCGAGCGACCGGATTTCCTCCATCTGTTCGGGCGTCAGATAGAGTTCGGCCACCTTGCGCAGCCATTCCTCGGGCACCGGCTGGGCGTCGGGTCCGTAATCGGCCTCCAACCCCTTGAAGACCTTGCCGAACACCTGGTCAAATCGATCGAGCAGGCTCTCGTCCTTCACGAAGGTGGCGCGTGCGAGATAGTAGAAATCCTCCGGACGCGACGCGATCACCTCCGCCTGCAGCGCTTCGAGCAGGATGAGATGTTCCTTGAGCGAGGCCGGAATGCCTGCGGCGCGGAGCTCGTCGACGAAGGAGAAGAACATTGCGCCTGTCTACGGCCGGTCCTTGTCGTACGCCAGCCATTCGCTGGTTAACGAGCTTTCAACGTCTCCCGCTTAAGCTGCCGCCGAACCGGAAGTGAAGGGGGACCTGTGGCAAGTTCTGCGATCGAGGCGCCGGATGGCAACGCCATCAACATCGTCGCTCGCAATTGCGGCTCGCTGGCGATCGAGTGCAGCGACGTATCGGGCTATGTCGCCGGGGTTTCCGAACGAATCTCGTCCAATCTGCGCACCCTCGACACGCTCGAGGAAGTGACCAGCCGGCTTCTGCTCGACCAGGCGCGGGTCGCCGAATCGACCGACGAGGCCCGCATCCTCGCCGAACAGGCGCGCGACAAGCTCGGTCAGGGCCGGGCGGCGATCGAGGATACGATCACCATCTTCAGCGGCCTTACCGAACTCGTCGTCCAGCTCGGCGAACGCATGGCCGGCTTCGCCGACGCGATGAGCCGCGTGCAGAAGGTCTCGAGCAGCATCGAAGGCATTGCCTACAAGACCAACATGCTCGCGCTTAATGCGACCATCGAGGCCGCTCGGGCGGGGGAGGCTGGGCGCAGCTTCGCAGTGGTCGCCGCCGAGGTGAAGAAGCTCGCGCACGACACCCGTGCCGCCACCAGCGAGATCGCGGCCACCGTCGCCTCGCTCACCCACGAGGCGGAAGCGGTGACCAGCGAGATCGAGACCGGGGTCGAACGCAGCCGCGAGGCGCAGAGCGGCTTTGCGGCGATCACCACCACGGTCCGCGACGTCGCCGACATCGTCGCCATGGTCGATCGCCAGACGGACGGGATCGCCCAGTCGACCAGCCTTATCCAGCAAAGCGTCGATCGGGTGAAATCGGGCCTGTCCAACTTCGCCGCCGATGCGCGCGAAAATGGCGGACAGCTGCACTCCGCGCACGAACGCCTGAGCCAGCTCGAGCGGCTCTCGGGCGACATGCTCGATCGCCTCGCCAGCTGCGGCGTTCGGATCGACGACACGCGCTTCATCGAGCGGGCCCAGCAGGTCAATCGCGAGCTCACCGCGCTGATGGAGGGCGCGGTCTCCCGCGGCGAGATCGCGACTGACGACATGTTCGACTTCGACTATGTGCCGATTCCGGGCACCGATCCGGTTCAGTTCAACACCCGCTTCAACGACTGGGCCGATCTCCACATCCGGCCGATCCTCGATCGGGTGAGCGCCGAGGATCCGCGCTACATCGGCTGCGTCGTGAGCGACATCAACGGCTACCTGCCGACCCATGTCACCGACCGCTCGCACCCGCAGGGGCCGGACGTCGCCTGGAACATCAAGCATTGCCGCAATCGCCGCAACATGCTCGACGACGCCACCCGCCGCGCCATCGAAAGCGACAAGGAAGCGATGCTGGTCACCTACCGCATCTACCTCGGCGACGGACGCTACCTGCCGGTCAAGAACGTCTTCGTGCCGCTCCGCGTCAACGGACGCCGCTACGGCAATTTCGAGCTCGCCTATCGCGACGAGGCGATGCGGCTGGAATAGCGGAAACGCGCCGGATCAGCGGAACAGCCGCGTCGCCGCGAAGGTCAGCGCGGCGATGATGCCGGCCGCCGGCAAGGTCAGCACCCAGGCGACGACGATGTTGCCCGCGACGCCCCACCGCACCGCCGAGGCACGCCGGGCCGCACCGACGCCCATGATCGCGCCGGTGATGGTATGGGTGGTCGACACCGGAACGCCGAGCGAGGTCGCCGAGAACAGCATGATCGCACCGCCCGTTTCGGCGCAGAAACCCTGGTGCGGGGTCAGCCGCGTGATCTTCGATCCCATCGTGTGCACGATCCGCCAGCCGCCCATCAAGGTGCCGAGCCCCATCGCGGTCTGCGCCGACAGCACCACCCACAAGGGCACATGGAATTCGCCGCCGAGATAGCCTTGCGAATAGAGCAGGACGGTGATGATACCCATCGTCTTCTGCGCATCGTTGGCGCCGTGGCCGAGCGAATAGGCCGCCGCCGAGAGCAGTTGCAGCCGGCGGAAGGCGCGATCGGCGGTCTTGGCGGGAACCGGGCGGACGATCCAGGAGGTCAGCGCGACGAGCAGGATCGCGACGATCATGCCGAGGATCGGCGACAGGAAGATCGCGACGGTGGTCTTGATCACGCCCGAGGCGACGACGACCGCGGTTCCGGCCTTGGTGATCCCGGCGCCGAGCAGGCCGCCGATCAGCGCGTGGCTCGACGACGAAGGAATGCCGAGCGCCCAGGTGATCACGTTCCACGCGATCGCGCCGGTCAGAGCGGCGAAGATCACCGCCGGATCGATGATGCTCGCGTCGATGATGCCCTTGCCGATCGTCTCGGCGACGTGGAGGCCGAAGAACAGGAAGGCGATGAAGTTGAAGAACGCGGCCCACAGCACCGCCAGCTGCGGCGAGAGGACTCGTGTCGAGACCACGGTTGCGATCGAATTGGCGGCGTCGTGGAGACCGTTGATGAAGTCGAAGGCGAGCGCGATCGCGATCAACGCGACGAGCAGCGGAAAGGCGAGGGTGGCTGTCATCGTCCGCTCAAGCGTGATCGATCACGATGCCCTGGATCTCGTCGGCGACGTCCTCCAGCCGATCGAGTACCCGCTCCAGATGGCTGTAGACTTCACGGCCGACGAAGAAGACCATCGGCGTCGTCGTTGCATTCGCCTGGTAGAGCGCTTTCAGCCCCTGCTCGTGCAGATCGTCCGCACGGCCTTCGAGGTGGACGATCTTCTCGGTCAGCTCATGGAGTTGCGCGGCATTCTTGCCGATGTTGCGGAGCAGAGGCACCGCTTCCGCAACCAGGCGCGCCGCGTCGGCGGCAAGGCCGGCGATCTCGCGCATCTGGGGTTCGAAGCTCGACACTTCGTAGAGGGTGATCGCCTTGGCGGTCTGCCACATTTCGTCCACAGCATCGTCCATCGACGAAATGAGGCCGGTGATCGCGCTGCGATCGAAGGGGGTGATGAACGAGCGGCGCACCGCGACGATGACGTCGCGGGTGACGTCGTCGGCACGGTTCTCGTGCGCGCCGATGGCCGCGCAGGATTCTGCGACCGGCGTCTCGCCCTTGAACATCCGAACCATCGCGTCGGCGCCGGCGACGATCGTTTCCGCATGCTGCGCGAACAGATCGAAGAAACGTTCTTCCTTGGGCATCAGCCGCTGGAATGCCTTGAACATGAATTATCCCCGTTGATTGTGCGCGCGCCTAGCAGAGGCGCCGGAGCTTAGCAAAAGCCGCCCTCGAGCCGGCGGAGAAGTTGCTTGAGATCGGGTTCGTCGACGATTTCGGCGGCGTCCGCCGGCGCGAACCAGCGCCGCTCGCGCTCACGTGCCTCGGGCCACGTGGCGAGTTCCTCGATTACGCGCATCTCGAACAATTGGACGTGCGTCGGCACGACGCTGCCGTTCTTGCGCTTCTTGTCGTAGCGATAGCTGCCGAGCGGATCCGGCGCGATGGTGCCGCGGACGCCCGCTTCCTCATAAGCTTCCTGGGCGGCGGACGCCGCCGGCGACAGGCCGCCGATCGGGTTGCCGCGCGGCACCACCCAGCGACGAGTCTCGCGGGACGTGATCAGGAGCACCCTCAGCGCTCCCGCCTCGACCCGCAGCGGTACCACTCCATATTGGACGGCCAACGAATCCTCTCCAGTCATCGTCTCGTCATGCAACAAAAAGCCGGGCGTAACGATCCGTCCGCTTCGAATAACGGTCAATCGGCTGCGCGGTCCTCCACCGGCGACGATGCAAGCGGCGGACTGGCGCGATCGGCGACCTGGCGCTTTCCGTCGATGACGATCGGCGATGCGACGGAAGGAATGCCGCCGAGATCGAGACGAAGACCGCGTGCGATTACCTGCGGATCGGCGAACACTTCGGCGACCGAGTTGATCGGGCCGGCAGGAACGCCCGACGCCGCCAGCGCGGCGAGGAGTTCGTCCTTGCCGCGCTGAAGCAGGGCCGGGCCGAGCGCCGCCGCAAGCGCGTCCCGATGGCCGACCCGCTGGGCGTTGGAGGCGAAGCGCGGATCGTCGGCGATCCCGGTCTGGCCGAGCAGCACGCACAATCGGCGAAACTGCCCGTCATTGCCGACGGCGATGATCACCCAGCCGTCCCGCACCTGGAACGTCTGGTACGGCGCGATGTTCGGGTGGGCATTGCCGAGCCGCTTCGGCGTCTCGCCCGAGACCAGATAGTTCATCGCCTGATTGGCGAGCACCGCGACCTGGGTGTCGAGCAGCGCCATGTCGATGTGACAGCCGCGCCCCTCGGCGGCGCGGCCATGAAGGGCCGCGAGGATCGCGTTCGAGGCATAGACGCCGGTGAAGATGTCGGCGAACGCGACACCGATCTTCTGCGGCTCGCCGGCGGGGTCGCCGGTCAGGTCCATGATCCCGCCCATTCCCTGGATCATGAAATCGTAGCCGGCGCGCGGCGCATAGGGCCCGTCCTGGCCGAAGCCGGTGATCGAGCAATAGATGATCCGCGGGTTGAGCGCCGAGACGGACTCGTAGTCGAGCCCGTATTTGGCAAGGCCGCCGACCTTGAAATTCTCGATCAGGATATCGGCCTCGGCCGCCAGCGCGCGGACCTGCTCCCGGCCCTCGCGGCTCTCGAAATCGATCGCGAGCGATCTCTTGCCGCGGTTGCAGCTGTGGAAATAGGCGGCGCTGCCTTCGCCAGGGACGAAGGGCGGGCCCCAACTGCGCGTATCGTCGCCGCTGCCCGGCCGCTCGACCTTGACCACCTCGGCGCCGAGATCGGCCAGCAACTGGCCGGCCCAGGGCCCGGCGAGGATCCGCGCGAGCTCGAGAACTCGCAGGCCGGAAAGCGGCTTGTCCATCAGAAGGCGGAATGGCCGGTGATGGCGCGGCCGAGGATCAGGCCATGGACGTCGTGCGTGCCTTCATAGGTGTTGACCGTTTCCAGATTGGCGGCATGGCGCATCACCTGGAATTCGGCGGAAATGCCGTTGCCGCCGTGCATGTCCCGGGCGACTCGCGCAATGTCGAGCGCCTTGCCGACATTGTTGCGCTTGATCAGGCTGATCGTGTCGGGGATGAGTTCGCCCTCGTCCATCCGCCGGCCGACGCGCAGCGCCGCCTGGAGGCCCAGCGTGATCTCGGTGATCATGTTGGCCAGCTTCATCTGAACCAATTGGGTGGCGGCGAGCGGGCGGCCGAACTGCTTTCGATCGAGCGTGTAGGTCCGCGCCGCGTGGAAGCATGCCTCGGCCGCGCCCATCGCGCCCCAGGCAATTCCGTAGCGCGCGCGGTTGAGGCACCCGAAGGGGCCCTTGAGGCCGCTGACGTCGGGCAGCAAATTTTCCTCAGGCACTTCGACGCCGTCCATCACGATCTCGCCGGTGATCGAGGCGCGCAGCGACAATTTCTGCCCGATCTTGGGCGCTGAGAGCCCGGGCATGCCCTTTTCGAGAATGAAGCCGCGGATGGCGCCGTCATGGGCATCGGACTTGGCCCAGACCACGAACACGTCCGCGATCGGCGAGTTGGTGATCCACATCTTGGCGCCGCTCAACCGATAGCCGCCGTCGATCCTGGCTGCCCGGGTCCGCATTGATCCCGGGTCCGATCCGGCATCGGGCTCGGTGAGGCCGAAGCAGCCGACCCATTCGCCGCTCGCGAGCTTGGGCAGATATTTCTGCTTCTGTGCTTCCGAACCGTAGGCGTTGATCGGGTGCATGACCAGCGACGACTGCACCGACATGGCCGAGCGATAGCCGCTGTCGACCCGCTCGACGGCGCGGGCGACGAGGCCGTAGCTGACGTAGTTGAGCCCGGCGCCGCCATATTCCGTCGGCACCGTTGCGCCGAGCAGGCCAAGCGCGCCCATTTCCGACATGATGTCGCGGTCGAAATTCTCGTGAAGATACGCCTCGGTGACGCGCGGCTGCAGGCGTTCCTGGGCATAGCCCTCCGCCGTGTCGCGGACGAGCCGCTCCTCGTCGGAAAGCTGCGCGTCGAGCGCAAAGGGATCGGCCCAGTCGAAGCGGCCAATGGCGGTGTCGGACATTCGCGTTCCTCGAAGGAAAGGATGGATTGCTGCACCCCTTCGCGTGTCGAAGGCGGGATGTCTACTGTGAAGCCGTTTCGACCGCCGGCTCGTCGCCGTCGGGCAGGGGGCTCTTGCTCTTCGCCCGCGCCTGCCGGAGCATCGCGCTTGCCGCCGTGGCCAGGCCTTCGTCATGCGGCGACGAGGCGAGCGGAAGCAGCATCGCTTCCGCTTCCGAAAAATGTCCGCGCATGATCATCAGGCTTGCCGCCAGCATGCTGATCTCGTCAACCTGCGGCGCCAGTTGCTGAGCCAGCAGGACGATCTCCATCGTGTTGTCGCTGTCGAACCGGCCGTCGGTGCGCAGGCTCTCCGCGTAGCGCGCCAGAGTCGGGAAATGATTTGGATCGGCCTTGTGCGCCCGGACGAACCAGCCTCGCGCCGCCTTGTAGGCGGGTACGGCATCATCCTCGGCGGCGCGGGCGTCGAGGACATGGCGCATGCCGCGCAGATACAGGAGTTCGACGTCGGACGGCGTCGCCCCTAGCAATTCGTCGGCGAGTTTCGCACCTTTTTCCCGATCGCCGTAGAGGATCTCGGCCTCGGCCAGCACTCGCTTCGCATAAGGGTCCGATGCGAACTTTGCGGCCTCGGCGCGTATGCGGGCGAGATGTTGCGGAGCGTTCTCGTCTCCAACGCCGATGTGCATCGCCGCCTCGCGCAGCAGGAGAGCGTCGGCGGATCCGGGCAGGGTCGACATCGTCACCGGCGGCGGTACCGCCGCGCTCGCGCGGGTGCGGGTGGTGTAGGTCATGCCTTTACGGGCATAGGCTTGAACCGCTCGCCCGAACGCATCGATGTCGCCGAACTGCGCCGTGAATGCCGCCTTCGGCTCCTCGCCATGGACCAGCGCATTGATATAGGCCCTGAATTTGGTCCCGCGCTCGGCATCGCGAAGCATGTAATGGGCGATCAGCCAGCTCTGCGCGTAAAAAGACGCCGTGTCCGGCCCCTTGCGCGGCGGGCGCGCGAACAGGATCTTCTCGACCGGCAGCCATCGGGTCTGGCCAAGCCATGCCGCCCGCCCTTGCGCTGGCCAGCCATATTCGATCGTTTTCGGCTTGAAGCGGGCGGTCATCACATATTCGGCGAAGCCTTCGACATACCAGGGCGGGTAGGCTGTCGGGCGA
Source organism: Sphingosinicella sp. BN140058 (assembly GCF_004135585.1). NCBI lineage: Bacteria > Pseudomonadati > Pseudomonadota > Alphaproteobacteria > Sphingomonadales > Sphingosinicellaceae > Sphingosinicella > Sphingosinicella sp. BN140058. The sequence goes on along the minus strand of NZ_CP035501.1, from coordinate 5,390,566 downwards.
TATTGCATCATGAAGTGATGGGCGATCTCGTGAAACAGGACATGATTGTCCGCGTCGTCCCAATTGTCGGCCTTCTCGTCCACGAAGGCAGCGATCCCGGCCGAAGACGCCGAATAGAAACCGCCGACATTGGGCCCCAGGTCACGCACCGTCTTGAGGTCGCCGGGGCCGCGCACCAGGTAGACGAAGTTTGTTCGGAGAGGGTGGATCCTGGACGCCGGTCAGGCTTCGCAGGAAGCTGTTATAGTCTTCAAGCAATGCGATCTTCGCGCGCAGCTTATCTTCGCCGACCTGACCGTAGAGAATGAAATTCTCGCTCTCGGCCTTCTTCCATGCCGCCACCGCAGGCGTCGTCGCAAGGCATGCCAACAGCAAGGCCGCCATGCCGGCCAATTTCCGCTTCGTCATTATCGGGCCCCTCTCCAATAACTTGGCAGAGGCTAATCGGGCTCATGCGGCCGTGCAAGGCGGATGAGTCGCGCCGACTTCGGTCAGGAGGCCGGCGCCTGCCGATTCGCGGCGGCGTCGGCGATCGCGCTCTTGAGCTGCGATACGGTGAGCCGGCCTTCGAGATGGGCCTGGATTTCCCCGGCGCCGTAGCGCTCGCTCCTGAGCTGCGACTTCAGATCCTGCACGCTGCGACAGCGGCCGGAACGCGCCAGCTCGAACGCGCGCACGACAAGGCTTGGACGATCCACGGAACTCTTCTCCACTCGAGTGCGCCCCAGCGGTAGCGCTACTGGAAAGAGAGTGCCTTAACCTGTGATGCTCGCAGGCGGCGCGATGCGGAACCAGAGTTCGTCGCGATTGGCGGATGGGGTGGGATTCGAACCCACGGTAGGCTTCCACCTACGGCGGTTTTCAAGACCGCTGCCTTAAACCACTCGGCCACCCATCCGTCGATTTTGCCTCTATGCTGGTTAAGGCCGCTCGTGCAAGCGGCGCGGCAGTCGGAAGTTTCGAAGCTTCGAAGGCTGTGGCAGAGAGGTCAACCGGAGGCATGTTCATGCGTATTCTCACGAAAACGGCAGCGGTGGCGCTTGCATGCGCCCTGCCCCTGGCAGGCAGCGCGCCGGCGCAGGCACAGACGGCCGGCTACACCGCTGCGGGCTTCAGCGCTTATCTCCCGGAGCTGCGGGCACAGGCGCTGCGCGAAGGCGTCAGCCGCCGCACGGTCGAGCAGATCTTTCCGACGCTGGTGTTCAGCGCCCGCACCATCGAGCTTGATCAGGCGCAGCCGGGGGGCACTGCCGGCTCCGCTTCGACGCCGCCGTTCGCGCCCTATCGCCAGCGCCACGTCAACCCGGCTTTGGTCAGCGGCGGCGCGCGTCGCTACGCCAACAATCTGCCGCGCCTGCAGGAGATCGGCCGCCGCTATGGCGTCACGCCATCGGTTCTCGTCGCGATCTGGGGCCATGAGACCAGCTACGGCGCCGTGACCGGAGATTTCGATCTGCTCAATTCGCTCGCGACCCTGTCGTACGAGGGACGCCGGCGCGATCTCTTCTCTTCCGAATTCATCGCTGCGCTCAAGATGATCGATCGCGGCGTTCCGCGCAGCCGCCTCAAGGGGAGCTGGGCCGGGGCGACCGGCTATCCGCAATTCCTGCCCTCGGTCTATCTGCGGGTCGCAGCCGACGGCGACGGTGACGGCCATGCCGACATCTGGCAGAGCCAGGCGGACGCGCTCGCCTCGATCGCCAATTATCTCAGCAATGCGGGGTGGAAGCCGAATACGCCTTGGGGCGTCGCCGTGCGCGTTCCGGCCGGCTTCGATCGCTCTGCGCTGCGCGCGCGCGTCACGTCGCCGCGCTGCCAGCGCGTGCACGAGCGCCACACGCGCTGGATGACGATCGGCGAGTGGCGGCGGATGGGCATCGTTCTCGAAGGCAGCGCCTGGCCGCGCGATACCGAGCTCGCCTCGTTGCTCGAGCCGGATGGCCCCGGGCAGACTGCCTATCTGCTCACCACCAATTACCGCACGATTCTCGATTATAATTGCTCGAACTTCTACGCCTTGTCGGTGGGCCTGCTCGCCGATGCGGTGTCGCGCTGAACGCTGGCGAAGCGCGGCCACTGACGTTAAGATCGACGCCATCGCGCTGCAAAGCCTGCCATCAATACCGGGGAACCTGTCTTAGCCATGAAGCGTAACGCTCTCATCATCCTGGCTTTTGGAGCCGCCATCTCGCTCCCGGCAAGCGCTGCAGCGCCGCCTTTCGAGACGGCGGCGCAGGTTGCCTTCATGCTCGATCTTTCCTCGGGCGCGGTGCTCTACCAGAAGAATGCCGACCTTCGCATGCCGCCGGCATCGATGGCCAAGATGATGACCAGCCACATCGCGCTCAATCTGCTCAAGAAGGGCGATCTGAAGCAGGACCAGATGTGCACGGTGCGGCCGGAGACGTGGCAGAAATGGCATGGGCCGGCGGCCGGCTCGACCATGTTCCTGTCGCCCGGCGAGCAGGTCAGCGTCGACAATCTGCTGAAGGGGATCGTCACCCTGTCGGGGAACGACGCCAGCGTCGCGCTTGCCGAATGCATCGCCGGCACCGAGGAAGCGTTTGCGGCGCTGATGAACGAGGAAGCCAAGCGCCTCGGCATGACCAATTCGCATTTCGGCAATTCGAACGGCTGGCCCGACGAAGGTGTAACCTACACGACCGCCCGCGATCTCGCGAGGCTCGCCGAGGCGACGATCGAATCGACGCCGGATCTCTACAAACGCTATTACGAGCTGCAGAACTTCACTTGGGGGAAGACGCTCGGCTCGGGCCAGGCGATCACGCAGGCCAATCGCAACCCCATCCTGGGCCGGATCCAGGGCGCCGACGGGCTCAAGACGGGCCATACGGAAGAGGCAGGCTACGGCTTCACCGGCTCCGCCATCCAAAACGGCCGGCGGATCATCATGGTGGTCGCCGGGCTTTCGAGCTTCAATCAGCGGATCGAGGAATCGGTCAAGTTCATGGATTGGGGCTTCCGCGCCTGGAAGGCGCAGCCTTTGTTCAAGTCGGGCGAAAAGGTCGCGGACGCCAAGGTGCAGCTCGGCGGCGACGACAGCGTCGGCCTGGTCGCGCCGCGCGATCTGGCGGTCACGGTTCCCGCCGGCGTCGTCAGCGGCAAGATCAAGGTCAAGGTCGCCTATGACGGCCCGATCAAGGCGCCGATCAAGAAGGACCAGCAGATCGCCCAACTCGTCGTGCAGAGCGGAGACACGCCGCCGCAGACCATGCCGCTGGTCGCCGACAAGGATGTCGGCGAGGCGGGTTTCTTCGGGCGGATCTGGGCGGGGCTCGCCTCGCTCTTCGCCTGAGGCGCTGTGCAGGATGATGAATGGAGAGCCCCGCGCCGGCCGCAGCGGATGACCGCGGCCCGGTTCATCACGCTCGAAGGCGGCGAAGGGGTGGGCAAGTCGACCCAGCTGCGGCGGCTCGTTGAAAGGCTGCGCGAACGCGGGCTCGAAGTGGTCGAGACTCGCGAGCCCGGCGGCAGCCCGGGCGCAGAAGCGATCCGCCGCCTCCTGCTCGAAGGCGCGGACGAGCGCTGGACCCCTGAAGCGGAGGCGTTGCTGTTCGCCGCCGCGCGCGCCGACCATGTCGCCCGCACGATCCGGCCGGCGCTCGCCCGCGGCGCCTGGGTGCTGTGCGATCGCTTCCTCGACAGTTCGCTCGCCTATCAGGGCGGCGCCGGCGGCCTCGGTGTCGAGGCGATCCGGTCCTTGCACGCGGTCGGCAGCCGCGGCTTCCTTCCCCACCGAACCTTGTTGCTCGAACTCGGCGCCGCCGATGCGGCCAGGCGCCTCAGCGTGCGCGACGCCGGCGGCTCCGATCGCATCGGCGGCCGCGGCGACGACTATCATGCCGACGTCGCCGCCGCCTTCTCGGCGCTTGCCGAGGCCGAGCCCGATCGGTTCCGCCGGATCGATGCGCAGGGCGACGTCGATCAGGTGACCGAGCGGCTGCTGGGCGCGATCAAGGACCTGCTGTGAGCCGGCCCTCCACCCTTGCGAGCGGCAGCCGATGATCCCGCTTTACGGTCATGATCCCGCCGTCGCCTTCTTTCGCGACAGCCTCGACCGCGGGCGTCTCCATCATGCCTGGCTGATCACCGGCGTCCAGGGCATCGGCAAGGCGACTTTCGCGGCCAAGGCCGGGCTGCGCGTACTCGCCGGCGGGCAGGGGGCGATCGATGCTCCCGGCCTCGACGTTCCGGACGTCCATCCTGCCGCGAAATTGATGGCGGCCGGCTCGCATCCGGACCTGATGGTTCTTGAGCGCCTTGCCAAGGACAGCAGCGCCACCGGCGAGCTTGCCCGCTCGATCAGCGTCGATCAGGTGCGCGGCCTCCAGCGCCTGTTCTCGACGACGGCGTCGCTGTCGCCGTGGCGGGTGGTGATCATCGATTCGATCGACGACCTCGAGCGCAACGCGGCCAATGCCTTGCTCAAGAATCTCGAAGAGCCCCCGTCGCATAGCCTGTTCCTGCTGGTCAGCCACGCGCCCGAGCGGCTGCTGCCGACGATCCGTTCACGGTGCCGGCTGCTGCGCCTGTCGCCGCTGGAGACGGACGCAATGGCGGCGGCGCTGCGTTCCGCCGTGCCCGACGCCGACGATGCCGAGATCGCCGATCTGGTCACCGCCGGCCAGGGCTCGCCGGGCCGGGCGATGGCATTTCGCGGGCTCGATATCGCCGGCCTCGACCGCGCGATGGAGACGATCACGCGGGAAGGGGATCCGACCAATGCGCGGCGGGTGGCGCTGGCCCAGAGCCTGGCACTCAAATCGGCACAGCCCCGGTACGAGGCGTTCCTGGCGCGGGCGCCTTCGCTGATCGCCGCAATCGCGCGCAGCCGGCGGGGCGCGGCGCTAGCCGAGTCGATCCGGCTGTGGGAACGCGCCCAGTCGCTCGCGTCCAGCGCTCGCGGGCTGTCGCTGGAGCCCGAAAGCGTCGTCTTCGAACTCTCGGGAATGCTTGCCGCGCTCGCCGACGACACGTCGCCGCGCTTCGCCCGGGGCTAAAGGTCCACGCACTCTACCGCATTCGGCAGTCTGTCGCTAAGGCGCGAGTCATGGTCGACCCTTTCTACATCACCACCGCGATCAGCTACCCCAATGGCGCCCCGCACATCGGGCACGCCTACGAGGCGATCGCCGCCGACGCGATCGCCCGTTTCCAGCGCCTCGCGGGGCGCGACGTCTTCTTCATGACCGGAACCGACGAGCATGGCCTGAAGATGGCGCAGACCGCGCGCGACCGCGGCATCACGCCAGCGGAGCTGGCCGCTGAAATGTCGTCTCTTTTCCGTGCCATGGATGAGAGGCTTGAGATCTCGTTCGATCGCTTCATCCGCACCACCGAAGCCGATCACCACCGCGCAAGCCAGGCGATCTGGCAGGCGATGGCGGATCGGGGCGACATCTATCTCGGCCGCTACGAAGGCTGGTATTCGGTCCGCGACGAAGCCTTTTACGACGAGAAGGAACTGGTCGACGGCGAAGGCGGTGCCCGTCTGTCGCCGCAGGGCACACCGGTCGAGTGGACGGTGGAGGAAAGCTGGTTCTTCCGCCTGTCCGCCTATCAGGACCGGCTGCTTCAGCTCTACCGCGGCCAGCCTGATTTCATCCGTCCGGAGGCGCGGCGCAACGAGGTCATGCGCTTCGTCGAAGGCGGGCTTTCGGATCTTTCGGTCTCACGCACCAGCTTCGACTGGGGCGTTAAGGTTCCCGGTGCCGAAGGCCACGTCATGTACGTCTGGGTCGACGCTCTCACCAATTATCTGACCGGCGTCGGATATCCTAATGGTTCAGAGACTTATCGCAAGTTCTGGCCAGCGGATCTGCACATCATCGGCAAGGACATCGTCCGCTTTCACGCCGTCTACTGGCCGGCGTTCCTGATGTCCGCCGGTCTGCCCTTGCCGCGGCAGGTGTTCGGTCACGGCTTCCTCCTCCATCGCGGCGAGAAGATGTCCAAGTCGGTCGGCAACGTCGTCGATCCGCTCGAACTCGCCGATCGCTTCGGCGTCGATCCGCTGCGCTACTTCCTGCTGCGTGACGTCACCTTCGGTCAGGACGGCAGCTACAGCGCCGAGGCGATCGTGACCCGGGTCAATGCCGATCTTTCGAACAGTTTCGGCAATCTGGCGCAGCGCACCTTGTCGTTCATCGCCAAGAATTGCGGCGGCCGGCTGCCGACCGGCGGCCGACGGGAAGCGGCCGACGACGAACTGCTCGATCTCGTGCGGCGCACCGTCCAGGACGAAGTGCCCGCCGCCTTCGGCGATCTCGCGCTTGCCCAGGGGATCGAGGCGTGGCTCCGCGCCGTCTTCGCCTGCAACCAATATATCGACGCCCAGGCGCCCTGGACGCTGCGCAAGACCGATCCGGAGCGAATGCTGGCGGTTCTCGGCACCCTCTACCAGGCGATCGCCGATCTTGCGGTCGCGATCACGCCGATCATTCCCTCCTCGGCGGCGAAGTTGCTCGATCAGATGGGGATCCCGGCCGAGGAGCGGAGCCTTGCGGCGCTCGCCGATCCCGAGCGCTATGCGCGTCTGGCGGCGTCCGGCTTTGTGCTGCAGCCGCCGACGCCGATCTTCCCGAGGCTCGAGGCACCGGCGGAATAAGATGTTCATCGATAGTCATTGCCACCTCAACTACAAAGGCCTGGTCGAGGAGCAGGATGCGGTGATCGCGCGCGCGCGGTCGGCGGGCGTCTCCGCCATGGTCAACATCTCCACTCGGCGTTCGGAATGGGACGAGGTGATCGCCGTCGCCGCGCGCGAGCCCGACGTCTGGGCGTCGGTCGGCATCCATCCGCACGAGGCGGATGCGCATGCCGACGTCGACACGAAGCTGCTGGTCGAGCGTGCCGCGCACTCGCGCGTGGTCGGCATCGGCGAGAGCGGCCTCGATTATCATTACGACCATTCCGACCGCGAACGTCAGCGGGCGAGCTTTCGCGCCCATCTCGCGGCGTCGCGGGAGACCGGGCTTCCGATCATCGTCCACACCCGGGAAGCCGAGGACGACACCCACCAGATCCTTGCCGAGGAGATGGGGAAGGGGGCCTTCACCGGCGTCATCCACTGCTTTACCGCAAGCGCCGATTTCGCCGCCAAGGCGCTCGCGCTCGGCCTCTATATTTCGATCTCCGGCATCGTGACCTTCAAGAATGCCAGGGATCTGCAGGCCACTGCTAAGGACCTGCCCGCCGATCGGCTGCTGATCGAGACCGATTCGCCGTTCCTGGCGCCGGTGCCGCATCGCGGCCGTCCGTGCGAGCCCGCTTACGTCGCCGATACCGCGCGCTTCCTCGCGGCGCTTCGCGGCGAGACGCTGGAGAGCCTGGCGGAACGGACCAGCGCCAACTTCCGCACCCTGTTTTCGAAGGCAGTCTGATGGACGTTCGCATCCTGGGCTGCGGCACGTCGTCGGGCGTGCCCCGGGTCGGCAACGATTGGGGTGAGTGCGATCCCAGGCAGCCGCGCAACCGCCGTCGCCGTGTCTCGATCCTCGTCCGCCACGAGCGCGCCTCGATCCTGGTCGACACCGGGCCCGATCTTCGCGAGCAATTGCTCGACGCACAGGTGTCGGGTGTCGACGCGGTGATCTGGACGCACGATCACGCCGATCATTGCCATGGCATCGACGACCTTCGGCAGCTCTATCACGCGCAACGGCGTCCGGTGGTCGGCTATGCGCGAGCGGACACGCTGGAGGTGATCCAGAGCCGCTTCGCCTACGCGTTCGACGGCAAGGGGGGCTACCCGCCGGTGGTGGAAGGCAATGTGCTGCCCGATCACCTCAACATCAACGGAATCTCGGTGCAGACCGTGGACCTGCCGCACGGCAGCATCCACAGCGCCGGCTTGCGCTTCGACGCCGGCGGCGCGACGATCGTCTACACGACCGATTTCAACGAGATGACCGATCAGATGGCGTATCGGCTGGAAGATGCCGATGTGTGGATCGTCGACGCGCTGCGCCGCCGTCCGCACCCGACCCATCCCCATCTCAGCCAGGTGCTGGACTGGGTCGCGCAGCTCAAGCCGAAGCGCACCCTGCTCACCCACATGGACAACAGCATGGATTATGACCGGCTGGTGGCGGAACTGCCCGACGGGGTGGAGCCGGCCTATGACGGGCAGGAAATCACTCTGTGACCTTGCACGCGGCGGCCGCCAACGGGGATGACGCGCTCAGCTTCCTCTACCTGCTCGGCTGTCTGGTCCTCGTCGGCAGCGCCTTGCTGGTCCGCCGGATACCGATCGCGCAAGGGTTGAAGATGGCCGGGGCGTGGGTGCTGATCTTCCTCGCCCTATTCGTCGCCTTCACTCTCAAGGACGACTTCACCGCGCTCGGCAAACGCGTGCTGAACGAGCGCGGCGGCGAGGCCCAGGTCGCCGCCGGACGCGCGCTTCGAATCCGCAAATCGCTGGACGGACATTTCTGGGTGACGGCCCGCGTCAATGGAGAGGACGTGCGGTTCCTGGTCGACAGCGGCGCCACCGTGACCAGCCTCTCGGCGGCAACCGCCGCGCGGGCGGGCATCGGCGCGTCGAGCGACCTTCCGGTGGTGGTCGATACCGCGAACGGCATCGTCCAGGCGCAGCGCGGGCGCATCGCGAAGCTTCAGGTCGGCGCGATCGTGCGGCAGGATCTGCCGGTCCACGTTTCCGAGGCCTTCGGAACGATGAACGTGCTCGGGATGAACTTCCTGTCTTCGCTGTCGGCCTGGGGCGTCGAGGGTGAGTGGCTGATCTTGAAGCCCTGAGGCCCGCCGACCGGCTGGGTGGCGCGGAAGAGGGTGGCAGGCCCCGGCTTTGGTGATACGAAGCGAACGCGTTTGCGAGAGCGCGAAGATGTGGCTTCCTGTTCAGGTGGATCATGGACCAACAAGTTCGACATGGCGCGTCCCAGCAGCCCGGCCGGGCCCCGGCCTGGCGGCCTTCTCCGATCTTTCTGTTGGTGGGGCATCTCCGCCGCCTGATCCGGCGGGGCGAATTGCTGATCATCGATCATCGCGGCCGGCCGCATGCGATCGGCGCCCCCGATGAGGCGTTTCCCTCGGTCACCATCCGTTTCGCGGACGCGCGCGTCACCCGCCAGATCCTCAGGGACCCGGCATTGGGGGCGGGCGAAGCCTATATGGACGGACGCCTGATCGTCGAGCGCGGCGAGATCATCGATCTCGTGACCCTGATCAAGGGCAATGCGCAATGGGAGCAGCGCGGTCGGAAGCGAAACTGGCTGAAGCGGAGCGGCCTCAAGGCGCGTGTCGATCGGCTCAACTGGCGCTCACGCTCGCGCCGCAACGTCGCCCATCATTACGATCTCTCGGGCAGGCTCTACGAGCTCTTCCTCGATCCGGACCGGCAATATAGCTGCGCCTATTTTCCGTCGGAGGAGACCACGCTCGACGCTGCACAGGCGGCGAAAAAGGCGCACATTGCTGCCAAGCTGCACCTGCGTCCCGGGCAGCGGGTGCTCGACATCGGCTGCGGCTGGGGCGGCATGGCGCTGTATCTCAACCGCGTCGCCGACGTCGACGTGCTGGGTATCACCCTTTCCGAAGAGCAACTGGCCGTCGCCCGCCGCCGTGCCGAGGAGGCTGGCGTCGCCGACCGGGTGCGCTTCGAGCTGCGCGATTATCGCGACGTCGAAGGTCCGTTCGACCGGATCGTGTCGGTCGGCATGTTCGAGCATGTCGGCCCGCCGCAATATGAGGGTTTCTTCCGCAAATGCCGTGAGCTGCTGACCGAGGACGGCGTCATGCTGCTGCACACGATCGGCCGCTACGGCGCTCCGGGCACGACCGATGCCTGGACGAGAAAGTACATCTTTCCAGGTGGTTACTCGCCGTCCCTGTCGGAGATCCTTGAGGTGAGTCAGAGCACGCGCCTGATGGCGACGGACGTCGAGGTGCTCCGCGTCCATTATGCGTTGACGCTGGAACATTGGTACCGCCGCGCGGAGGAACACCGTGCGGAGATCGAGGCGCTCTATGATCCGCGCTTCTTCCGAATGTGGCAATATTACCTGGCCGGCGCCGCTGCCGCCTTTCGATATGGCGGCCTGTGCAACTTCCAGATCCAGTTCGCCCGCAGCCGTTGGGCGCTGCCGCTCACCCGCGATTACATGATCGAGGAAGAGCGCCGGCTCGGCCAGCGGCCATCGGCGGAGGCGCTGGAAGCCTGAGGGTCAGTCTGCGGCCTCGGCTTCTGCATGCGCCCTCTGATTGGCGAGTCTGAGGCTGAACCGGAAGGTGCAGCCGCCCTCCGGCGCATTGCTGGCGGAGATCCGGCCGCCATGCGATTCGACGATCGTGCGCGAGATCGACAGCCCGATACCCATGCCATCGGCTTTCGTCGTCGTGAACGGCTCGAACAACCGTCCGAGCGCGTCCCTGGAGAGGCCCGGCCCACTATCGCTCACGGAGATTTCGGCCAGGGCGCCGGTCGCCTCCGCCGTCAACCGCAGGGACCGGACCGGCGCATCGGCCATCGCTTCGGCGGCGTTGCGGACGAGGTTTACCAGCACCTGCTGAATCTGGATCGGATCGGCGAGCACATGAAGGGAAGGGGGCACGGACACCCGGACCGTCGGTCGGCGTTCGGCGAAGTTGATCAAGGCGAGCTTCAAGGCGTCGTCGACGAGATCGGCGACCCGCACCGGCTGGGTCTTGGCGGTCTCGCGCGCGCACATTCGGCGGAGGCGGCGGATGATGTCGCCGGCGCGCAAGCTCGCACCCTTGATCGCGCTCAGCGCTGCGAACAGCGGATCGTCCTCAGCCACCTCACGCTGTTTGCAGACGATCTCCGCGGTGGCCGCGTAGTTGGTGATGGCGGTGAGGGGCTGGTTGAGTTCGTGCGCCAGCGTCGATGCCATTGTGCCCATCGCGCTGACCCGCGCGACATGGATCAGTTCCGAGGTGAGGCGGCGAACCTGCTCTTCGGCTGCGATCTGCTCGGTGATGTCGGTACCTTCGCTGAACAGACCGACGATGGCGCCGTCGGAGTTCCGATAGGGGTGGCAGACCCAGTTGATCACGCGCTCGAACTGCGGGTCCTCGTAATCCTCGGCGAGATTGATCCGGACATGCCGGGCCGAGAAGGGCGTTCCCGTTCGAAACACGTCGTCCATGATCGGAATGATGCCGATCCGCAGCACGGCCGGAAACACGTCGGCCACCGTGCGCCCGATCAGCCGCTCGCGAGGCCGTTGCACGAGCGTCTCGTAGGCGGAGTTGACGAACTCGAACCTGTGATCGGCACCGTAGGAGATCGCCATGAAGCTCGGGCTCTGCTCGAACAGGTTGTGAAGCCGGTCGCGTTCGCGCTGAACGCGATCATGCTCGGCAGCCTCGAACGTCATCCGCGCTGCGACTTCGCGCCGAAGATCGCGTGCCCGAAGGATCAGCAGCGCCGTCGAGCACAGGCCGGCGAAGAAGACGACCACGAAGATCTCGTCCAGCTCCCAGGCTTCATGCGTGGCGCTGAACGCGATCAGCTGCTCGAAAAGCTCGTAGCGGAGCGACAGACAGGCGAGCAGGCCGGCCGCGATCAGGATCGACAGCTTTTCGCCACGGCTGGCGATGAAGCGCGTCCATCCTCGATTGACCATGGCAGAGAATTCCCTCGGCGATTTGCCCTCGATCCGGCATCGACCTGCCGCGACAAGAGCGGAGGTTCCTCGCGCCTACGATCGAGACTACAAGCAAGTCTGAAGCCGCAACTCCGTAATTTCCCTGAAAAGTATGGTGTTTCGGCCCAGCGCCTTCGGCCAGGATGACGACCGGGTCACCGCTGCGGGTGAAACAGCCACCGCGACCATCAACCCACATTTTACATAATGTATATTATCGCACTTACGTTCAGCGGAGGTGGGGCTCCTCCGATCGCGATCGGACATCCCGCAGATGCCTCTGCATGCGTTCATTCCCAACCGCGGAACCCGTCCCACTTGCTTGGGACTCAAGCTTCATGGCACACCATATCTTGCACGCTCAAGAGCAACAGCCGCAAATGCACGAACATCGCTAAACCAGAATAGATATTGACCATTGCCGAACCCTGACCCGAAGCATGTGCGATCGATTGACAAATCACTCCGCTAAGCATCGCCAGATGTTGTCCGATCGAAATGATTAGATCATTATGGACCTTTCAGGTCTTGGCGCGTGCACGAACGCGCAACTTAGGTTATACTGCGCCCCTCGGGTGGGATCGATCTGGCTGTACCAGATTGAAAAACGCTCACTTTCTTCGTGTAGGCGAACCCGGAGACGAATGTGCGCGTCGGAATCGTGACGTCGGTCCGTTTGCTGGCAGAAGCGATGACTCGCGCTCTTGCCGCGCGTCCGCGGCCAATCTCCCTGACCGTGGCCTCGAGCCTGGAAGAATTGCACATGCTGGCGCGGCCGCCGGTTTCCGTCCAGCTCGGCATCATCGACACCACCCAATCCTTCGATCTCGAGCCGATTCGGGCCTTTCACAGGACGCTCCCCGATCTGCCGCTGGTCGCGCTCGGCCTCGTCGAAGGCGAAGCGGAGGTGGTTGCCCATGGCTCTGCGGGCTTCTGCGCCTACGTGCGCCGCGAAGACGGTCTGGAGCGGCTCTGCGGGACGATCGAGGACGCGATCGACGGCCGCCTGCGCTGCTCGCCCGAAATCGCCGCAGCGATGATGCGGGGCCTTTTCCGCAGCCCGGCAATCCCGCCTTCGCGGCAGGCGGCCACGGCCCGCGCCGCCCTCACCTCACGCGAACAGGAAGTGGCAAGGCTCGTCAGCCGTGCGCTGTCGAACAAGGAAATTGCCCGCGAGCTCCGGCTCAGCGAGTCGACCGTCAAGCAGCATGTGCACAGCATTCTCGGCAAGCTGGGTGTCGCGACGCGCGGACAGCTTGCCCGATCGATCTACGAGGATTTCGGCAGCGACGCCGCCCTCGCCCGCACCATGCCCTAGGGGCGGTCGGGCCTTTGGCGTCCGACTTCGCTTCGGAGCCCATCGAGCCGCTCGGCGAAGCCCGCCAGACGATTGCCGACGGCGATGCCCGAGCGATTGAGCCGCGTCTGGATCTCGCCGAGCCTTGCCTCGGCGTCGCCGACACGCCGCGGATCCCCCGACAGTCCGTCGCGCAGCACGCCCGGAAGGCTCTTCAGCAACCAGAAAAGCGCCGGCACGGCCTCGGCGGTGATCTCCGTTTCCGGCGTCAGGGGTGCAGCGCGCGCTGCCATGGTCTCGGCGCGAACCACGGCAATCCGGTGCTCGACGCGCGCCCGGACCGTGGCGAGCGCCTCGCCCAGGGCCTCGCGCGCCCACTCCCGCCCCTCCCCCTCGCCCACTTCGTGCAGGCTTGCCCACCGGGCGTCGACGCAGGCAGTGCGCCCGTCGAACGCAGTGATGGCGAGATCGCCTATTGGGAGTTCGTCGCCGACTGCGAACAAGAACCAGCGCGCGAGATCCGCGCTGCGCCAGAGATCGAAATCGGGGTTCATGCGGGAACTCCTAAAACAAGTCGCCTCGTCACTTATGAACCTGGCCCATACCGAGCGCATCACGAGTCTCGGAAACCGCTCCGTCAAGTTCTCGGCGCAACGTTGCCGGGACGGCAGTCCCATAGAGCAACTGCCACCGGAACACCGCGCAATGCTCGGCGGCTCGATCAAGGTAGGAGGGCAGATCGAGGTCGAGCGGGACCAGACTTTGCTGCGCCTGATCGAGGTACACCAACTGCGGCGCGGCGGAGCTCCGAGGATCAAGCAGCAATGCCACGAACTCCTGCTCCTGTACGATATCGAAGGGTCGCGGGCTGGACAGGCACTCGCCCATCCCGATATCCGCCTCGTCGTCACGTTGAAAGAGTTCAATAAGCGACACGACCCGGCAAACGCCTCGGGCCGCGTCAGCCGAATGTTTGCGGACCCACTGTAAAGATAGGCCGCCGGTCTCGGCATAGAAGGTCCGTACGGCGGCAGGGATTTCGTAGTCAGCTATCGCCGCCTCCTCTCGCACTACCTTTTCCCACTCGTCGATTTCAGACGGCGCCATGATGGGCCATTCTTCGAAGCTTGCTTCGAAACCGGCATTTTTTTCCATCGCGCGTGCGATCATCCGCAGTCGTGCCGCTCCGGTCGCATGCCCCTCGCCGCTGCTGCTCATCCGCTTTCATCCTACTTTCCGAATTGGAGCTTCTTATCACCGACCAAACCCAAGACGCTGCCAATGCCCTCGTTCAGTTTCGTATCCGCAGCGCCCCCTCTGCCACGATAGAAATTGCCCATACGATCGATGAAGTCGAGCTCGCTCTTGAAGGCGCCTCCAGCGTCGCGTTCCGTGTCCATGGCCATTGCGAACCGGAGAGGCACTCCTCGCTTCACCAGACCGGCCCGACGAATATCGTTGATGTCAGGTATGAAGTTAGGGTCCAGCGGAGGAGGATGAAGGGTCGCCGCAAATGGGGTGAATGCCTCACCGCGCACCCAGCTTCCCCTGTCGAAGCGGAGCGAACCCCACTCGATAGTAATGCTGCTTGGGAAATCCTCCAGAATGGGGCCGCTGTGGTACGAAACGCTGGACGCATAATAGAGAACCTCGTCCTGGCCGATCCGCGCGATCGCGTCACTTTCGACCTGACGTTCCATCGCTTTATTATCGACCTTCCTCATCGGTGTCGTATTCCAGGGGTCTCCGGGGCCGTGCAGTTTTTCGCTGACGAGGTGCGCAGCCACCCAATATGCAGGACCCCATTGCGCGGTCTTGGCATTCAGCAATTCATGGTCGATGTGGAGAACGTGGTCCCAACCACGCAGCTTGCCCCGCGGCCGACTTCCGCCGGATCCCTTCTTGGTGAGCGGCTCGGCCGTCACGCTGGATGCCTGACCACCGCCGGAGGGTATGATCGTCTTCGGTATCTCGATGAGGTGAAGTGCGATCTGGATGATCTGCAGCTGGGGCCAAAGCAGATCTTCCCAGGATTCCGTCTCGTCATCCTTCGCCTCGATCTCCTTGGGCTTGGGATCCTCCTTCTTGGTCGCAGCCTTGGCAGCTTGAGCTGCCGCCAGCGTGCTTGCCAG
Source organism: Sphingosinicella sp. BN140058 (assembly GCF_004135585.1). NCBI lineage: Bacteria > Pseudomonadati > Pseudomonadota > Alphaproteobacteria > Sphingomonadales > Sphingosinicellaceae > Sphingosinicella > Sphingosinicella sp. BN140058. The sequence goes on along the minus strand of NZ_CP035501.1, from coordinate 5,375,489 downwards.
GATCTTGCGCGCCTCAATGACCGCTCCGGCGACTCTCTCCTTCCTCTCCTTTGCGTTCGGGCCCTTCAACGAGGCCGCCATATTCTCGTATTTGGTAAGCTTACTCCGGACGGGCCCCTTGTCCGCGCTTGCCATCATCACCTCGACGCTCCCGCCGGTGTCGGCGATCCAGAGCTCGTGTGATTCGTCCTCTGCGTTCCAGTGAACAACTTCGCCAATCTGCCCGTCGAAGCCGCCCTCGGCCTTGTCCTTGTCCTTGTCCTTCTTGCCGATGCCGAGGGCCGCAAGCAGCGCCTTGCCTTTGGCGATCAGCCAGTCGAAGGCGGATTCTATCAGGCCGAGGATCCACTCGCGGAAGCTCTTGATCTGCTTGGCAACCATCTTGGGCAGGTCGCCAAGGCTGAAATAGTCCGCGATGAAGCCGAGCACCGGCGGGATCAGCATCGCCAGGCCGCGTTCGACCGCCTTGGCGAAGCCGCCGACATTGCCGGCGACGATGTCGGCGAGCCCGTTCACGATCGTCTCGATCAGGGTGAAGATTTTGGCCGCGTTCTGGAACACCCATTTCAACACGCGGTAGATCGCCTCGATCGCCTGAAGGATCGCGCCGGCCGGATTGAACAGCAGCAGCAACCGCGCCGCGACCTGTTTGGCGATCGCGGTGACCATGAACTCCACCGCCATCTGCACGACCTGATCGACGATCGCCTGCGGGTTCAATTTCTCCTTGATCATCTCGAAGATGCCTTCGGGCCCCTTCTCCATCAGCAGCGACACGAGCGAGTAGACCTTCTCGATCAGGGCGACGTTCTTCTCGCCGATTTTCTTGGCGATGATCTTGCGGATGTTGGGCCAGGTGATGCCCATGATCTGGAGGAAGAAGGTGACGATGCTCTTCAGCGACAGGTCCTTGGGAACCTGGACGTCCTTGAGGTCGCCGAGAAGCCAGGTCAGGAACCCGCGGATCAGGTGGCTGCCGAAATTGTCGAAGAACAGGCTGAAGCCCTGGCCGATGCCGCTGAGCAGGTTGTTGGCGAAGCCCATCGGATCATCGACGATGTCGTTGATCACCTTCTTGATCTTGGCGACCATCGCCCAGAAGGCCGGCGGCGATATCCCCAGCAGTTCGAGCAGCCCGTCGATGATGAATTTGGCAGGATCGTCGGCGAAGCGGCGGATCGCGTCGGCGATCCGGCCGAGCAGGCCGCCCGCCTTCTTGCGCAGCTCGGAAATTTCGGTGCGAACCTCGTCGACCGCCTCGCTGGCGCGCTGGGAGAGGTCCTTGGTGAACGAATCGCGGGCGGCGGCGACTTCCGTCTTCAGCCCATCGAGCTTCTTCTCGAAGCCCGCCTGTTCCTGCGCAGCCCACGTCTGAAGGGATGGTGGCAAGTCCTTGAAGATCTTTGCGATCCGGGTGCGCGCATTGTCGATGATCGTCTGACAGGCGGCGATGATCGATTCGACCTCCTGCGAGATCTCCAGCAATTTGGCGATGACGCCGTCGCCGAAATTCTTCTCAGCCTTGTCGTAGGCTTCGATCGCCCAATCCGGCAGGCCGGTGATCGCGTCCCAGATTCCGACGACGAACCCGCCGGCCCCGGAATGGCGCTCGTCGATCCGGTCCTGGACGATCTTGAGATCGGCCTTGAACGCACGGGTGTGCGCGTTCTTGGCCTCCTCCCACTTGGCCATCGCATTGGACGAGACGTCCTTGAGCAGCCCCTTCACCGCGCTCTGCGCTTCGTCGAAGATCGTCTTCGCCTCGCCGCCCGCCTTGGCGCGCATCTCGGCTTCGGTGCCGACCATCCCCCGCTGGCCTTCGGCGGTCTTGCCGACGGTGCCGCCGCGCGATGCGGTCAGCGCCGCCAGCGCCTGCGCCTGCAGGCTGCCCATGTCGGCATCGGCCTTGGCGAGGGCCTCCTGCTGTTTGGCGAGGACCAGCGCCGGATCCTCCTTCGCCGCCTGGTCCAGTTCGCCCTGGGCGCTGCGTGCCTCTCCGATCGGCCCGCTCTGGACGAGCTGCGCCGCCGGTTTGTTCATGCCGGCTTGATCCGCCTGCTTGCGCGCGTTCTCGGCATCCTTGTCGAGCGAGACTTTGTCCGCCGGCACGGCGTCCGGCACGCCGGCCCTGGCGTTGATCGGCGGGGTTTCGGCCGCGGCGGGCTGCGGCGGGATCGGCGCGCCCGGCACCGCCGGAGCAGGCGCGGGATTGTCGTTCATCGCGCCGTAATTGGCCTCGACCTTTTTGGTCTCGCCCTCCACCGTCGCGTTGAGCTCGCTCCCTGCTTCCTTTGCCGCTTCCTCGGGCTTGGCCTCCATCAAAGCATCTTCGTCGGGCGGACGCTTGTCCCGGATCACCTGACGGATGCGCTCACAAAGCTTGACGATCGCCGGGTTGGGCGCGGCCTTGACGGTGGCGATCAGCTCCGCCCGCGCCGCGGCGATCCGTTCGGCGTCGGGCGGCGTCACCGCTTGCTGCGCATCCTCGACCTGCTCCGATGCCGGCGGCAAAGTCCCCTGTGCCGCGGCGGTACCGCCGGCGCGCGCCTTGACCCCGGCGATCCGTTTGGCCGTCGCCGGGGACGGCTTGGATGGGGGCTCCGGCACGTGCATGGCGATCGCAGGCCCATTTGCCTCCTTGTCCTCGGCGGCGGGCGCCGCCTCGGCGGCCGCCTTGCCATCCACGGGCACCGCGCCTTTGCCCTTGCGTCGCCCCTTGCCCTGCCCGGCTTCGGCTTCCCCCGCCTTGCGCGCCGTCGAAGCCGGGGCGGCGCCACGGCGATCCGGCGAGGGGCTGAAGGCCGGAAACAGGCTGCCGCCGCTCCGCGTCGCCGGCATTGCCGCGCGCGGGACTGTCAACTTCTGCAGGGCGGCGTTGCCGAGGCGCGCCTGGAGCACCGCGCCCGTCGAGGGCGCGTTCGCCGCCACCGGCTTGCGGGTCGGAGCCCGCGCCGCCGGTGCCGGAGTCTTGGGAGCCTGGCGAACAGGTGGCACGCCCTCACCTCTTTTCGTTCAGCCGCGCCCTTCCACCATCGCAGGCGCTGCGCCTCGCCCGCGCCGACGCTTCGCGGAACCGGCGGGCCCTTGCGGGGCAGCTCCCGGCGCGGTTGCCGAGGCCGCGGAGGAAGCGTCAGTCTGCTGGGCACCGACGTGTTCCGCGGCGCCCTGCTTCTCCCCGGTGGGGCGATCGGCCTCGGGGACGGTGCGCTTCTCCGCAGCCGCCTGGGGCCGCTCTGCGGTGATTGCGTTCGCAGCACCGATCGTGGGCGTCCCGGCTGCCCTTTCGGCGGCGGATGGAACCGCGTCCGCCGTCGCCTGAGCAGGCGCACTACCTGCCGTGGCCCGGCCATCGACCCGAGGCTCGGGAACCTCCGAGTCTTGTCCATATTGGCCGCCACTCTCCTTGGTCTGCAGCCTGTTGCCGGGTCGCCGATCGATCCCGGCGAGCGGATCGGGGAGCAGGCTCGGCCGGACGAAGCGGCGGACTCCATTGTGGAGCACGCCCCAGCCGCGCGTGCTTTCGTCGTCGCCTTCCATCGGGAACCAGTGGACCCAGGCGAGCAGCACGCAGCAACCGCATGCGCATGGATCGCCACAGCCGCAATCGGCCGCGCAGCCGGGGTCGCCGCGATGCGGGCCGTGGCAGCCGAACGGATCCGAACAGCAATCATAGGCCCCGGCCTCGCCATTCGAGGCGGGCAACAGCTTCGAGGCATAAGCGTCGAGGGCCCGCCGCCGGGCATCGTCGCTCTCCGCGCCCTCAATCTCGCCCGCCGGATCGTAGGAGGCGCAGCCGCAGACGCAGCTTGGCGGCTTGGCGGTGACCGAGATGTCGACGATGGAGCGTGTCCGGGTCGCCTGCTGCAAATCCTGCAGATCGTCTTCGTCGCAGACGACCGAGCGCGGCCGGCAGCTCTTCTCGCCGGCACAGGCGATCACCCAGAAGTCGCGGGCACGCGGATCGCCGCGACGTGGTACGCCATCGCGCTCGTCCAGCTTGAAGCGAACCGGCTCGCGCAGGTGCAGCGGGTCGCCGCAGCCGTCGAGGGCAAGACCGGGCGCAACGACGAGTCCGAGCCCGCAATCCTCCTCGGCTTCCACCGTCAGCCCGCAAACGACGCCGCAGCCGAACAGGGATCGGAACAGCAGGCGATTGAGTTCGCGTGTATAATCGACTGCGGCAGTGAGATCGGAATCTTCGAGGATCAGGCCGGGTGCGTAGCGCGGCCGCTCGAGCGCGCCCACCCTCGTCTGCGAGAGTTTCCCGCCTGCGCCGTGGCAATTGCAATCGTGAGTCATTTCGCCTCTCCCTGCTCGACCACGGGCGCGGGGCTCTCGCCCCCTCGCGGCCCCGGCCTGACCCTGAATTCCGACGTGAAGCTGCCGCCAGGGGCGCCGTTGCCGCTGGGCAAGCTGCGGCCGCGGCGATTGGCGTCGAGACACTGGCCGGCGGCATCGATCACGCGGTCGCCATCGAGCGCGATCTCGACGATCACCTCGCTCCGGAATTTGGCGCGCTGGCCGCGCTGAAGCTCGCCATTGTAGAAATAGCCGGAAACGGCCGGCGCGAAGCGGCGGGTGGTGTCCGGCGGATCGCCCGGATGCGGGCCGTCATGGACGACGCTGTCGACCATGATCCTCGAGACGCTGTGATAGCCCTCGTCGTCATCGCCATGGAGCACGCGGATGGTGAAGATGTCCGGCGAAAGCGAGTCGACCCGCACCGGCCCCGAAGTTTCTACCCAATAGCGGGTGAGCGAAGGACCGGGTTCGACTTCGTCGCCCGGCTCCCCCTCCGGCGCCTGGAACATCTCGCGAAAGGCGGCAAACGGCACGACCGCGTCGGCCCGCTCGTGCCACTCGCGCCAGCCGATGTCGACGATCCTGGTGAGATCGCACCCGCGGATCAGATCGAACAGCATCTCGTTGGGCCGTGCCAGCCGGCGCGGACGGCAGGCATCGGTGATCCCGGCGATCACCGGGTCGCCGCAAGGATCGACGGCCACGGTGACGCAGGCGAGCGGTATCCCGGCGTCGAGATCCACCCAGAGGCAGCCGTGCTTGTGCAATTTGTCGCGGCGGCACGGATCGTGGCAGTCCCGCCGTTCCTCCTCGCCGATGCAGAGCGCCTCCCGGCGTTGCTCGCTCCACAGGCAGAGCCGCTCCTGCGGGCCGCGATCGTGGACGCCGGCCTGCGGCAGGAGCGGCAGGCCGTCGTCGTAATCGCCCTGCCGATCCTCCCGCTTCTCCTCGCTCTCGCCGGGATCGCAATGTCTGCACCCGGTGCGTCCGTCGGGGCAGCCCGGCAGGCCGCTACGGCAATCGTCAATCGGCTCGAGCGAGTAGACCACCGTCTCGCACAGGTGGTTGGCCTCGCAGGTCGCGGCGCCGCAACCATCGTCGACACGGATACCGTCGACCGGCACCTCCGCATAATGGGCGCGCAGCAGATGAAGCGGGCCCTCACCGCCTGGCGCCTCGCCGGCCTGCCCCTCACCCCCATCTTCGCGCCGGCTCTGCCGCGATCGCTCCTGCTCCTCCCCGGGCACCGGCTGCGCCTCGTAGCCGCAGGTGCCGCGACCAAGCCAGATCAGGTCGCGTGCCTGCTCGAGCCGGACGGGCTCGCAGGCGAGCAGTTCGCGCCCGGCACGATCGAGCGCGACTCCGGTGCCGATGGTCAGCACAGCCTCGTCGTGGCGGAGCTCGAAGCCGGCGACCACCCCCCAGCCGAGCATCGCCCGGTTGATCAGCCGCCGGCGCCCGATCATGTAACTCTGCTCGGTCTGATAATCGGAGACGGTCAGCAATTTGCCGCGGAAGTAGCGGTTGCGTTCCGTCGGGCTGCAACGGCCGCAAACACCTGCCGTTCTTGGTCCCTCTTCCTCATGTTCGCCGCTCATCCGAGCCTCCTTTTCTCCGGTCAAACCAGCCGATGTCCGATGCGAATGCCGTCGTCCGCCAGGCGCGGACGGCGTTCGCCGGCAAGTGTCGCCGCCCCCAGCCGCTGCCCGTCCCCGAAGCGCAACGGCGCTGGCGCAGCGGGTATCGAAAGCACGTCGGCGGTGACGGGGCGTGTGGTCGCCGTGCCGACGATCCATCGCACCCGAAGCCTCAGCCCTGCCGGAATCAGCGCGGCGAGCACGTGCTCGACGGCCTGGCCGTGGTTTGCGCGCTCGCGCGCCGTCGCGGGGATGACAACGATGATTTCAGGCGACGGCGGAGCGATGAGCCCGTCGCCCGCTGCTCCGCACAGAGGCGTGCGGTTGAGGACGAGCCGGGCGTTGAGGCGGGGCACGCGCGCCGACGCGCCGCTCAGCATCGCCGGCAGCCGGCTCAGCCCCAGCGCGACCGGGATCAGCCTTTCGGTCGTGTCGACGATGCGGAACGCGCGGGCGCCGAACAGCGCTTCGAGCGTCGCCTGCAGACCCGCCCGGGTCCCGCGACCGAGCAGGATGCCGGGTGCGGCGCCGATCAGGCCGCGCTGCATCGTCGTCGAAAGGCCGGGGTGGAACGGAATTCCGAGCATTTCGGCCAGTGCCTCCAGCGCGGAAGACGGGCTCCGCTGGGCGGACAGCCGTTCGGCCAGCTGGCCGATCCGTTCGTCGAGATCCTGTGTCGTGGCTTCGAGAATGCCGACGAGGCGCCTCAGCGTGCCGTCGCCATCGCCCGACGGCGAACGATAGATTGCGGGCAGGTGATCGACGAGGCTCGGCGCGTCATGAAGCACGGCAAGTTCGGAGAGGCCTGGCGCGCACGCAGCTTCGTTGCGGTGCAGGCTGAGTTCGAGCCAGAGCAGATGCCCCTGCGCCTCGTGCAGCGGAAAGGCGAAGCGCTCGGGCGGACCCTCGGCTGTGGTCGCAGCGCCGGAATAGGTCAGCGTCTTGTCCGACCAGCACGGCCGCAGCAGCGCGTCGATGGCGGCGATCCGCGCCGTTTGGGAGAGCGTCTCGTCCGCGGCCAGCGCGTCGATCGCGGATCGGAGGCCCTCGTCCGCGCTGGCAGCCCAGCGCAGCCGAAGGGTCGCGCCTTCCGGAAGACGCGCCGAGGCTTCGGCCCGAAGCCAGGTGCCGGCAAGCGTATCGGCTTCCATCGCCGGAGTGAGCCAACGACGTCCACCCGCGCCGACCAGAGCGGGGTAGAGGCGGCGGACGCCGCCTGGGAAAAGGGCAAGCATGCCCTTGGCCGAGAGCAGGTACAGGAGCGGATCCGCCTGCCAGCGGCCGCGCACGATCGTGTCGCCATTGGCATCGAGCAGCAGGAAACCGGGCTTCTCGCCCGCGGGCGACTGCCACCGCCCCTGGATCAGCACCTGCGTTCCCGCCCCGGCGAGGCGATCGGGCTGGAACGCCGGATCGATCGCGATCTCGACTGCGGCAGCGCTGCCGTCCCCCGCCAGGCGGCGGAGGCGCGCAGATCCGTAAACGAACAGGTTCGACCCTGCCGCGGCGATCTGCTCGCCGGGTTCGGCAAGCGCCAGGCTGCCGAGGGTGCGGCCATTGGCGCCGCGATGCGTCACGTGATCGGCCCGCAGCTCCCAGACGCCACCACGACCGTCGGCCGCGATGTCGATTACCCCGACAGCATCGAAGCTTGCCAGGTGCTGGAGCGATCCGGGGTCGATCCGGACGAGCGCATCCCCGGTGAGCAACCACGCCGAACGATCATCGGCCACCAGGCGACGCACCGGCCCGAGCCGCGGCCCGGCGCAGTCATCGCGGCGCACCACGCCCTCTTCGTCCAGCCAGAGCAGTCCGCCATCGGCGATCGCGACCACCGGCGCCCCCTCGAGCGCAACATCGGCCGGCGCGCCGTCCGCGGGGCCAAGCGTCAGATCTTCGGGCAGCCCGGTGCTGAGGCAGGCCGCCCATTGCTGCGGCGTCTCGAAACGATAAGCGGGGACGGACGCGGTCATGTCAGCGCCTCCCACTCCACGCCTTCGAGCAGGGGCAGCGCACCGCGGCCGACGGGCACGGTGTCCAAGGCTGCGCCCGCGTTCGAAACCAGAGCGAGCGAACGCACCTCTGCGATGCCCGGCACCCGGCGGACCCAACCGGCGACGGCGGTCGCGTCGACGTCGCGCCCCATCGGCCATGCCGTGGTCGAACCGGGATCGAACCGCTGTGCAAGGTCGGCCTCCACCGCCTCGCGAACGTCGGCCGCGAGGGTGCGCGGTGCGAAGACCGCGTCGATACGGATCCGGAAACGCCGCCAGTCCGGCGCAATCACCGCGAGACGCTCTCCGAAGGCGATGCGCGGCCGCACGGCGCGGTCGACCGCGCGCAGCCAGGCCGCCGTTTCCGTGCCATGGTCCGCGCGTGCGACGACAAGGGTGCGGGTGGCGGGGCTCGCCGGGGTCCGCCGCCCCTTTTCCCACCCTTCCTCGACTTCGATCCGGCCCACTCCGAACTGGGCCGGCAGCCCCGCCACGGCGCCCCGCAGCTGGGCCGACGTTGCGAGCAGCCGGGAGTCGCGCAGCCGGGCGCGCGCCCGCGACAATGCCGCGGCCACATCCTCCCGGTCGGCACCGCCGGCGAAGCCCTCGCGGTTGCGGACGACAGGGATCAAGCCATCGACGCGCCAATCGAGCAGGCTTGCGACGTTGCCGCGACGGCCGCAGCTCAGCCGGAGCGACACCGCGAGCGTCTCATCCAGTGCCGGCTTTCGGCCGTTGACCCCGTTGCCGAACCGCAGCGCGATCCCGCTGCCGTCGGCACGCTCGTCCATCGCATAGCAGGCGTCCGCTGGTCCGCACAGATCGAGCGGCGCCGGATGCCATGCGGCGCCCCCTATTGTGCGCACGCGCAGCGCGGCAGGATCGCTGTCGACGAGGGACCATATGGGCGGTGCCGCAGCGTCACCAGCCGACGGCATCTCATCGCTTCCGAACAGGCCCGCCGGCTCGATCATGACGCTCTGCGCGGGGCGATCGTTGCCGCGCAGGACGAGGGCATCGTCGAACGTGGCGCGCTGCACGACCGGAATGGCGTTGACGTCGATGCGGAGCAGCCTCGGCACCAGCGAGGCGGGCTGGCGCGGGCGAAGCACGATTACGCCGCCATCGAGCCGCGCGGCATCGGCGACTTTGAAGACCATGGCACCGCTGGTCTGCATGTCGTGGCTGCTGTCGAAGACACGAACCAGCGGTCCGAAGCCCGTCAGTTCCGCGTCGATGCCGCCAAGGCCGGTCGCGGCCGCGCCCTTCACGTCCGTTTCAAAGCCGAGGGACAACAGGCATTCGCCCGCAGGCGGCTGTGCGCCCGATTTCAGCGCCAATGCAATCGTCAGCGAAGTCCCGGGGGCCGCGCGCGGCCCGAACGGCTGGAAACCGGCCCCTGCGCGGGCGTTGATCCGGGTCACCTCCGACGACCCGCTGCCCTCTCCAAGGGTGATCTGAACGATCTCGATCGGCAGCAGATCGACGGCGGTGACGGTCTCGACCCGAGGCGCGCGGGCCCGAACGGGAACGGTTCGCCGCCCCGCCGGCAGTGGCAGGCTGACCTCGGGCGGCTCTACCGGGTAGACCACGCCGGATGCGGGTACCGCGCCGCGCGGCACGACGCCGAGCAGGGCGGCCATGGCGAGACGCTCGTCCTTGCGATCCCTTGCCAGCGAATAGACCTGACTGTCGGCAATCCAGGCGAGCAGCTCGACGAGCATGATGCCGGGATCGTGGATGTTGTAGTCGGTCCATTGCGGCGCCAGCGCCGGCAGACGGCTGCGCGCGATCTCGACCAGCCGATCGTAATCGATATCGTCGAGGCGGGACACGAACGGGATCATGCCGCGACCTCCTGCGCCGGACGGACGATGACCGCATCGCGCGACAGGGTTGCGAGCACGTCGGCCGGGAAGCGCTCAGGCAGAGGCTCCGCTTGTGCCCGGTCTCGCCGGTCCAGCGCGATTTCGGAGAGGATCGCGCGATCCGCCAGGCCCGCCAGCGCTGCGGCGATATCCACCTTGCCGGGTCGGGCGCCGAGCGGCCAGCCGGTGCCGGCAAGGCCGCCCGTCGCCGGATCGAACAAGGCAGCGAGTGCGGTCCGGACCTCGGCGGCGAGATCGGCAAATCGGTCGGGATCATCCGGGATCAGCGAGACTGTGACCCCGACCGGAAGCAGCCTCGCCCCCGCCACGGTCAGCCGGCCCGGCGCGGCGAGGCCATAGCTTGCGACCTCGCGCACTGCGGCAGCAATCTCCCGCAAGGTGGCGGGCAGCGGCGGCGGCGCGCTGCGTTCGACGACGACCAGGCGCACGCCTCCGCGCCAGGGCTGGGCCCGTGCCTGCACAAGCTGCGGAAACCGCGCCCGGACGAACTCTTCGATATCGGCGAGGGTGACGATGCGTCCACCGTGGCGGAGCTTGGCAGGGGCGCGGCGGCGTGCCGCGTCGATCCCTTCGACATCGCTGCCGCCGGCCGAAGCGTCCAGCGCCGCCACCTTGTCGACTCCGGCCAGCGGCGAAATGGGTGTCAGCACGTCGCCCGCCGCGACATGGTTGCCGCCCGTTCCGGTCACATGTCGATAGGCGACCGCGACCAGCGGCTTGCCGGCCGGCGGGATTCGCCCCCGCACGCCGTCGCCGAAGCGGATCGTACCCTGTTCGGAATCGAGCGCGAAGATTCGCTCGAAGGGACCGCGATCGCGTACGTCCGGGACCGCCTGCCACCGCACCCAGGGCCCGGGACGACCCTCGATCTGCGGGCTGGTCTCGAGCGACTGCGCCTCCTCTTCTCCCACATCTTCCTGGACGAACAGCTGCAGGCTCGTCTCCTCGACCGACGCGGCGGCCAGCCGGAAGGATTGATCCGGCGCCCCCGACGAGCTGCCGACGCTCTCATTGCGGCGGCTGTCCACCGACAGCGCCATGACGGCATTGGGATGCACTGCGTTGAGCTGGGGCGACCATTGCCCGGCGACACCGAGCCGGAGCCAATGCGCCTCGGTGCCGAACAGGGTCGCCCGATCGGGCGGAGCGGCGACGAACAGCGACACGATCCCCGGCTCGCCGGCCGCGCGCGACGTATCGGTGCCGATCTCGACCGGCTCGAACCGGCCGCCGCGCAGCACATGCGCCGTGAAAGCGCCGGAACCGCCGAGCGGCGCAACATCGAGGAAGAGCGTGATCGGCATCGCTGTCACGGGACGTTCGAAGCCGATCAGCAGCGATCGCTCCGCAGGTGCCGACGGCGGATCCTCGCCCGCAGGACCGGACGGCTCCGGCGCGTCGGGCTGCGCATCTTCCCGGCACAGATCGCATTCGAGGTCGGGCGCCGGTGGTTGCGGGGCCGCCGGCGGGTTCATCGCCTCCCGCACCGGGGTGAAGACCGGGAACGGCAGATCGACGTCGTTGGCGCCGGTCCGCTCGATGATGCCGAGATTGTCTTCGGTGAGGATCGTTTCGGGTCGCGCCGGCTCGGTGACGCAATAGCCCATGCGCAGGGCGATGATGTACGGCGCACGGATGGCGCTAAGATCCCGGGTGACGCTTTGCTGCTGTCCGGCACCTGCCGGAATGGTGGTGACGGTGACGCGCGCTTCGCCATAATCGCCGCCGACCAGGCGGGCACGGATCCACCGGTTCTTGCGTCCCCCCACTTCCGTTTCCTCAAGATCCTTGGGAACCCGGAAGAAGATGCCGCCGTCGGACTGGAGGTTGCCGGTGGTGTCGCCCCATTCGAGCGCCCACCAGGACCGGCCGTTCCAATATTCCCAGGAGAGCGCCGGATTGGACGGCTGGTCCGGCCCGACGAAGGACCAGGGTGCCGGCGCGGTGACGAAGTCGACCGCTTCGTCGAGGCCGATCAGATCATGCGACAGCCGCGCCATCAGAACATTGGGTGAGAACGCCTCCAATGTGAGCAGGCGTCGATCCGTCCCGAGCACCGTCAGCGGTCCTTGCCGCAGCCTCTCCTCGATGGTGGCCGGATCGGCGAATGTCATCGCTTCGAAGGCGCCGGATACGTCTGCGGGCTTGAGCAGCGAGAATGGCAGTGGCGCCTCGGTTTGCGGGAAGGATTCCAGCGCCGTCCAGAAAGCGGTGGCCGGTTCGGCATCTGCATCCGGCTCCTCGAGCGGCGCATCGAAAGTCTTCACCAGATCCCAGATCCCGAAGTCGGATGGAGCGGGAAGGCCCGGATCGGCGGTGAGGATGGTCAGAGCTGTGGTTGCGGCTGGAAATGGGTCCTCCGGACTGATCTGGACGATCGCACGGGGATCCCCTTCCTCCTCCTCCCCGTCGGTGACGCCGGTCCACTTGATCTGGAGGTCGAGTTTCTGGCTGAGGTCGAGAGTCCAGAAGTCGACATGGCCGAGGGGCGACGGCACTCCGGCGAACGGGCGCATTGGCATCAGCCGGCGGAAGCGGCCTCCATCGCTCTGCTCCCAGGCATAGGCCTCGCCATTGCTGCGGTCGGAATTGTCCTCCGGAGTCGCGTACACGCCGCTACGGTTGGGAAAGATGGCTTCGGGGGCCAACGTCAGGCGGGCAGTGACCGCCATTTTGATGACACGGCCGGATCCGGCACGGTGGAGCAGGCCGAGATCGGCACGCGGGATCACCGTTCTCGCGCCGCCGAGCACGAAGGCGCGGCCATCGCCGCCCCCGGCACCGATCTGCTCCGGTTCCTCGACGGTGACGAACTCGACGCCACCCGTTCTCGCCACTGGGATCAGCTGCCGCGGCGTCGTGGTCGCGATCATCGCCGACGGTATGCCCTCGACGACGTTCGACCATTCGAAGGTGATCTCCGCCGGCTCGACATCGGCCTCGTCGACCGGGATCGGGACCGGCGCATCGCCAGATTCGAGCTGGTGAAACACGACCTGCCAGCGGTCTTCGTCTCCGGTCCGATCGAAACCACCGACCATGAACGTGCCGCCGGAATCCGGATGCTCCCAGCAAGCGAGCCGTTCGAGCGGCCAGGTCCGGCCGCTGCTTAGTTCCTGCCACTCCGTATCCGGCCAAGCGCGCCACAAGGTGACCGGCGCATCACTCTCTCCCTCGACCACCAAGGCGGCGCCCGTCGCCTGGATCCGCACCAGCCGCTGGACGGGCGCATCGGTTTCGATCGGGTGCAGGGCATAGCCCTGCTCCGCTACCCTCCCCTCGAGCAGCCCCGTTCCCGCCAGTGCATAAAAGACCGGTGAATCGAGGGGGAAGGCAACGATCGCTCCGACGGCACCGATCGGAGTGGCGGGTTCGATCGAAGTCCATGACACCATGTCGCGCGTCACGTCACTGATAAAGAATGGAAAGACGGCGCGCTCGACGCCGTTTTCACGGCCGACGAACAGATGAACGTGAAAGCCGACCAGCACGGCGGAAATGGCCGCATAAGCCGGAAGCGGATCGCCTTCGCGCGGCAGCGGATCGAGCCGCGCGATCCCGCTGCCGAAGGAGGCGCGGTAGACGAGGCCGTCGGCGCCGACCCCGAACACCTGCAGGATGCCGCCGCCCTCAACGCTGGCTAGGCGCCCGAATTTCGGCCCGCCGAGCGTGATGCAGAGGTCGACTTCGGCGCCCGCCTTTCCGAACACCTCCTTCGAACCGATGTAGAAGCTGTCGAAGATCCGCGGCTCGCGGCCGAACGGGTGGTAAGGCTGGTTGGGCACGATCGGCGTGGTCACCGCGATCGCCTCATAGCCGATCGGCTGGCTGTCTGCGGCGATGCTGCAGCGCTGGCCATGCGGCACGCCGCAGCGGCCGCTGCCGGAAACGCTGATCCGCACCTCCTGCGCGCGCGCGGCGGACGCCGACGGGCCCGGCAAAGCGGCGCGGATCCAGAAGCTCGTCCGTCCGCCGACCTCGCGCTCCTCGGGAGCGCCTTTGGCCTTGGCGAGAGCGAGGCCGGAACCGAGTGTCGTCGCCCGCAGCGGGTGCCAGCCGGCTGCGTCGTCGCCCTCGAGCTTGCCCCACCAGCTCCACGCCGCTTCGGCCGGCAACGACAGGCCGGTGACGCCGATCGTGGCCTCGGCCGCGATGTCGAGCAAGGTCGGATGGCCGAGATACAGAGCATGCGCCTGCCGATTGCGGGCGCCGACGGCAAAGGGTGCGAAGGAAATCACTTCGCTGACCGCGCTGCCGTCGGCGAGGGCAGCGCCGAGCAGAGGTGTCAGCGTCACCAGATCGCCTTCCACCGCGACGACGTCATGCTCGGGAGCGTCGGCTGCGGTGCCGAGCCGCAGGGTCATGCCGGCTTCGAGGCCTAGGGCCGGATCGAGCTGGATCTTGGCCGCTCCGGCACCGACGTCACCGCGGACCATGCGGCGCAGCGGCGCCGATCGCGGCAGCTTTCCCGCGACCACGCTCTTCGCGGCGAGAAAGATGGTATCGTCGGCCGCATCGACCGCAGCGAGAGCCGCGATCCGGTGCTGGACGAGCTCGATGCCGTGCTCGGTCTCGAACACGACCGGTCCATCCGGACCATCGACGCTCAAGCGGGTTCCGGCAGGCGCCAGCAATCCGGCGGTCGCACGTTCGGCGAGTTCGAAGGCGACGGGGAGCTTCGCCGGTCGCGCCGGATCGCGGCCGAGGCCCATCGCCGTGTAGAAATTGTCGGCCTGCTTGTCCGGAACACGGTCCAGCCGGAGCGTCACCTCTTCGCCGATCCGCGCCGCCGCATCGAGGATGGCACGGGTGACTTCGCCCGGTTCGGCGGGTTGTCCGTCGCGGGGCAGCGCGATCCGGGCGCGCCGCAGCATGTCTTCGAGCAGGGCGTGGGCACGCCGTCCGTCGAGCGGCGCGCTCATGGCTGTCCTCCTTCCTTGAAAAAGAAGGGGTAGACCAGATTGTCGATCTGGTTGGTCCGGCGGACCCGGTAGGTGATCGAGACGATCAGCATGCCGCTGGTCGCCTGGAACGGATCGACGTTCACGTCCTGGAGCTCGATCCTGGGCTCGAACAGGGTGAGCGCCTCGCGCACCGCGGCCTCGACTCCGAACAGGGTCGTGGCGCTCATCTCCTCGAACACGAGATCGTGGATGCCGCAGCCGAAGCGGGGGCGCATCACGCGCTCGCCGGGCGCCGTCTCCAGGATGATCCGGATCGCTTCCTTGATGTCGCGCTCGTAGGCGGACAGCGCGACATCGCCGCTGAGCGGATCGGTCGCCACCGGATAGCTCCAGCCGATCCCGAGGAAGTCGCGCTGGCGGCCGGCGTCCATCTCAGCCTCCGATCAGCACGGTGGGATCGCCCACTGCGATCGGGTTGGGGGCGCCGGCTTCGACGATCTGGTCGCCTTGGCGGGCTGCGGGCAGTCCGCCGATCAGCACGGTCGCGCTGCCCAAGGCGACCACGCCGCCGACATGCGGCTTGACCCCGTCGACCAAGGGACAGACGTGAACGTCGGCGCCGGCACGCCAGGCCGGCTTGCCGCCGATCAGCACCGTCGGCGCGCCGGGGCCGGGCGCAAGCGGCGAACCGTGTCCGGTGGGATCGCCGACGCGGGCAGCAGGCTGGCCCATCAGTTGATCCTCACGATGCCGGCGCTGGCGCTGAGCGCGCCGCCGCCCTTGAGCTCCAGGGTCGCCGATGCCTCGACGGTGATCTTTGGCGCCTTGAGGTTCAGCGACTGGGCCGCCTCGATCGTCACCGATCCCGCCTTGGCGTCCATCGTCACTTTGCTCATTCCATCCGACAGGCGGATGCCGTCGTCGTCGATCTCGATCTTCTTGCCGTCGTCGAGCTCGATGGTGATTGCGCCCTTCGCCTTGGCATCGTCGAATTTGAGCACGTGGCCCTTGCGCGTGCGCAGCATCCGTATGTCGTTTTCGCTCGTCGCGGCGCCGTCGGGCGGCGCGTCGGTGCGGCTCCACAACGCCCCGAGCACATAGGGATAGCGGATGTCGTTGCGGTCGAACGCGACCAGCACCTCGTCGCCGACCTCGGGCAGCAGATAGAGGCCGCGGCCGTTGCCGGCCATCGGCGTGACCACCCTGGCCCAGTCGGATTCGAAATCGTCTGCCCGCCACGGCAGCTTCAGCTTGACTCGGCCGAGCTGCTCGGGATCCTGATTGTCGGTCACCGTCCCGGTCGCGACGCCGGCGACGCTGCCGCCCGCCTCGCGATGCGCCTCGAGATCGAAGAGGAGTTCGTTCATGCTGCCGGCCTCTCGATCGAGAACCGGGTTCGGTAGCCGCCGCTGTCATATCGGTGGACGGTCTTGGTGACGTAATAGGTCTTGGAGAATTGCTCGCCGAGACCAACCAAAGCGACGCTGGTATCCGGCAGCAATTCGGGAAAGCCGAGAGTCTCGCCGTCGCCCTTGACCAGATCGTTGGTGCGCTTGGCGAGCGCCGCCGCCGCACGCTGGTCGGCTTCTTCCTTCGATTTCACTGGCAGCCTGAGCTCGAGCACCGTCTCGCGGCCGAACGCGGCGCGCTGGATGTCGCCGCCGGGCTTGCCGCCCTGCCCGTCGGCGGTGGCGACTCCGAGGATCTTTTCTTTCTTGAGCTCGTCCCAGCCGTGCACCTCGACCTTGCTGACCTGATTGCCGAGGTTGATCTCCGGTTTGAAGCTGAGCAGGTCGACGCCCCATTTCAGAGTCGCGAGCGGCGGCTCGATCTCGCTGCGGGGTCTGAAATGAAGCTCGTCACCGCTCTTGCGAGGCCGTGCGAAGAACTCCCATTTCTGCTGCGGTGTCGAGAAGTTCTGGGCGAGCTTGCCGAGGAATTCGAGGTCGGTCTGGAGATTGGAATCGAGCGTCACGTTGCTCGGCGGCGTGCCGCTGAACTTGAGCGAAAAGCCGTTCTGCTGCGCCACGAGGGCGACGGCATCGCGCACGCTCTTGCTCTCGAAGCGATGCTCCTTGGTGCCGAGCGTCATCAGATAGGTGGCGTCGGTTCCGGAGACCTCCACCTCGGGCGCGCCGCCTTCGGCAAAGCCGGTGCCGAGCGCCGTGATGAAGCCGGCAAAGAGCGGCGTCTGCTGCGCCCGGTCGCCGTAGCCCATCCGGATCCACACCCGCGTACCGAGCTTCAGAAGCGGCATCAGCGGCTTGCCGAAGGGGGTGAAGAAGTCGCCGCGTTCGGCGTCGAACGCATGCGGGATGGTGAAGCGGAACTGGCCGGCGACGCTGAGCTGGAGATCCACTTCGACCTGGGTGAAGACGAGGCCATGGCTCAGCCGCATGTCCTGGTCGAACGCGCCGAGATCGATCGACGCGCCGGGGACGTAGAGGCCGGGCGCGGCGCTAGAACGGGCGGTTCGGAGCATCGCTCGCCTCCAGCGGCGGCAGCAGCAGCCAGTCGCCAGGCTGCAGGCTGCGGGGTTCGTCCACGTCGCTCGCTTCGGCGATCACCCGCCAGTGACGGGGATCGCCATATTCCTTGTCGGCAATCAGCCAGATCGATTCGGCGGCGTTGATCTGGCGGCGCTTGGTGCGATCGGTCGATTCGAGCCGAACCTGCGGTGCGTCGCGCGACAAGGGCCGGTATTCACGGAAGGCCACGGAGAGGGTCGCCCGGGCAGGCGTGCCGTCGGGGCGGAACAGGTTCGCCTTGCGCCCGATCTTTTCGATGACGGCATCGAAGCGCAACGGCCCCCAGACGAAACGCACCGGCGGCGGCGCGTGCAGTTCGGGCGCGATGTCGAGCAGCGCGGTGAAGGCGTCGATCCGCTCGCGAACGCTCTTCGGCACCCCGCCGGTCAGGCTGAGCAGATCCTCGAGCGGACCTTCCGGGTCGGTATAATCGTCGAGGAAAAGATCCATCGACAGGGTCTGCGCATCGCCGTTGACGAACTGGATGAGCGGACTGCCGAGGCCCGGCAAGGCCGTCGACTTGTAGGCATTGGCCCGTTCCAGACTGTATTCGGCCGGATTGAACAGTACCTGCAGCCGCTCGCCCTTGCGCGATCCGGCACGTATCTCGACATAAGCCTTGGCGAGCCCCATCCGCCCCTCCTCACATGCCGCGGCGCAGCTTTTCGCTGCGCAGCCGCCGGTCGATCCGGCGCATCACTTCATCGACCATCAGATTGACGTCCGGCGCGGCGGGCACCGTGGCCGCGACCGCGATCGGCCGCGCCGCATCCGCCGACGGGATGAAGCCGGCGGCCGCTGCCGCACCGTCGCGCATGTGCGGCTGCAGCAGCGACACGGCTGTGCCCTCCCCGCCACCGGTCCTGGGGGTCGCCCAGACACGCTCGACAGGGCGCGCACGCGCAACGGAGGGCCTCCCTTCCTGCACAAGCTGCGCCGTTCTGGGGGCGGCAGGTGCGACCAGGGAAAGCGGCATGGACAGAGACCTTCGCGCGCGGGACTGCGGCGATGCCGGCGCGATTGGCGCCTGGCGCGAAATGTTGGCCAGCGAGTGGATCAGGGTTCGTTCGCCGCGTGCGACGACGAGCCGATCCAGCACGAAGGTGGAAGGCCGGACTGACTCGAAAGGCATGCCCGAGGAGCCCGCCTGCGCACTCCTGGGGACGCCGCGTTCTGCCGCATCGGCCCCTTGCAGCCGGCGCTCCGTCGGCGATGATCGGCGCGTCAACGCCGCTGGTGCCCGGAACCCCAACGGGGTCATGGCTGCGCCGGGCGCCAAGCGAACGGCCAATTGCTCGGAATTCCCGACGTTCCGCGCCGCAGCCCGCTCGATCCACACCGGATGCTCCGCGAGGATCGGCGCAAGACCGGCCTGTGCCCTCTGCGGCCTGAAAGATGCGAACAGACGTTCGACCAGCCTGGAAGGCTGAAGACGAGTTGCCCTCGCCGCACCGGCGCTCGGCGCCTGATCTCGGCGCGCCCGCAAGGCGGCAGCCGCGCCCGCATGATGCGAGAATGCAAGGTTG
The DNA here is from genome assembly GCF_004135585.1 of Sphingosinicella sp. BN140058. Taxonomy (NCBI): domain Bacteria; kingdom Pseudomonadati; phylum Pseudomonadota; class Alphaproteobacteria; order Sphingomonadales; family Sphingosinicellaceae; genus Sphingosinicella; species Sphingosinicella sp. BN140058. The sequence goes on along the minus strand of NZ_CP035501.1, from coordinate 5,356,709 downwards.
AGGGTCAGCGCGAAGTGCGGTGCGTGGCGGATCAGGGTCGCAGCCCGGTTCGGCTGCCGGCGCGGGCGCCGCCAGAACATCGACAGCGGACGCGTGCGCCCCCGCGCCATCGCCTCGCGGGCGAACACGGTGCGCGCCAGCGGACGGACGATGCCGAGGGGCGGACGAGGCGTCATGCCGCCCGGCTCCCGCGAAGCCCGGGTTTCACCAGGAATCCGTTATGGGCGAGCTCGACCGTCTCCGCGACGATCTGGCCCGACGCTGCGTCGAAATCGGCCACCGACCATTTTACCGGGAAGGCGCCATGGACCAGCCAGCTCCACGCCTCACGATCATTCTCGTCGCGCAGCGAGATGGTGAGCATGCGCCGCAGCACCCGGCCCTCGATGACGAGCTGGTGCCACACCAGCATCTCCGGGTCGGCGAGGCCGCGCTCCAGGATGAGGTTGCCGTAGCTGGTCATCGTCACGAGCTTGTGTTCGTGATCGTTGACCCCGCCCTCCCGGAACGTCTCGACCCGCGTTTCGCGCCCGAGCCCGCGCACCTTGGCGAAGCCCGCGACCCGCACCTGATCGAGCAGAACGACGAAGCGGAATCCCGCATAAGGATCGGTGACCGCCACCTCAGAGCCCCGCAAACGGGTCGGCCGGCGCCCCGCTCTGCAGCCGATTGATTGCCGAGATTTCGCGGCACCAGCGCCGCCGCTCGCCATGCGCCATGGTCATCAGCGTCTCGCTGCTCCAGTGGAAATGCGCGGCGATGAACGCCATCTCCCCGTACAGTTCGGCCACGGGGTAGGCCATCAGGCTTCCCCCAGGACGGGCAGGCCCCCCGCCGTCCGGCCGTTGGCGCGCCCCTGCTCGGGCAGGCCGTCCGGCTCGTCGGCGCTGTTGATCGCTTCGTAGAGGCCCCTCAGATAATCGAGGTCGCAGGCGAAGAGCTGCTCGACCAATTGGGTGTCGATGGTCGGCACGCCGCCGAGCTTCACGATTACCCGGGCGAGGATGATGATGGTGAGATAGGCCGGGTTGGATTGCACCCGCGGGTCGCGCAGCGGCAGGATCTCGTCGGCCGCGGTGGCGAGCCGCATCACGCCGCGGCGGTGCAGAACGCCGGTGTCGTCGATGAAGCCCTTGGGCAGGGTGAATTCGATTTCGGTGCGGAACGCGCCCGATGCGATGCGGTCCATGTCGTCCTCCGCTTAACGGGTGCGCTCGATGCCTTCGTTGACCAGCTCGAGCAGCTCGATGAAGACCTCGTTGCCCTTGCCGTTGAGGTCGCTCGGATCGTATTTGGTCGGCCACGCTTCCGAGACGAGGAAGCTCGCCTTGTCGGCGCCGGATTCGTCGATGACGATGATCTTCACCGACTTGCGATTGTCCTTGATGCCGCCGCCCACGATCTTCTTGTGCCACTCGTAGAGCTCGGTGGAGTCGGTCACGCCCCACTTGAGCGTGATGTTGCCGTATTTGGTGAGCCCGGGCAGCTTGCGGACGTGCGTGGGATCGATGCCCTCGCGATAGTCGACCGCCTCGGTGGTCGTCTCGCCGATCGCCACCTCGCTGAAAAAGCCCTGGGTGACCTGGTCGATTTCCACCCTGAAGCGGAAGTTACGGAGCGGGTCGTTGCGTGCCATATGCGCCTCCTCTTGCAGCCGGTCAGGGCTGCGCTTCGGCCGTGTTCTGGAAGATCCGGAAGATGACGAATTCCGCCGGCCGCACCGGCGCGATGCCGATCTCGCAGATCAGTCGGCCGTTCAGGATATCGTCCTGGGTCATCGTCGAACGGTCGCAGGCGATGAGGAACGCCTCCTCCTCGCTCCGTCCCATCAGCGCGCCGTTGCGCCACTGGGTGCGCAGGAACAGCCGGATCGTGTCCTTGACCCGCTCCCACAATCGTTCGTCATTGGGCTCGAACACCACCCATTGGGTGCCCTCGTAGATGGAGCGCTCGAGGAAGATGAACAGTCGGCGGACGCTGACATATTTCCACAGCGAGTTGGAGCTCAGCGTGCGTGCGCCCCACACCCGGATGCCGCGTCCGGGGAAGCGCCGGATGGCGTTGACGCCGCGCGGATTGAGCACCTCCTGCGTGCCGGTATCGACATAATATTCGAGGTCGACGACGCCGCGCAGAACATCGTTCGCCGGCGCCTTCCAGACCCCGCGATCGATATCGGTGCGGGCGTAGAGGCCGAGCACGTGGCCGCTGGGCGGCACCTGCCGGCGGACCCCGCTTTGCAGATCGGCGACGGCGATCCATGGATAATAGAAGGCGGCATATTGCGTGTCCCAGTCGCTTCGCGGATCGAGCGACGCGGCATTGGCGCTGCCGCGCTCGGGATCGATCACGGCGAAGCGGAAGCGGCTCCGTTCGCAGTGCGAAATCACCTTCGAGACGACGTCGACCGGCGCCGCAGGGGCCGTGACGAGCGCGACCTCGCGATATTCGTCGAGATCGAGCGCGGCGAGGCCGGTCCGCCGCTGGCTGTCCGGATCCTGCCCTTCATATTCCGGAACGCCGGGCGCCGCGCCGGCATCGGCACCACCGGAGAGCGGGGTAAGCGGGGTGACGGGAACGTCGGTGACGTCACCGATCACCGACACCTGGATCAGCGCGGACGCGTCCTGGAGCCGCTTCAGGAAGTAATCCGGCGAAAGCGGGTTGTTCCAGACGAGGTCGTTGAAATCCTCGGTGAGCGTCGGCTTGGGCAGCGTGTCGCTCTGCGTCGGATCGAACGGGTCCGGGAAGCTTCCGCCCGGCGGATCCACCTGCCAATAGGCGATACGCAGACGAAAGCCGATCGGATCCGTACCGGTTCTGGTCGAGCTCTCGTCGATCCGGATGAGGATCCGGTCGCCCCATTTCCCGGCACCCAGAGCCGAGAAGCGCAAGGCGCCGATATCCAGCGACGACGTCTCGGCACCGGGGCCGACGATGCGGCAGACGTAGGCGCGCCGGCCGCCATTTTCGAAGAAGCCGGACAGCGCGTAGGGCATGTATTTGCCCTCGGCGAAGACGCTGCCGAAATGGCGCCGATATTCGTTGTAGCTGGTCACCATCAGCGGACGTGTCCGGCCGCGCTCGGTTTCGCCCAGAAAGGCGGCGGTGCTGGTCGCGACGCCTTCGATCGGGCGTGGTCCACGCTCGATCTCCTCGATGAACACGCCGGGTGCGAGATATTCGGGCATGGGAGCCTCCGTTTCGAAGAAAGAGCGAAAATCAGGCCGCCTTCAGGATCTCGGCCGCAGTCTTCTGCCAGCCGTCGTCCTTGAGCTTGTCGGCGCGCTGCTTCAGCGCCGCGGCATCGTCGGGCCGCAGCTTGTAGGCGGCCTCGGCCTCGCCGAGCTTGTCCGCCGCCTCGGCCCAGCGGGTCAGCAGTGTCTTGCGGTGCTCGGCATAATCGAGCGCGGGATCGAGGAAGAGGCTGCCGTCGTCCCGGTCCTTGCCGAGCTTGAGGCGGCGGCGAAGATCGTTGTCGGGCTTCAGCGCCTCGCGCAGCGCCTCAACATTCTGGGCGATCTCCGCCGGCAGCGGCTTGACCCGCAATTGCAGGTGCTTGGGCGCGACCTCGAACCAGAAGGTGAAGATGGCGAGATCGCGATTTTCGTCATTGTTGATCTCAGCGTTGAGCTTGCGGATCTTGTCGGCATATTCGCCGATCAGGGCCGAAGCCCTGGCACCCGGCTTCGACCAGGCGGCGAAGGCGTCGCTCCACCTCTTGGCCGCGCTCTGCGCCTCCGCCCGGGCGCGCTCGCGCTCGCCGTAGCGGCTGCGAAGCCGATCGCCGAGCTGGCGGCGCTCTTCGAGCAACTGCCGCAGGCGCGCTTTGGGATCGCTGAGATTGGCGGCGATCCAGTCGTCCACCTTGTCCGCCATGTCGCCCGCAGTACGCTCGAAATCGGCGTCGGCCGCCTTGAACTTGGCCCAGACGATCCCATCCGGCGCGACCGCCAGCTTATAGTCGTCGGCCGCTGCCCGGCGCGCCTTCTCCTTGTCCCAGGCGGTCGAGTGAATCTCGATCGTCGCGGATTCGATCGCCTTGCGGGCTTCTGCGATCGCAGCCGCCCTGGCGAGATCCTCGACCTTGTCGTCGCGCGGATCGTCCGCCGCGGGCAGCTGCGGCGGTGCCGCACCGCTTTCGGCAGCCGATGCGGGTGCGGCCCCGCCTTGCCGCGTCGCCGCGCCGCTTCGCCGCGCCGGCGGCGTGTCGTCGCTTCCGGCGGAGGCGAGCTGGCGGCCGTCGTCGACGACGTTCCCCTGCCCTTCGGTCGGATCCGTCCCTTCGTTCTGCTGCGCTGTGTCGGCTTGGATGATCATGTTCCGTCTCCTGTCTGGTTCGGGCGGTGTCGACCGCGCTCAGGGCGGATCCTCGCCGAGATCCGCCCAGACGAGCGGGGCCGGCAGCCGATGCAGCCGGTCCCGGCGCAGCGGCAGCAGCGGCGAGAATCTGACGTCGGCGCCACGCGCGATCCTCAGCCAGCCCACCAGGCCGCCCTCGGGGCCCGGCGAGGCGGCGGCGGGCGTCGCCAGGCCGATGTCGCCGGCGACGACGACGAAGCCGCCGCGAAGGTCGGTTCGGCCCTGGTAGGAGCCCGCGATCACCGCCGCCGATCCGGCTTCGCGAAGCTCGATCCGGATCTCGGCCCCGGCGACCGGCGCGCGGCCGACGCCATCCCCGATCAGCATGCCGGCCGCGGCGAGCGCCCCCGCAGGCGGCTCGTAGAGTCCGGTCGGCTCGAGCGTGATGCGGTGGATGAGGCCGGCGCCGTCGTCGCCCGGAGCCCGCTCGGGCGTCGTCCACGCGGTTTCGAACGGCGCAAAGGCGCCGCTGCGCGAGACCCCGCGCACGACGAGATCGCGCGGCGCCGGTGGATCGACGTCGTTCCAGACGAGCCGGCCATTGGAGGCGATCCGGGGCGGACGAAAGCCGGCGAGGGTCACCGCCATGTCGGCACCGGCGAACCGGCCGGTGATCGGATCGACCAAGTCCAGGGCGAACATGGCGCGGCGCTTGATCGAGTCCGGGCTGGGCAGGTCGAGCGCGGTCATGCCGCCTCCTTCCGACCGACGATGGCCTCGTCATCGGTGACCGGCGGGATCGGTTCGGCCGGCGCGCGCGGATCGATCCACACCGGCGAGGCGCGGAAGGCGAAGGACGATCTGCAATTCTCGTTCGGGAACAGGCCCCAGATGCGCGACATCTCGTCGGTGGTGAGCGGCAGCAGCGACAGCCACACCGCGCTCTGCCCGCCGGCAGGCACTGCGAGCGGCGACGCGGCCTCGATCGCCCGGATCGAGTCACCGAGCATCGCGAGGCCTTGGGCGATGGCGGAGCTGGTCTGTGCGCCGAGGCTCAGCAGATAATGGAGCTCCAGCGGCACCGCCGGCGCCATCGATTGCGGCGCATCGCCCAGATTGGGAAAGGGCCGGATTCGCTCGGCGTTGCGCAATTCCGGTGCCGGCGTGATCAGATACAGGAACAGGACGAGGTCCGCCGAGCCGCCGCCATTGGGCGGCCCGACGACGATGTTGAAGGCGCCCGGCGGTACGCCTGGAGCATTGCGCAGCGACGCCTTGATGGCATCCACGATGGCAGCGGTGACGAGATCGATCGCCATCACGCGGCCTCCGCCCGGTGCGCTTGGGCGATCGCGTCGAGCCGCGGCAGCTCCGAATAGGAACCGAGCCGGACGAGCATGGCGCGGGCGCCCTCGAGCACGTGCGCGAACGAGATATGCTCGCCGCTCTCGGCCGCGAGCATGGCGGCGTGCAGCCCCATCAGCCGGATCGTGCCGCCGGTGACGTCGAGCGCGGCCGCGACCTGCTTCAGATCGAAGAAGCCGGTGCGAAGCCGCTCCGGAACCGACTGTTCCCAGATGGCGTGGCGGGCGGCGACGTCCGGACGCGGGAAATCGACCCGGAAGCGCAGCCGCCGCGTGAACGCAGCGTCGATATTCTCGGGATGGTTGGTGGTGAGAATGGCGAGGCCGGGAAAGAGCTGCATGCGCTGCAGCAGATAGGCGACTTCGATGTTGGCGTAGCGATCATGGGCGTCGCCGACGTTGCTGCGCTTGCCGAACAGGGCGTCGGCCTCGTCGAACAGCAAGACGGCGCCGGCGCGCTCGGCATCGTCGAAGATGACGTCGAGATTCTTCTCCGTCTCGCCGATATATTTGGAGACGATGTTGGCGAGATCGATCGCGTAGAGATCCGCCCCGAGCTCGGAAGCGAGCGCATGCGCCGCCATCGTCTTACCGGTGCCGCTCTCGCCGGTGAACAAGGCGGCGATCCCGGCGGCATCGACGAGCGCACGGAAGCCCCAATCGTCGAGCACCGTCGATGCACAGCGGACGTGCCGGAGCACCGCGCGAAGCTGCTCATGCTGATCGGGCGGCAGCACGACGTCGGTGAGGCAGGGAAAGCCCGACGGCCGTTCGCCCTCGCCGGACGTGCAGGATTGAGGTTCGATGCGGCGGGCGAGGCTCGGCGCGCTGGCGCCTGCGGCACGGCGAAAGCCACTGAGCCAATCGTCGTCGTCGGGGACGCCGGACCGGCCCTTTCCGGCGGCAGAGGCCCGTGCCAGCGCACCCGCGTCAGCCATCTGCACCGGTCCGATACGGAAGCGGTCGGAAAGGCTGTCGACGAGCCCGCCTGCAGCCTCGTCACGATCGTCTTCGTCCTCCTCAATTCCCAGGATCGCAGCCACCGCGGCCCGGCGGTCCGCAGCCGTCGGCGGCGGCAGCATCGCGATTGCGAGATCGCCGCGCACCGCCGCCCCGAGCAGCTGCGCCGGATTGGGCGCGATCGCGTAAGGCGGCGCATCGGCAAGGTCGAGCAATGGCAGCAAGGCTTGCCACAAGCCCATGCCGCCCGGCCCACGCAGATCGACGACGAGCCGGCGTCCGGTGAGGTTGGCGGTCGCCACGTGCAGCGCCAGCGTCCGCTCGATCGCGTCTGCGGCGGGCAGCGACTCCGGCGCTGCGATCCGCACCTCCACGCCGGCCAGCGCGCCGGCATCGGCTTCCAGCCAGCCCGGGACCGATCCCGCGAGAAGAACCGCCGCCACTTGGTCGATCCCGCCATGCGCCTGGATCGCGCGCCGCTCGACAAGCCGGATGGTTCGCCGGCGGCCGGTCGGCACGAGGTCGACCGCGTCTGCCGGGAAGCCCTGAAGGAGGCGCAGTTCATCCTGCAGGATCAGGCTTTCGTCCTGCGCATTGAGCAGCCAGTCGACGACGCGGGGTTCCAGGCGCAGCGGTTCGTCCGCGTTCACCGCACCCGAAGCAAGGGTGGCGATCACCCCGCTCTGCCCGAGCAGTCTGTTGCCGGCGATGGCACTCCGAACCGAGAGCGGAGTCGCTCCCTCTTGCGAAGCGGCAATGATCGCGCAGGCGAGACCGAGCGAGGGATAACGGCGCCCGAAATCGTCCTGAAGAACGCCGAACAATCGGTGGAACCGAACGTCGAAATCGCTGGCGGCGACGATCAGGTGCAGCTTCAGCGCGATGTCGTCGTCGCCGAGCAGACGGGCGAGGCGTACCAGCGGGGTCTGGCTCTTCTGCTCCTCCACCAGTCGCTGCCGGAATCGGTCGAATGCCCGATCGGCCGTGTCGCTGCGCCGGCTGGCGATGCCGGCGATCGCGGTCCACCAGCGCTGCAGCGAATCCCAGCTGACGACGAAGCCCGGCGACTCGCTCGGCTTGCCGAGCCACATCTCCATCAACGCCCGCGTTGCGGCCTCGACCCAGGTGAGAGCCGCGCCGAGGCTGCCCGCCACCTCGCTCTCTGTAGCGGGGCCGGTAGGCACCGGCAGGTTCCGCCGCGCGCGCTCGCGGCGGCGCGACGGCGGCAGATGGGCGCGATAGTTGCGGGTGACGCCGACCCGCTTGCTGTCGGTGTCCGCCGCCTCGTCGAGCAGCGAGCGGATCACCACCAGCAATTCGGCGAAATTGGAGTCCTGTACCGCAAGCTGGGCGGTGCCCTGCTCGATCGAGACGGTGACGATGTGCAGGCTGGGGCGAAGCCCGCGAAGTTCGCGGGCTGCGGCCTGGACCTCGGTCTCGCGGCCGATCAGCAGCGCAACCGCGAGTTCCTCCCGCTGGAGCAGCAGCTTGGCTTCGGCCAGGCGCACCGGCCGGGCGGTCGCCAGCGCAAGATCGGGCGCGTCGTCGAGCGTCTCGAAGAGCAGGTCGATCGGATCGCCCTCCCCCACCTTGACGATCAGCAGCGTCCGACTCTCCGGCATCCGCGCACCACCCTCCAGGCGGCCAAGGGTAAGCCGGCGCGACCGCCGTGCCATCGATCGCGACGATCTATCCGGGATCTAGACAATGCGATGCACGGGCCGCGGCCCGCCCCCTTTGATCTCCTCCTTTCGATCTAGATCGTCGGATCGGGCCGACGACGCCGCGCTGGCATCCCTGCCGTGGCTCTGTAGAAGGACGGCGCAGACAATCAGGGACGACACATTGCCAAATCCCCCTCCTGCCGAGCCCGGTACCGAGGATCCTGCGGAGGCGCTCGATGCGCTGGTTGCAATCATGCGGCGCCTGCGCGATCCGGAAACCGGCTGTGCCTGGGACCGCGAACAGACGTTCGAAACGATCGCGCCCTATACGATCGAGGAAGCCTATGAGGTCGCCGATGCGATCGCACGCGGCGACCTGGCCGACCTCAAGGACGAGCTCGGCGACCTGCAGCTTCAGGTCGTCTATCACAGCCGCATCGCCGAGGAACGCGGCGCGTTCGCGATCGACGACGTCATTCGCGCCATCAGTGCGAAGATGATCCGGCGCCACCCCCACATCTTCGGCGACGCGGCCGAGAGCCCCGGCTGGGAAACGCTCAAGGCCGCCGAGCGCGGTCATCACGAGGATCGCAGCGCTCTGGCCGGAGTCGCGCTCGCGCTGCCGGCGCTGAAGCGTGCCGCCAAGATCCAGGCGCGCGCCGCCCGGGTCGGCTTCGACTGGCCGGACGTGTCCGGTCCGCGCGCCAAGATCGACGAGGAGATTGCCGAGATCGAGGCCGCGGCCACCGATGCGGAGCGCACGGCCGAGCTCGGTGACCTGCTATTCTCCGTGGTGAACTACGCCCGCCATCTCGGGATCGATCCCGAAGCGGCCTTGCGAGGGGCCACGGCGCGCTTCGAGTCTCGCTTCCGAAAGGTCGAAGAGATCGCCGACAAGCCGCTGAAAGATATGGACATCGATGCGCTGGAAGCGCTCTGGCAGGAGGCCAAGCGGACGCTTGGATCTCCTGCCGCGGGTTAGGCGGTCTCGCCCTGCCGCGCCTGGAAGCGCGCCCAGTCCGCATCCGAGAGCCGAACCTCGTAGAGCGTAGACAGATCCTCGCTCTGCTGCCCGACGACTTCGCCGTTGGCGTAGAGCCAGGCGATCGCTTCGCCGTCGGTGGCGTCCAGGCGGATCTGCCGCACCGTCGCCCCCTTGCGCAGATGCTCGCCGGCGCAGGCAAGAAGGCGATCGACGCCTTCGCCGCTCAGCGCCGAGATGACCATCACGTCCTCGCGGCGCGCCGCTTCTGCGCGGACACGCTCGACATCGTCCGGTCCCAGAATGTCGATCTTGTTCCAGGCCTCGATCAACGGTGCGCCGCCCTCTTCACGCCGGGCGCCAATCTCGGTCAGCACGCGCTCGACGTCATCGCGCTGCGCATCGCTATCGTGGTGCGAGATGTCGCGGACGTGGATGATGAGGTCGGCCGAAATGACCTCCTCGAGCGTGGCGCGGAAGGCCGCCACCAGCTGAGTCGGAAGCTCCGAGATGAACCCCACGGTGTCGCTGAGGATCGCCTTGTCGAAACCGGGCAGCGGGATTTCCCGCATCGTCGGATCGAGCGTCGCGAACAGCAGATTCTCGGCCATGACGTCGGCCTTGGTGACCCGGTTGAACAGGGTCGACTTGCCGGCATTGGTGTAGCCGACCAGGGCGATCACCGGCCACGGCGCCCGCTGCCGCCGGGCCCGGTGCAGGTTGCGGGTCCGTGTGACCTGCTCCAGCTCCTTGCGAAGCTTGGCCATGCGATCGCGGATCAGCCGGCGATCGGCCTCGATCTGGGTCTCTCCCGGGCCGCCGAGGAAGCCGAAACCGCCCCGCTGGCGTTCGAGATGGGTCCAGCTTCGCACCAGACGTCCCGCCTGGTAGTCGAGGTGGGCGAGTTCCACCTGCAGCCGGCCTTCCGCGGTTGCGGCACGCTCCCCGAAGATTTCGAGGATGAGGCCGGTTCGGTCGATCACCTTCGCCTTGGCGCCGGTCTCCAGATTCTTCTGCTGGATGGGCGTGATCGGGGCGTCGACGATCAGCAACTCGGCCTCATGGCCTTCGAGCACCTCGGCAATGCGTTCCACCTGCCCCTTGCCGAACAAGGTGGCCGGACGGGGCGCCCGAATCTTGAAGTGGATCTTCTCGACCACTTCGATGCCGATCGCCTCGGCGAGGCCCGCCGCCTCATCGAGACGGGCTTCGACGTCGCGCGGATTATCGTTTCCGCCGAGATCCGGCAGAGCGACGACGGCACGGGCGCCGCGGGCGAATTCCGCGTCGGTTTCGCGATTGAAGACGCTCAGGCTGCCGACTCCTCGTCTTCGTGGTCCATGAAACTCACCGGCCGCTCGGGCTGAACGGTGGAGACGGCATGCTTGTAGACGAGCTGGCTGAGGCCATCGCGCTCGAGCAACATGCAGAACAGATCGAAGGCGATGATCTCGCCTTGCAGCATCACGCCATTGACCAGGAACATCGTTACGGGTTCGCCGGAGCGGCGAACCGCGCCGAGAAACACTTCCTGAAGCAGGGTCGGCTTTCGCTTCTCCATCTGCTCGTCGAACGCGCGCTCGATCTCCTCGAGATTGAGCGGCTGTGCCGGCATGATCGTCGAGATGGCGTGCTTGTAGACGAGCTGCGCCTGCCCGTCCCGGCGCAACAGCACCGAGAAATTGTCGAACCAGGTGATGATGCCCTGAAGCTTGACCCCCTTCACCAGGAACATGGTGACCGGAGTCTTGGCGCGCCGGAGGCTGTTGAGGAACATGTCCTGGAGGTTATTGACCTTGTCGGCCATTCCCTTTTCTCCTTATTGGCGGGATGTCGGTCCCGCATGTGATCCTGCCGAAGGCAGCAAAAACATAGCTGGGGCTAAAAGCCCCGGTTTCAATATCGGCATCGGCCTTTCGGACCGCAAAAATCGCCGATCGGCGGATCCCGTTTTGAACCGCTTACTCGCTGTCGTCGCCGCGCGTGTCGGCGATGCCGAGCGCCTTGAGCTTGCGGTGCAGCGCGGAGCGCTCCATGCCGATGAACGTGGCAGTGCGCGAGATGTTGCCGGAGAAGCGGCGGATCTGCACCTTGAGATACTCCCGTTCGAACGTCTCGCGGGCTTCGCGAAGCGGCGTGCCCATGATCGCCTTCACCGCCTCGCCCGGGCTGAGACTGGCCTGCTCGTTGAGCAGTTCCGGCGGCAGCATGTCGATCTCGATCGATCCGACCCGCGCGCCCGGCGCCAGGATGATCGTGCGCTCGATCACGTTGCGCAGCTGGCGGACGTTGCCCGGCCAGTCATAGGCCTGCAGCGCGGCGACCGCGTCGCCCGAGAAGTTCGGCGTCTGCAGCCTCTGCTCCGCGGCATAGCGCGCCGCGAAGTGGGAGACGAGCTCGGGGATGTCCTCGCGGCGCTCGGCCAGCGCGGGCAGGTGCACGGGCACGACGTTGAGCCGGTAGAACAGATCCTCGCGGAAGCGCCCCCCGGCAATTTCTTCCGAGAGCGTACGGGCGGTCGACGATACGACCCGCATGTCGACCTTGACCACGCGCTGGCCGCCGACGCGCGTGAAGCTCTGGTCGGTGAGAACGCGCAGGATCTTCGCCTGGGCCGTCAGCGGCATGTCGGCGATCTCGTCGAGGAACAGGGTGCCGCCATGCGCCTGCTCGAGCAAGCCCGGACGGGCGAGTTCGCCACCCTCCTCGACTCCGAACAATTCCTCCTCGACCCGCTCCGGAGTCATGCGCGCGGCACTGACGACGATGAAGGGGCCCTGGGTGCGGTTGCTCCAGGCGTGGAGCAGGCGCGCCGCCACTTCCTTGCCGACGCCGGCGGGCCCGGTGATCAGGACGCGGCTGCCGGTTCCCGCCACCCGCTTGAGAGTCGCGCGGACGGCGTTGATCGCGATGCTCGATCCGGTGAGCTCGGTCTCCTGGCCGATCTGCGCGCGAAGCGTCGCGTTCTCGCGGCGCAGCCGGTCGGTCTCGGTCGCGCGTGCGACCAGATGCAGCAGATGCCCGGCCTCGAACGGCTTCTCGATGAAATCGACCGCGCCCTGGCGGATCGCGGCGACCGCGGTGTCGAGATTACCGTGTCCGGAAATCATCAGCACCGGCAAGGTCGGATCGCGCCGCTTGATCTCCTCCAGCAATTGCAGGCCGTCCAGCTTGGATCCCTGCAGCCAGACGTCGAGGAGGACCAGCGACGGCCGGCGCTCGGCGAGAGCGGCGAGCACGTCGGTGCTGTTCGCCGCCGTGCGCGTGGCATAGCCTTCATCCTCCAGAACCCCGGAGACGAGGTCCCTGATATCCTGTTCGTCGTCGACTATGAGTATGTCGAGGGCCATATCTAACCGTTTGCCGCCATGTCTCTGTGGTCATCATGTTCGCCCGCCCCGTCCAGGCGTGCGAGGGTTTCCGAGTCGAAGGCGAGCCGCACGATCGTGCCGCCGCCCGGGGCATCCTCGAAGGCGATGCTCCCAAAATGTTCTTCCACGATCTTCTTGACGATCGCGAGCCCGAGGCCGGTGCCCTTCACCCGCGTGGTCATATACGGCTCGGTGATCCGGCCGCGATCGGGCGGCAGGCCGATGCCGCTGTCCTGCACGTCGATGCAGACTCGCCCAGCGCCCTGCCGGATCGTCATCGCGATCGTCTCGGCCGCGCCGAGGCGACCTTCGTCATGCTTCTGCTGGATCGCCTCCACCGCATTCTTGACGACGTTGGTCAAAGCCTGGCCGAGCTGGCGGCGATCGCAGACGAGCAACGGTGCGGGGTCCGGCGCATCGAGGCTGAACGCGATGTCGGGATGGGCGACCTCGTGCAGGAACAAGGCGTGGCGCGCGATCTCGGCCAGGGATTCCTCCCGGAAGATCGGCTTGGGCATCCGCGCGAACGAGGAGAATTCATCGACCATCCGGCGCAGATCACCGACCTGGCGGACGATGGTTCCGGTCAGCTGCTCGAATGTCGCGCTGTCCGAGCTGATCTCCTTGCCGTAGCGGCGCTGCAGCCGTTCGGCGGCGAGCTGGATCGGAGTCAGCGGATTCTTGATCTCGTGAGCGATGCGGCGGGCGACGTCCGACCAGGCCGCACGGCGCTGATCGAGCAATTGTTCGGTGATGTCGTCGAAGGTGAGAACGTGGCCGCCTTCCACCCGGACGCGCTTCACCGCCAGCGTCCTCGGCTCGCCGGCGCTGGCGACCTGGATGATGTCCTCGCGCTCGCCGCCGTCGAGGAACTTGTTGAGCTCGGGAGCGAGCTCGTCGAGCGGCCGCCCGGCCGCCGCATCCTTGTCGGTCTTGAGCAAGGCCTCGGCCGAGCTGTTGGTGAGGCGCACGCTGCGCCCTGCGTCGACCGAGATCACACCGGCGCTGACACCGGAGAGCACGGCTTCCATGAACATCCGGCGGCTGTCGAGCTGCTCGTTGGCGGACACCAGCGCCCCCGTCTGTTCCTCCAGCCGGCGGGTCATCCGGTTGAACGCATTGCCGAGCGTGCCGACCTCGTCCCGCACCGTCGTCGCTGGGACGCGTGCGGAAAGATCGCCGGCCGTGACCCGCCCGGCCGCATCGACGAGTTCCGAGACCGGGCGCACCAGCCGGTCCGCGACCCGGAGCGCGATCCACACCGCGGCCCCGGTGATCAGCAACGAAACCAGCAGCAGGGCCGCGTTGAAGCGAAGCTGGAGGACGCGGGCGCGCGCGACCAGGCTGTTATAGGATTTTAGGACCTCCTCCGCGCGCTGGAGCTGGTCGACCATCGAGGAATCGTGGTCGCGCGCGGCATAGAGGTAGACGTCCTTGCCGAAGGCGAGCGGCGTGATCGCGCCGATCCGGTTCTTCTCGCGAACGACGACGCTGGGCGCGCCGGCCCGCAGGGGCGCGATCCGATCCGGGGTGACCAGTTTCTCGAGCTGGCGATCGTACGGATTGACGAGCGCGAGGGTCTGCACCCCCCGCTCCGGTGTCACCGTGACGATCAGGGCTTCGGAGAGGTTGCGGTAGAGCACCTGCTTACCGAACCCCTCCATGAACTCGAGGCTGTCGATCGGATATTCTTCGAGATAGCCGGCAAGGTCGAGGCTCATCGTGGTCGCTTCCTTTTGGACGCGATCCCGTTCCTGGGTGTAGGCTTGCTGGCCGAGCGCATTGGCATTCTCGATCATCGAACGCGCGCGCGGCGAGAACCAGAATTCGTTGCCGACCTGGAAGATCAGCGAGGCGAACACCACCACCATCAAAGTCGGCACCGCCGCGATCAGCGAGAAGATCGCGACCAGCCGGACGTGCAAGCGCCCCTTGCCGCCGATCGGAGAGCGCGCCGCACGGCGCATCGCGAAGCGCCGGGCGATCAGCACCATCAGCGCCATCGCGGGAACGAGATTGGCGACCAGCAGGGTTGCGACCACCGGCGGGGTGAGCAACCCCTGCTCGCCTTGCTGGGTGCTGATGATGAAGTAGCTGATCGTGACGATCGCGATCAGCACACCGCCGGTGAGCAGCTCGACGATCGGCAAAATGCGCCGACCGAAGGTCACCGCAAGCCGCCGCCGCCAGCGTGGCCTCGTCTCCCCGGGAATCGGCACTTCAGCGTTCACCCGGCAGGGCTACCACAACGTTGTGGCAAAAAGAACACAGTATCTGCGTTGAAACCTACCGCTCCACCGCAGGGTCGGAGGAACTGGTCGCAGGCGCGGATCAGGCCGCGGCCCTGCTCAGCCAGGGTGCATAGAATTCGCGCAGGGTCGCAAGCGCCCGGTTCGGGTCGGCTTCCTTGTTGAACGCGTTGCGGAATTCGGCCGAGCCGTGGAAGCCCCTGGTGTACCAGCCGATGTGCTTGCGGGCGACGTTGACTCCGATCACCGTGCCATAATGGTCGAGCATGTCGCGATATTGCGCGCAGATCACATCGAACTGTTCGTCGACGGAAGGATCCGGCCGGCCTTCGCCGGTCTCCAGCCAGTGCATCACCTGGCCGAGCAGCCAGGGACGACCATAAGCGCCGCGGCCGATCATCACCCCGTCGGCGCCCGACAGCGACAAGGCCGTCTCGACATCCTCAAGACTGCAGATGTCGCCATTGACGATCACCGGCAGCGACACCGCATCCTTGACCTTGCGCACGAACGCCCAGTCGGCCTCGCCCTTGTAGAGCTGGTTCCGGGTCCGGCCGTGCACGGTGATCATCCTGACGCCGAGATCCTCCGCGATGCGGGCGAGTTCGGGCGCATTGAGGCTGGAATGATCCCAGCCCATCCGCATTTTCAGGGTCACCGGCACGCTGACCGCCTTGACGGTGGCCTCGATGATCGACGCGGCGAGCTTCAGATCGCGCATCAGCGCCGATCCGGCATCGCCGTTGACCACCTTCTTGACCGGGCAGCCCATGTTGATGTCGATGATCGCCGCCCCGCGATCTTCATTGAGCTTCGCCGCTTCGGCCATCTCCGCCGGCGCGCAACCGGCCAGCTGCATCGACACCGGATCCTCGATCGGATCCCAGGCGGCCTTCTGCAGCGACTGGCGCGTTTCCCGGATCATCGCCTGACTGGCGATCATCTCGGTGACGGTAAGCCCGGCGCCGTAGCGCTTGACCATCTTGCGGAACGGCCGGTCGGTGACGCCGGTGAGGGGCGCCAGGACCACGGGCGTGTCGATCCGGACGGGACCGATGGAGATGGGCGACAGCTTCGGCATGGGAGCCCGCGAGATAGTGGCAAAGGTGCTGGCGGGCAAGATCGCGCTGCGTTAGGCAGCCGCCGATGAAGATGCGGGGCAAGACAGTCGCGTTGCTGGTCGCCGCCGGCAGCGGCACGCGGGCGGGCGGCGACCTTCCCAAGCAATATCGCCGGATTGCCGGCAAGCCGCTGATCGCCCACGCGATCGAGCATCTGGAGCATCCGGCGATTGACGCCGTTCGCGTCGTCATCGGCCCCGGCCAGCAGGCGCTGTTCACCGCCGCCGCTGGTGGCCGTGTCGCGGAGCCGCCGATCATCGGCGGCGCGGAGCGGCAGGATTCGGTGCGTCTCGGTCTCGAAGCGATCGCGGCCGCCGGCGGTGCCGAGATCGTGCTCATCCACGATGCCGCGCGCCCGTTTCTGCCCGCCAAGGTGATCGAGGCGGCGATCGAAGCCGCACGCCGCTGCGGCGGCGCGGTGCCGGTGCTGCCGGTCGTCGACACGCTGGCTCGATCGGGGGAGGTGCTCGGCGAGGTCGTGCCGCGCACCGGGCTCGTGCGGGTCCAAACCCCGCAGACCTTCCGCTTTCCCGACATTCTCGATGCGCACCGCGCGTGGAACAACGGCATTGCGACCGACGACGCCCAGATCGCCCGCGCGGCGGGGATCGAGGTTGCGGCCGTTGAAGGAGACACGATGCTCGATAAGCTCACCTATGAAGACGATTTCGCGCGGGCGGAGCAGCGCCTGTCCCGTCGTCTGACCAGCCGCACCGGCATGGGCTTCGACGTCCACGCCTTCGAAGCCGGCAGCGGCGTGTGGATGGGCGGGATCCTCATCCCGCACGGCAGGAAGCTCAAGGGCCACAGCGACGCCGACGTCGTCCTGCACGCGATCACCGATGCGCTGCTCGGAGCGATCGGCGCCGGGGACATCGGCCAGCATTTCCCGCCCTCCGATCCGCAGTGGCGCGGCGCAGCATCGTCGCGCTTCATCGAGCATGCGCATGGCTTGATCGAAGCGCGCGGCGGCCGGATCGATCATGTCGATGCAACGATCATCTGCGAGGCGCCGAAAGTCGGCCCGCACCGTGAGGCGATCCGGGCGTCCGTGGCCGCTTTGTTGCGGCTGCCGCCGGCGCGGGTTAGCATCAAGGCGACGACCACCGAGCGGCTCGGCTTCACCGGACGCGGCGAAGGCATTGCGGCACAGGCGATCGCGACCGTCAGCGTACCGGAGGAAGAGTAGATGAAGATCGTGATTGGCGCCGTGCTGCTTGCCGCAACCCAGGCGGCGACCGCCGCGCCGGCGCCGCCGTGCATGACCAAGGCCGAATTCACGGACTTGAGCCTGTTCGTCCTTCCCGCTCTGCTGGAAGGTGCGGCCAACAAATGTCAGGCGCTGCTGCCGCCCGACGCTTATCTGCCGACCGGCGGACGCGCCCTCGCTGCACGCCTTGCCGCCGAAAGCGATACCCACGCCGATGGAGCGACCACCGCCTTCGCGAAGTTCGGCGACGGCAAACTCCCGGACGGCATCAGCGGAGACACGGTCGGGCGCTTCGTGCGGGACATGGCCCGGACCGCACCGTTCAAGCAGATCAGCGCGAGAGAGTGCGCGCAGATCGACGAAGCCGCCGCCCTGCTCGCGCCGTTGCCGCCGCAGAATTTGGCCAATCTGGTGCGCCTGATCCTCATCGCCTCGAGCAAGAAGGACAAGAACCCGCCGGTCCGCTTCTGTCCGACGGAGGCGATGTGAGCGACCGCGAAGATTTCATCCTGCCCACCGAGCTGGTCGAGGCTGCGCGCAAGGTGATCGAGGCCAACCGTGCAGTCGGCAAGAGGATCGTGGTGGCGGAAAGCTGCACCGGCGGTCTCGTCTCCGCCGCGCTGACCGAAATTGCGGGATCGTCCGACGTGTTCGAGGGCGGAATCGTCACCTACTCGAACGAAGCGAAGATGGACCTGCTGCGTGTCGCCGAGGACGTGCTCGACACCTTCGGCGCCGTCTCGATCGCAACCGCCTGGGCAATGGCGCAGGGCGCGCTCGGCAAGACACGTGCGGATACGGCGGTGGCGATTACCGGCATTGCCGGGCCGGGCGGCGGCAGCGATCGCAAGCCGGTCGGCACCGTCGTGTTCGCGCGCGCCCGGCGCGGCGCCGATCCCAAGGAGATCGTCGCCGACACGAAGAATTTCGGCGATCTCGGCCGCGGCGGAATCCGCCGTCAGGCGGCGCTTTGCGCGTTCGAATTGTTGATGCCGGTGTCGCCGCCCTCAGGCTGATGCTGCTCTCCGCCCGGGCCGTACAGCTGATGGGCGCGCTCTTCGAACGCACCGATCATCCGGCGCAGGGCGCGATCGAACATCTGCCCGGCGAGGCTCTCGAAGATCCGCGAGCGGAAGGCGAAATCGACGCAGAAATCGATCTTGGTGCCGCCCTCCCCGTCCGGCTCGAAGCGCCAGTCGTTGTGCAGATATTTGAGCGGACCTTCGACATAGTCGATCTTGATCTCGTGCGGCCGCTGCTTGTGGACGCGGGAGGTGAAGCTTTCCTTGATCGCCTTGAAGCCGACCACGAGGTCGGCGACCATCACCGTCTCGCTGTCCGATCGGATGCGGGTGGCGGCGACCCAAGGCAGGAACTCCTGGTAGCGCTTCACGTCTGCGACCAGATCGAACATCTGTTCGGGCCGGTACGGAAGGCGGCGGGTTTCGGAATGACGAGGCATGTGCTGACCTAACGCCCGTCCGCCTCAACGTTTCCCGGCAAGCTTCGCTTCGCGCGCTGCCTTCATCTTCGCGAAGTCGTCGCCGGCATGGTAGCTCGACCGGGTCAGCGGCGAGGCCGCCACCAGCAGGAACCCCTTGGCCCGCGCGATCGCGGCGTAAGCGGAGAAGGCCTGCGGCGTGACGAACTCGATGACCTTGGCGTGGCGCGGGGTCGGCTGGAGATATTGGCCCATGGTCAGGAAATCGACGTCGGCCGAGCGCATGTCGTCCATCACCTGGTGAACTTCGAGCCGCTCCTCGCCAAGCCCCGTCATCAGCCCGGATTTGGTGAAGATGGTCGGATCGAGCCGCTTGACGCTCTCGAGAAGGCGCAGGGAGGCATAATAGCGCGCGCCCGGACGGATCGTCGGATAGAGCCGCGGCACGGTCTCGAGATTGTGGTTGTAGACGTCCGGCCGCGCCGCGACGATCGCCTCGATCGCCGCCTCCGGCTTGTTGCGGAAATCGGGGGTTAGAATCTCGATCGTGGTCGAAGGCGTGTTGCGGCGCAGCGCCTCGATCACCTTGACGAACTGGCTGGCGCCGCCGTCGGGAAGGTCGTCGCGATCGACCGAGGTGATCACGATATGCTCGAGGCCAAGCTCGGCGGCGGCGGTCGCGACATGCTCCGGCTCGAGCGGATCGACCATGCGCGGCATGCCCGTCTTGACGTTGCAGAAGGCGCAGGCGCGGGTGCAGGTGTCACCGAGGATCATCACCGTCGCGTGCTTCTTGGTCCAGCACTCGCCGATATTGGGGCACGCCGCCTCTTCGCAGACGGTGGCGAGATTGAGGCTGCGCATCAATTTCCGAGTCTCGCCGAAGCCGACGCTGGTCGGCGCCTTGACCCGGATCCAATCGGGTTTGCGAACCTTGCCCTCGGGCTTCGGGGCGATCGGCTGGGCGGAGGCGGGAAGAACGGCGTCGGTCATGCCGGCCAGATAGCGATCCCGGGCCCGACTTGCCACCCCTTCCCCTCCCCGGCTAACCGGCGTCAAACGGGAGGATAGACATGGCCGACTTCAATGCGCTGATCGAGGGTTACCGCGAGTTTCGGGAGACCGGATGGAGCCGCGAACGCGCGCGCTGGTCCGAGCTCGCCGAGGGGCAGAGCCCCGACGTGATGGTGATTGCCTGTTCCGACAGCCGGGTCGATCCCGCCACGATCTTCAACGCCAATCCGGGCGAGATGTTCGTGGTCCGCAACGTCGCCGCGCTGGTGCCCCCGTATCAGCCCGATTCCAACTATCACGGCGTGTCGGCCGCGCTCGAATTCGCGGTCACCCAGCTGCAGGTGCGCGAGATCGTGGTGATGGGGCATGGCTTCTGCGGCGGCTGCGATGCCGCGCTGACCCGCCGTTTCGACTCGGCTCGCGATGGCGAGGGCCACTTCATCGCACACTGGATCGATCTGCTGGACGACGCGCGCGACACCGTGCTCGCCCGCCACGACACGCTCGACCGCGAAGCCTTTCGCGACATGGAGATGGAAGGCGTGCGGATCTCGCTTCGCAACCTCAGAAGCTTCCCCTGGGTCCGCGAGCGCGAGGAAGACGGCCGCCTCAAGCTGCGCGGCGCCTTCTTCGCGATCAGCGACGGCATTCTCCACCTGCTCGACGAGGCAAGCGGCCGCTTCGCCCCTGCCTGATCAGGGCCGGGCGGGTTCCTGTCCGGCGACGCTCTTGCGGGCGCCATAGAGCAGATAGAGGACGATCCCGCCCGCATTCCAGATCAGGAAATAAAGCTGCGTCTTCTGCGGCAGGCTGACGAACAGATACAGGCAGCCGAGAATCGCGCCGAGTCCGACCACCCAGGGGAGCGGCGTTCGGAACTTGCGCACGGCGTCGGGCGCGCGGCGGCGCATGATCAGCATGCAGGCCGAGACCGCGATGAAAGCGGCGAGCGTACCGGCATTGGCGAGCGCGGCGATCTCGTCGAGCGGGAAGATCCCGGCGATGAGCCCGACGATCACCGCCGTGAAGATGGTGATGCGCACCGGTGTGCCCCGGCTCGACACGCGTGCGAGCGAAGGCGGCAGCAGCCGATCGCGCGCCATCACGAAGAAGATCCGGCTCTGGCCGTAGAAGAACGCCAGGATCACGGTCGGCAGCGCAATCACCGCCGACGCCGCAAGATATTTCGCCGCGCCGAATTGGCCGAGCTCTCGCAGGATCAGCGCGAGCGGCTCCGGGCTGTTGGTGAAGCGCGTATAAGCGAGCGCCCCGACCGCGGCCGCTGCCACGGCCATGTAGATGAAGATACAGGCGGCCATCGAACCGACGATGCCGATCGCCAGGTCTCGCGACGGGTTCTTGGTCTCCTCCGCCGCCGTGGCGATCGCGTCGAAGCCGTAGAATGCGAAGAAGATGATCGCCGCGGCCGCCATCACGCCGACTTCCGCGCCGGAGGGGCCGCTCTTGGGAAATCCGTGCGGCATGAACGGATGAAGATTGTCGGCGTCGAAATAGGGCAGAGCGACCGCGACGAAGACGATGAGGGCGATGATCTTCACCAGCACCAGAACAGCGTTGAGCGTCGCGCTTTCGCGTGTCCCGTAGATCAGCAGACCGGCGACGACGGCAATGATGAAGATTGCGGGCAGATTGACGATGCCGCCGAGCGCCGGACCCTGCGCGAGAGCCATCGGGTAGCCGAGCCAATCGTGAAGCAAGGGTGCGGCATAGCCCGACCACCCCACGGCGACCGTGCTCACCACGAGCGAATATTCCAGGATCAGGCTCCAGCCGACGATCCAGGCGACCAGTTCGCCGATCACGACGTAGGAATAGGTATAGGCGCTCCCCGACGCCGGGATCATCGTCGCCATCTCGGCATAGGCAAGCGCCGCGCAGGCGCAGATCAGGCCGGCGATCGCGAACGACAGGATGACCGATGGACCCGCCTTGGCGGCGCCGACGCCGATCAGCGTCAGGATGCCGGTGCCGACGATCGCGCCCACGCCAAGGGCGATAAGATGCGGCCAGCCGAAGCTTCGCTTGAGCCGATGCTCGGGCGCCATCTCATGATCGGCAAGCACCGTCTTGCGTGCATTCCAGTTCCTCACCTGCTCCCTCCGGTCTGTTGTGGCGCGGACAAGACCACGCGCGCCCCGCTTTGTGAAGGGCGTTCCGGCAAAGTCGATCGCACCGGTTGCAAGGGCGCCTTCGGGAATGCCAGAAGGTCTTGCCTGCCGCGGAGACGCCCCGACGATGAAGCCCCTGCCGCCCCTGCTCTCGGCCGCCTTGCTCGCCGGCTGCGCGGCGCAGGTCACCCACCCGACCAAGAGTGTCGCCGAGATGCAGATCGACATCGATCAATGCTCATCCGACGCAAAGCGCAAATATTGGATGGACCCGGTCGCAGCCCTGCTCAATGCGTATGACTGCCTCGAGGCGCGCGGTTACAAGCGAGGTCATGCGGATGTCGCTGCACGGGTTCAAAAGGCGGTCGCTGAAATTCCCACGACGCCCAAGGGTGCGGTTCCCTGCCGTATTCCGTGCCGCTCGGAGCGATGACCGGCCGCAGGGCTACATCACCGGGTTCGGGCCATCATCAGTAGATATAGCCTTCGCGCTCCAGAAATTCGCGCTCGCCGCCCGATCGGCGCGCGGCGGCCGGCTTGTGCGGACGGGGCTTCATCCGGGTAGCGCGAGGTCGCGGCGGCGGGGTGCGGACCTGTGGCGTCGTCCCCTTCGGCGTCTCGGCAGCCGGCGCGGTCCTGAGCAGGGACTTGCCGGTCAACGCCGCTGCGCGGATTTCGGCCGCCACCGCCGGGGGCACCAGCGATTCCTCGGGAAGGATCGGCTGGCTGCGCAGATCCGGTGCCTCGGCGATGGCTTCGCGCTCCGCAGCCGCTCTCGCTTCGGCAAGCTCGGATGCGCGGCCGGCAAGCGCCGCGAGGATGCCGCCGAGCACGGCCGCGACGATCCACCCGCTCCAGCCGAACACGAGGGCTCGCCGGCGCGGCGGCGGCGGCGCGGGCGGCGAGTAGGGCGCAAGCGCGATCTCCTGTTCGCGCACCCACTGGCGCCGATCGTAATCGGTGCGTCGATCGGGGTCGCGCAGGATGGCGAACGCCTGATTGATCTCGGCGGCACTGCCTTCCGCGGAGGAGCCGGCCAGATGATCGGGATGGTATTTCTTCATCAAGGCGCGGTACGCGGCCTCGATCACGACGCCTTCCGCCGCGGGCGAGACGTTCAGGATGTCGTAAAGGCTGCGCTTGGTCGCCATTGCGGTCTTCTTGCCGCAGAAAACCGCGCAGGACCAGCGGGTCCCGCATGCCTCAATGGCTTGCGCCGCCACCGCCGGTCCGCAGCCCGGCATATTTGCGCGTCAGATCGGGCAGGCTGTCCTGCACCCAGGCCGCCATCGCAACTTCCTCCCGAAGGGTCTCGCCGAGCAGAGCGGACGCGCTCGGAAATGCGCCGGTGTCGGCAAGCGCGATCAGCGACGTGTAGCTGGCGATCTCGTAATTTTCGAACGCGGCATTGACGAACTGGTTCTTCAGCACCTCGTCGGGTGCGACGACATGTCCCATCGCCGCCAGATTGCCCATGAACGACAAGGCCATGTCCTTGAGGCTGGAAGACCGCGTGCCGAGCGCGGCAAGGATGTCGTCGAGCCGGCGGATCTGCGCTTCGGTCTCGATCCGGTGGGCACGCAGCCGTTCAGCGATCTCCGGGTAGCGGACGAGGCGATCGAGCTGGCGGTCGATGAGGGCGAGTGCCTGCTGCTCGACGGCGTGAACATTCTGCAGGCCGGTGATGAAGATCGTGCGAATCTGGGAATTCGGCGCGCTGGCCATGTCGAAGCTCCGTAGCAGGGAGTTCCTTCAACGGCGAAATGCTGGTCAACGATCCCTCGTCCGCCCGATTGGTTAGGCGGCGACCTGATCCGGCGGAGACAGATGGGCTCTCAGCCGGTCGGGCGTGCGTGCCGCAAACATCAGGCCTGCGGACAGCCCCGCCCGCTTTCTCTCCCAGATGCGGCTGATATACTCGCCCGCCAGGGTTCCATCGGGCTGGAATTTCAGCGTGAGAAGGCCGCGGCGATCGCAATCCTCCGGTCGCCCTGTCGTGTACGTTACCTCGAAGACGAGATGGATCTCCTGGTCGTCGGGAACATAGTTGGAGGCGACGCTCCGGGCCGTGCCGCGCCGTGCCGACGCGGCGGGTGTTGCGGCCCCGCTCAGACCCGCCTCGAGCGAGTCCATGTCGGGGTACATGTGGACCTGATAGGCAAGCTCCCCATCGCGATCGAGCATGAACTCCATCAGGGCGACGTTTCTGTCGACGAACTTGATCGATTGATGCTCTCGGGTCGCGTAATACCATTTGCCCAGGATCTTGCGGTAGCGGAACCAAAGCATGATCCTTCGAGTGACGCTGAAGACCGCATACAGGCCGATCGCGGACAGGGCGGTGAGAAGCAGTTTCTCCGCAATGCTGTCCATCGAGGCGAAGAACGGGCTGAACACCGCAGTTATCGCCGCGACGAGCGACATCATCCACGCCGCCGCCGATGTGATCTCTGATCTCGTCATGGGCCCCCACCCCTGTTTCGTCAGCCGATATCGTGCCTCACCGCACGCAATTGCGCCAGCCGCTTTTCGCTGTCGCCGGCAGCGCCGCCAAGCAGGCTGCCGAGTGCCTCGAATACCCGCTCTCCCGCACCGGCGATCTCGCCGCCGTTTTGCGCGATGATCCCGCTCCACATCTTCGGATCGGAGGCGGCGAACTGGGTGACTGTCAGGAACGAGTTCGGCAGCAGGCGCTCGGCCAAGGCACGGTCGCTCTCCGGAAGGCTGCGAAAGGCATCGATCATCGCAAAGGAGAGGAGGTGCGGCAGATGCGAGATGAGCGCGAGAACATGGTCGTGCGCATCCGCATCGACGAGCACGACCTCGGCGCCCAGCCGCTCGATGAAGGTGCGCGCATTGGCGAGCGCCTCCGGATCCAGCCCGTCATAGGGCGTCAGCACGAACGGGCGGCGCGTGACGATGTCGGCCGATGCCTCTTCGGGTCCCGTGGTCGTGCCTCCCGAAAGCGGGTGCCCCGGGACGAAGCGCGGACTGCCCCCTTGCTGCCGGACGTCGCGGACGATGCCGCTTTTGATCGAGGCAACATCGACGACGATTGCGTTCGAGGACGCGTACGAAGCGACGTAGGACGCGATCTGATCCGGTGGGGTGCAGACGAAGATCAGATCGCAGTCCTCGAGATCGCCCGGCCCGGAGACCGGGACGATGCCGGCATGCCGTGCGCGGACCTGCGCGAGATGCCCTGCATCCGTGTCGTAGGCGACGATCTCGTCTACGGCGCCCGCCGCGATTGCCGCTTCGATCAGCGAAGCGCCGATGAGACCCGTTCCGACGATACCGAGCCTCACCGTGCGCCGCCCCTTTTCCCGCGTCAGCGCGTGAGCTTGCGGTAGGTCATCCGATGCGGCCGGTCAGCCTCCGGACCCATGCGACGGCGCTTGTCCTCCTCATAGGCTTCGAAATTGCCTTCGAACCATTCGACATGACTGTCGCCTTCGAAGGCCAGGATGTGAGTGGCGAGACGATCGAGGAAGAAGCGATCGTGGCTGATCACCACCGCGCAGCCGGCGAAATTCTCAAGCGCATCCTCGAGCGCGCGCAGGGTCTCGACGTCCAGGTCGTTGGTCGGCTCGTCGAGCAGCAGGACGTTGCCGCCCTCCTTCAGCATCTTGGCCATGTGGACTCGGTTGCGCTCACCGCCGGAGAGCTGGCCGACCTTCTTCTGCTGGTCGGAGCCGCGGAAGTTGAACGCGCCCACATAAGCGCGGGTCGCGACTTCGTGCTTGCCGAGCTTGAAGATGTCGAGCCCGCCCGAAATCTCCTCCCAGACGTTCTTCTTGGCGTCGAGCGCGTCGCGGCTCTGGTCGACATAGCCGAGATGGACGGTCTCGCCGATCCGGATCGAGCCTTCGTCGGGCTGCTCCTGGCCGGTGATGAGCTTGAACAAGGTCGACTTGCCGGCGCCGTTTGGGCCGATCACGCCGACGATGCCGCCCGGCGGCAGGGTGAAGTCCAGATTCTCGAACAGCAATTTGTCGCCATAAGCCTTGGTCAGGCCCTTGGCCTCGATCACCGTGCCGCCCAGGCGCTCGGGCACCTGGATGAGGATCTGGGCCTTGCCGGGCGAACGGTTCTCCTGCGATTCGACGAGTTCGTCGAACGCGCGGATACGGGCCTTGGATTTGGACTGACGGGCCTTCGGGGTGCGGCGGATCCAGTCCAGTTCCTCCTGGATCGCCTTTTGACGGCCCTCCTCCTCGCGCTCTTCCTGCTCGAGGCGCTTGGCCTTCTTCTCGAGATAGCCCGAATAATTGCTCTCGTAGATGTAATAGCGGCCCCGATCGAGCTCGAGCACCCAGTTGACGACGTTGTCGAGGAAGTAGCGATCGTGGGTGACGAGGATGACGTTGCCGGCGTAGTCGACGAGATGCTTCTCCAGCCACTGGACGCTTTCGGCGTCGAGGTGGTTGGTCGGCTCGTCGAGCAGCAGGATGTCCGGCTTCTCCAGCAGCAGCCGAGTGAGCGCGACGCGGCGCTTCTCGCCGCCCGAGAGGCTCTCGACAGAGGCATCGCCGGGCGGGCAGCGGAGCGCGTCCATCGCGATCTCGAGCTGGTTGTCGAGCGTCCAGCCGTCGACGGCGTCGATCTTCTCCTGAAGCTCGCCCATCTCGGTCATCAGCGCGTCGAAATCCGCATCGGCGGGCGGATCGGCCATGATCGTCGAAATCTCGTTGAAGCGGTCCATCATGTCGGCGACCGGGCGAACGCCGTCCATGACGTTCTCCTTCACCGTCTTGGTCGCATCGAGCTGCGGCTCCTGCTCCAGATAGCCGACACGGATGCCTTCGCCGGGCCATGCCTCGCCGGTATATTCCGTGTCGCGGCCGGCCATGATCTTCATCAAGGTCGACTTGCCCGAGCCGTTGGGGCCGATGATCGCGATCTTGGCGTCGGAATAGAATTGCAGGTTGATGTTGTTCAACACGGGCTTGGGGGCGCCCGGGAAGGTCTTGGTCATGTTCTTCATGACGAAGCTGTACTGTGCTGCCATGGCGGCGCTCGTCTCCGGATGATCTGATTGGAAATTCGAGCGCTTACCTAGTGGCTCGGGCGGGCTTTGGCAAACGCTCCGACGCGGCCGTCCTGCACCGCCGCGGACAAGCCCCTTGTGGCATGGGCTCGCCCTTGGCTATCGACACGGCCCATGAACAAGCAGCTCCTCCGCGCCGCCGCCCTCCCCCTCCTTGCGCTGATCGCGCCGGCCGCGGCTCCGGCCCAGAAGGCCGATCGCACCGAACGGCTGCGCGATGCCGCGCTGAAGGGGGACGAGGTCGCCTACGATATCGTCGAGGGGCTCACCACGGAGATCGGGCCGCGGCTCGCCGGCACGCCGCAGGAGGCACGTGCGCGGG
This sequence comes from Sphingosinicella sp. BN140058, assembly GCF_004135585.1. Taxonomy (NCBI): domain Bacteria; kingdom Pseudomonadati; phylum Pseudomonadota; class Alphaproteobacteria; order Sphingomonadales; family Sphingosinicellaceae; genus Sphingosinicella; species Sphingosinicella sp. BN140058. The sequence continues at coordinate 5,329,530 of NZ_CP035501.1, read as the reverse complement.
AATGGGGCGTGCGCAAGTTGAAGAGCCTCGGCTTCTCGAATGTCCGTATCGAGACCTATCAGATGCCGGTCTGGGTGCGCGGTGAGGAGCGAGCCGAGATCGTCGCACCGTTCCCGCAAAAGCTTGCGGTCACCGCCCTCGGCAACAGCGGCGCCACCCCGGCGACCGGCCTCGACGCCGAAGTCGTCGGCTTCGACAGCCTCGCCGATCTGGAGGCGGCGCCCGCTGCCGCAGTACGCGGCAAGATCGTCTTCGTCAGCCACGGCATGACCGCGACGCAGGACGGCTCCCAATATGGCTATTACGGCGCAGCCCGGCGCACCGGCCCTTCGGTGGCAAGCCGCAAGGGCGCGGCAGCGATCGTGATCCGCTCGATCGGCACCGATCATCACCGCAATCCGCACACCGGCGTACAGATCTGGTCCGAAGGGGTGAGCCCGATCCCGGCGGGCGCGCTCAGCGTTCCCGACGCCGAGCAGCTCCAGCGTATCCTGAAGCGCGGCAAGAGGGTGACGATGCGGCTCACCCTCACCCCGCGCAACATCGGCATGCAGGAGGGCGGCAACGTCGTCGCCGAAGTCCCCGGCACCGATCCCAAGGCGGGCATCGTGCTGATCGGCGGCCACCTCGACAGCTGGGACCTCGGCACCGGCGCGATCGACAATGCCGCCGGCGTCGCGATCACCGCCGCCGCCGCGAAACGGATCATGGATGCAGGCCGCCCACGCCGCACCATCCGCGTCGTCTGGTTCGGCGCCGAGGAGGTCGGCGGCAATGGCGACCAGGCCTATCGCGCCGCCCACGGCAAGGAAAAGGTGGTGTTCGTCTCCGAGTCCGATTTCGGTGCGGATCGCGTCTGGCGGATGGATCCCGGATTCGCCCCGGTCAACGCCGCGCTTGCCGATCGGGTCGCCGCCGCGCTGGCGCCGCTCGGCATCGCCCGCAGTACGCAGGCGGCCAGCGGCGGCGCCGATCTCGGCGAATGGGTGCAGACGGGCGTCGCCGCGATCGACCTCCAGCAGGACGGCACCCGCTATTTCGATTATCACCACACCCCGGACGACACGCTCGACAAGGTGGATCCCGAGCAGCTTCGCCAGAATGTCGCTGCCTGGACCGCAATGCTCTCGGTGGTCGCGAACGCGCCGGAGGAGATCGTGCCGGCCAAGCCTGGTGCTCCGGCGCGCTGAGCCTCACTGCACCAGGATCCGGCCCTTCATGCCGAAAGTGCTGTGAAAGGCATGGCCGCAGCGTAGCGGATATTGTCCTCTCGCGGGCACCAGCGCGACCTCGACGCTCTCGTGCCCGCCGATCTCCACCCCGCCCCTGGCGATCCTGGTCCGATCCTGCGGTCGGATCGCGGCCGCGGCGAAGAACTCCTTCGCGGTGAAATCGTGACCGCCCGATCCGCTATTGGCGAGGTGCAGCAGGGTCGGCTGACCCGCCTTCAAGTTGATGGTGGCTGGCGAGAAGCGAAAACTCGAAAGATCGACCTCCACGCGCTGGGCATGGCTCCAGTCGGGCTCGGCCGCAGCGCTCGGATCGGCGGCGATCAGGACGGCTGCGATCGGCAGCGTCCAGGCGAAACGGAGGGTGGGTGCGATCATCGGACGCGCTCCTTTCGCAACCAAGTCTACGCCCGCGATGTTTGACTTCCAAGCCCCCGCCGGGCGACTTTCTGGTTAGCAGACCATTAGCTCAGTAAACTGATTTGCCACGCTTTTGTCGCCGGTCTAAGGGCGTTGGAACAAGGGGTTGCTTTGAGGTCCGTGATGAAGCGCGTGCGCTGGTGCTTTCTGCCGACCGCGGCCTTGTGCGCGGTCGCCACGATCGCTGCCCGCGCTGAAGCGAATGCCGGCGACGATCTCGCAGCGCTCAGCATCGAGGAACTCGCCCAGCTCGAAGTTCGCGCCGCGTCGAAGCAGGCGGAGCCCCTAAGCCGGGTGGCGACCTCGATGTTCGTCATCACCGACGACGACATCGTCCGATCCGGCGCCACCTCCTTGCCGGAAGCGCTGCGGCTCGCCCCCAATCTCCAGGTGCAGCGCAACAACGCCCGCGAATATGCGATCACCGCCCGCGGCTTCAACGGCGTCGAGACCGCGAACAAGCTGCTCGTCCAGATCGATGGCCGGACGATCTATACCCCGCTTCACTCCGGCGTGTTCTGGGAGCAGCATGCCCCCTTGCTTGAGGATCTCGAGCAGATCGAGGTGATCAGCGGCCCCGGCGGAACCCTCTACGGCCCCAATGCGGTGAACGGCGTCGTCAGCATCACCAGCAAGGATGCGCGCGAGACGACGGGCGGGCTCGCACGGGTGACCGCCGGCCCCGACGAGCAGACCTTCGCCCTGCGTTATGGCGCCGCGATCGGCAGCGACGGCGCCGTTCGCGTCTACGCGAACGGCTTCAACCGCGACGGCATGACCGCCGGCCCGGCAACCGGCGACGAAGGTGATTTCCGGGGCTGGCAGGCGGGCTTTCGCGCCGATCTCGGCTCCGCTGACTCTCAGGTCACGCTGCAGGGCGACATCTACGACAACGACATCAACCTGTTCCCGGGCGAGGGCAATCGCGGGCACAATCTGCTCGTCCGCTGGACCCGCGCCACCGGCAGCGAGTCCGCCGTCCGCGTGCAGGCCTATTACGACGATTTCACCCGAAAATATCTGCGCGCCGTCGACAAGCTGGAAACCTTCGACGTCGAATCCCAGTTCAACACCTCGCACGGCAGGCACGAACTGGTGGTCGGCGCGGGCCTGCGCACCACCAACGATCTCTTCGTCAACGATCTGAACGAATTCCGGCTCACCCCGCCAAGCAAGCGGCTGTGGGTCGGCAACGTCTTCCTGCAGGATCGGATCGCTGCGAGTGACGACCTCGATCTGATCGCGGGAGTGAAGCTCGAGCAATCCTCGTTCACCGGGCTGAAGTGGCTGCCCAACCTGCGCCTCGCCTGGCATCCCAGCGAACGGGCCCTGCTCTGGGCGGCGATTTCCCGCGCGGTGCGGACACCGTCACGTATCGATCGTGAACTCGAAAGTCTGCCGCTTCTCGCGACATCGCCGGATTTCCGGAGCGAGAAGCTGATCGCCTTCGAAACCGGCTATCGCGGCCAGCCCTGGGCTGGAAGCAGCCTTTCGCTGACCTTGTTCTACAATCGCTACGACGACATCCGCACGATAGAGTTCGCCCCCAATTTCCAGACCCCGATCCGGCTCGCCAACAGCCTGAAGGGCAGTTCCTGGGGCATCGAGGCATCGCTTACGCAGCAGATCCTCTCCTGGTGGCGCGGCAGCCTTGGGGTTTCGACGCTCGGCAAAAACTTCCGGCTCAAAAACGGGGCGATCGACATTTCGGATCGTGCCGCTTTGGGGATGGATCCGGATTATCAGCTGATCGCACGCTCGAGTATGGACCTTGGCGAACACGTGCAGTTCGACGTCGCGATGCGGGCGGTGGACGATAGCAACACCACCGGGCGCGGCGACTATGTCGAGGCGGATGCACGGCTCGGCTGGCGGGTCAGCGACGGGCTGGAACTGTTCGTCGCCGGCAGCAATCTCCTCCACGCCAGTCACATCGAGAGCAGCGACCTGCCCCGCGCGCTGAGAATCGAGCGAAACGTTCAGGCCGGGACTCGCGTTCGCTTCTGATGCCCGCCTGGCCATCTTCCCCTGCCCGCTCGCCGGAACTGCGCGGCCTGAGGCTCGCCGCGGCTGCCTTGCTGTGCGCGCTGTCCGGCGCGGCGCCGGCGCAGCCAAGCGACCTCGCGGTGAAGGCGGCGTTCCTGACCAAGTTCCCCGCCTACGTCACCTGGCCGGCATCGGCCCAGCCGGGCGCGGAGGCGCCTTTCGCTCTGTGCGTGATCGGGGACGATCCGTTCGGGCCGCGGCTCGACGCCGCCGCGCGCGGGCAGCAGGTCGACGGTCATGCCGTGCAGGTTCGCCGCCTCGGCAATGCGGCGGCGGCATCCGATTGCCGGATCGCGTTCGTTCAGGCGGCGACGCCGGCGGCGACCAGCGCCGTCCTGGACGCGCTTGCCGACAAGCCGATCCTGACCGTGACCGATCGCGGCGCGGCGCAGGGCATGGTCCATTTCGAGATTGCCGAAGGCCGCGTCCGCTTTCGGATCGACGAAGCGGCCGCGCGGAAAAGCGGCCTGGAGATCAACTCGCGCTTGCTCGCGATCGCATTGAGCGTGAAGAGAGGACCGTGATGTTCCGCTTCGCTCGCTTCGCCAGGCGCTGGCCGAAAGTTCCGGTCGCGGCGGCGTTGATGGCGCTGGTGCTGCTCGCCGTCGGCCTCGCCGTCATCTTCCAGAGCGACCGCGCCTACGGGCTGCAGAAGATCGAGGAAACGCGGGTCCAGGCCGAAATTCTCGCCGCCAGCGTCACTCCGGCGCTCGACTTCGGCGACGCCGCGACGGCACGCGAAGCGGCGAATGCGCTGGGCGTCAATCCGCAGATCGCCGCCGCAGGCATCTACAATCGCGACGGCAGCCGCCTGGCGGGGTTCGAACGCCAGCCCGGCGCGCTTCCCGCGCGCCTCGCCGGCGACTGGGCGCTCGGCGGCAGGCTCGTCCAGGTGGTCGTTCCGGTGGTGCGCGAGCGGGAGACGATCGGCAGCGTCTACCTCTCCTCGGTGCGCGAGCCGACCCTTCGCCGCCTCGCCCGGTACAGCGTCGTCGGCCTGCTGGTGATCATGGCGGTGCTGGTGGTGCTCGTGCTCGGCTTCACCCAGGTCGCTCTGCGCCGCGCCAATTGGGAGCTGGAGGCGCGGGCCGACGCCCTCTCCGCCGCTTATGCCGAGCTCCAGGTCCAGGTCGAGGAACGCACCCGCGCCGAGGACCAGCTGCGCCAATCGCAGAAGATGCAGGCACTCGGGCAGCTGACCGGCGGCATCGCCCATGATTTCAACAACCTGCTGACCGTCATTCAAGGCTCGGCCGACATGCTCCGCCGTCCCGGCCTCGCCGAAGCGCGGCGGGTCCGCTATGCCGAAGCGATCGTCCAGACCGCCGGCCGGGCGGCGGCGCTGACCAGCCAGCTGCTCGCCTTTGCCCGCCGCCAGCCGCTGCGCGCGGAGGTCATAGACCTGAACCAGCACCTGGAAGGCATGGCCGATCTGCTCGATCGCACGCTCGGCGAGCGGGTGAAGGTGGAGATCGCGGTGACGCCGGGCCTTTGCCCGATCGAGGCCGATCCCGCCCAGCTCGAATCCGCGATCCTCAATATCGCCGTCAATGCCCGGGATGCGATGCCGGACGGCGGCACCCTCACCCTGCGCACCGCCCAGGCGGAGCCGCTCGAAGACGGCCGCACCGCGGTGGCGCTCGCGGTCAGCGACACCGGCAGCGGCATCCCGGCCGACGTGCTCGCCCGCGTGTTCGAGCCCTTCTTCACCACCAAGGATGTCGGGCGCGGCACCGGCCTCGGCCTCAGCCAGGTATACGGCTTCGCCGCGCAGTCCGGCGGCATCGCCACGCTCGACAGCGAGGTCGGCGTCGGCACGACCGTCACCCTCGTCCTCCCCTGCACCGCCCGCGACTGCCTCGTTCCTGCGGCGGCTGCGCCCGAGCGCGCGCGCAGCGGCCGGACTGGCACGATCCTCGTCGTCGACGACAATGACGAGGTCGGTCTCTTCGCGGAGACGCTGCTGACCGAACTCGGCCACGAGGTGGTCCGCGCCTCCAGCGGCGCCCAGGCGATCGAGCGGCTCGGCCAGCGCCGCTTCGACATCGTCTTCACCGATGTCGTCATGCCCGGGATGAGCGGGCTCGAACTCGCCGCCAGGGCGCAGCAGATCGCGCCGGCGTCGGCAGTGATCCTCACCACCGGCTATAGCGACGAAATCACCCGCACCGGCACCAACGGCCTGCCGGTCGTATTCAAGCCCTACCGGCTCGACACGCTCGCGGAGATGATCGACGGCGCGCTGGCCGCCGGTGCAACGGCCTCCGGTTGACGGTGGACGCAGGATCGTGGCCTCCACCGGTTCCCGCAGAGAAGGATGTCGCGCGTCGCGACCTGGTGACGCCCGCTGCGGCGGAGCGTGCGGCGCCTGAGATGCCGATGCGTGCCACCGGATGGCGCCACCGCGCGTTAAGGGTAAAGACCGCGATGGAGGTGCCGGTGGAACGGTTTCTGGCGATTGCGCTGCTTGGCTTGGCGATCTCCGCGTGCGGCAATGCCGCGCCGGCGACGGCGGCAAACGGAACATGCTGGCTTGACGCAATGTCCGACGCGGAGAAGCGCGCGCTCGTGCTCGATTATGCGGAAGTGCAGAACAGCCGGGGCCGCGCCGAGGCCGATGCCTGGGCGCAGGAGCAGAAAACGCGATATGAAGAGCGTGCGGCGGCCGACGGCGCATGCGCGCCCGCCGGCCAGGGACAAGGCGCCGCACTTTCGGAGCGAACGAGGGCAGCTGGCCGAGAGGATGCGGCCGACCCCGAGGAGCCGCAGATCCTCAACGATGAGGGCAAGCCGTGCAAGCGGATCGAGCTCGAAAACCAGAACGTGCCGAACGTCGGCGGCTCGATGGGCTGGGCGCTGATCCCGGTCTGCAAGGACTGAGACGGCGCGACGCGTCGCCACGCCCCGCCTATGTCTAACCGAGCGTCCCGGCCCGGCCGACAACTCGCCAGGGAGATTACTATCGGACAACTTGATCGTACTCTCGGGCGTATCGAAATCACGCCTGGGAGCGTGCCGCGCGGCCTTGGTGCCCCGGAACTATCATTAACCTAGGTTGTTCGGTTTCTATCGCCGGCCATTTTTTAGCAGGCCCCGGCGGCTGAGAGACGCGTCCGGTATTCGTGCTCCCGCTTGCCGATAGGGGTGCCACCATGATTGCCGGCTACAGGACATCGTTCGGGGCGTTCCTCGATAAGCTCACCGGTCGATCCCGCCTTGAAGCAGGAGATTGCGAGGCAATCCTCGATCTCCCCGGTGAAGCCGTGCAGGTGCAATGTAACCGCGATTTCGTGCGGCCTGGGGAACGAGTCGATCATGCCTGTCTGATCGTCGACGGACTGGTTGGCCGCTTCGGCCAGAATAGCGACGGCAACCGCCAGATCACCGCCCTGCACATCGGCGGCGACATGGCCGATCTTCATTCGGTAGTGGTGCCCGGCTCGGCAACAGCGCTGCAGGCGCTCGCCGTCACCACCATCCTGCGCGTGCCGCACGAGGCGCTGCGCAGGCTCGCCCGGGATCGGCCCGCCATCGCCGAGGCCTTCTGGCGCGAATGCGTGATCGACGGGGCGATATTGTCCGAATGGGTGGTCAATGTCGGCCGTCGGGACGCGCGCACGCGGACCGCGCATCTGCTGTGCGAGATGGCGATCCGCTGCCGAGCCGGCGTGCTAGGGCGACGCTTCAGCTTCGGCTTTCCGGTCACCCAGAACCACCTCGCCGACATGCTCGCTTTGACCCCGGTGCACGTCAACCGCATGCTGAAATGCCTGCGCGAGGAAGGCGCCGCGGACCTTCGCGGCAAGACCGCCCACGTTCTCGATTGGCAATTGCTCGCCGACATTGGCGATTTCGATCCCTCCTACCTCCAGATCGGCACCGCACCCGCCAAGTCCGCACACCCCTCCCGCCTAGCCCGCACCGCCTGACCCCTAATGCGGGGACATCATACTCATTAGCGAACAGCCTCCCCGGGCGGCGTTGCAAGCCTCTGACAAGCGGGCCCTTTCCAATGAGTATAGTGTCCCCGTTTGAAGGCCGCGGTCGGCATTCGGGGGGCGAGTCGCTGTCGCGGAGCCCCGGACGACGCCTTCGACAGGCGGACGCGGGACGGCTATCGTCTGCGGCGTGCGCGTCGGGAAAGGGCCGGCGCCTGTCAGGGGAGATCGCATGCCGTATCGGGTCGCCGCCGCCTTGCTTCTGGTCGCCGCCGCGCCCCCGATGGCCGAGGCTTCGCCGGTCGAGGCCCCCGGCTTCGACCGCGCACTCGAAGAATTTCGTGCGCTGCACCGCGCCGAGACGCGGCGTGCGGGCATCGCCGGCAGCAGCTTCTACGCGGTGCTGGGCGGCGACATCGTCGCCGCCGACCATCTCGGCGAACAGGATGCGGAGGCGCACGTGCCGGTCGACGCCCGCACCATCTACCATTGGGCATCGATCACCAAGACGATGACCGGGATTGCGATCCTGCAACTCCGCGACCGCGGCCTGCTCAGCCTCGACGATCCGATCGTCCGTTACGTCCCCGAGCTCGCCACCGTCCACAATCCGTCTCGCGACACCGACCGAATCAGCCTGCGCCAGCTGATGAGCCACAGCGCCGGCTTCGGCGGCGCGACCTGGCGCTGGCGCGACCGCGCCTGGCAGCCGTTCGAGCCGAAGAGCTGGGCGCAGCTTGCGGCGATGCTGCCCTATACCGAGGTGGAGTTCCGCCCCGGCACCCGCTTCTCCTATTCCAACCCCGGCATCGTCTATCTCGGTCAGGTGATCGAGCGGCTGTCGGGTGAAGATTTCGAGACCTATGTCGACAAGAACATCCTGAAGCCGCTCGGCATGCACGACAGCTATTTCGACCGCACGCCGCCGCACCTGCTCCGCCACCGCGCCCATTCCTATTTCGTCCGGAACGGCAAAAGGGTGGCCGCGCCGTTCGACGTCGACACCGGCGTCACCGTGTCGAACGGCGGCCTCAATGCGCCCTTGCCCGACATGGCCCGCTACGTCGCCTTCCTGCTCGGCGATCCGGCGCGCGCGGGCGACTATGATCTGGTGCTCAAACGATCCTCGCTCGAGGAAATGTGGCGCCCGCAGATCGCCGCCGGCGAGGATTTCACCCAGGGGCGGATGGCGGCGACCACACAAAGCGGCCTCTCCTTCTTCCTCGACCAGCGCGCAGGAATCCGCTTCGTCGGCCACAATGGGGACCAGAATGGTTTCCGCGCCTATCTCAGCCTCTGCCCCGATCAGCGACTCGGCACCCTGCTCGCCTTCAACACCGAGACGCAGGCCGTGCAGAACAGCCCGGCCAATCGTGACAGCGCCGAGTCGCGGATAGCGCTCGCAACCGACCGGCTGTGCGAGGCGCTCGCCGCCCCGCGCACGGGCTAGACAGACCGGCCGCGCGCCGCCTTCACGCAGTCGAGAAAGGCGCGGAGAGCCGGCGGCACCGCGCGGTGGCCGGGATAGTAAAGCGCCACGGCTTCGGGCGCAGGGGTCCAGGCGGCGAGCAGCTGACGCAGGCGGCCGTCGCGAAGCGCGGCTTCGGCGGCGGGGCCGGCGACGTAAGCGATGCCGAGGCCGGCCACGGCCGCGTCGACCATCAGTTCCTCGTCGTCGAGGATGAGGCTGCCGCCGGCATCGACGACCAGTTCCTGGCCGGCCCGCTCGAACTCCCAGCGATAGAGCTTGCCGCTCGGCATGCGGTGGCCGATGCAGCGATGCCGCGCCAAATCGTCGGGCGTTTCCGGCGTGCCGAAGCGGTCGAGATAGCCGGGCGCGGCGACGCAGACGAACAGCACCGGCTGGCCGATCGGCACGGCGATCATGTCGCGCGGGATCGATCCGGCGAGCCGGACACCCGCATCGAAGCCGGACGCGACGATGTCGATCAATTGGCCTTCGACGACGATGTCGACCACGACCTCGGGAAAGCGCTCCGCCACCATCGGCACGATGTCGCGGACGAGCAAAGAGGCGGCGACACGCGGCGCATTGATCCGCACCGTGCCGGCCACCGCCCCGCGGAATTCCGCGACACCGTTTAGCGCTTCGTCGAGCGAGGCGAGCACCGGCTGCAGCTGAGCGAGCAACTGCATCCCGGCCTCGGTCGGTGCGACACTGCGCGTCGTTCGGTTCAGCAGCCGGACGCCGAGCCGCTCCTCCAGCGCCCGCATCGCATGGCTCAAGGTCGACGGCGCGGTTCCGAGCGAATCCGCGGCGCGCCGGAAGTTGCGATGGGTGGCGACCGCCATAAAGGCGGTGAGATCGTTGAGCGATGGCCGGTTCATTGCTGGCGATCTTGCACCAGCCCATGCCGAACTCAACGGCTAATCCGCACAATCAGGTTGCCCTATCTCCGTGCCACAAGGAGATACGCAACCATGAACAAGACTTGGCTGATCACCGGCATATCGTCGGGCCTGGGACGGCTGCTCGCCGAAAAGGCGCTGGCGCGAGGCGACCGGGTCGTCGGCACCAGCCGCAGCGCCGATGCCGTTCGCGAGCTCCGCGCCGTCTATCCGCGCCGCCTCACCATCCTCGCCGCCGATCTTCGGGACGAGAATGCGGTTCGTGCAGCCGTCGACCGCGCGTTCGCCGCGGAAGGCCGGATCGACATCGTCGTCAGCAATGCCGGCTACGGCCTGCTCGGCGCCGCCGAGGAAGCCGACGACGCACAGGTCCGCGCCATCGTCGACACCAACCTGATCGGTGCGATCGCCCTGATCCGCGCATCGCTTCCGCATCTGCGTCGCCAGGGCGGCGGCCGCATCCTGCAAGTCTCGAGCGAAGGCGGTCAGATCGCCTATCCGGGCTTCAGCCTCTATCACGCGACCAAATGGGGCATCGAGGGCTTCGTCGAGGCGGTCGCGCAGGAAGTCGCGTCGTTCGGCATCGAGATCACCCTGGTCGAGCCCGGACCGGCCCGCACCGGCTTCGGCGACAATTTCGCCCGCACGACCCCGCTCGGCGCCTATGCCGACACGCCTGCCGGGCAGTTGCGCGACGCGCTCGCCGCCGGCGCGTGGACGATCAAGGGCGATCCGGATCGGATGACCGATGCGATGATCGCCCTCGCCGACCAGGGTTCGTCCCTCCCCAAGCGCCTCGTCCTCGGCGCCGACGCCTACGCCAACGTCCGCAGCGCGCTCGCCGCCCGGATCGAGGAACTGGATCGGCAGAAGAGCATCGCCGCGTCGGCCGACTTCACCCCCGAGGAACTGGCGCGCCGCGCCTGACCTCGCTTCTTCCCAACCTTCTCGTCTTGAAAAGGAATTGCCCATGTCCAGACGCGACGCCGTCTTCCCTGCCGATCGCCACGCGCTCTACGATCTCCACCGTTATTCGCCGGCGATCCGCTCCGGCGACCTGCTGTTCGTATCCGGGCAGGTCGGCAGCCGCGACGACGGCTCTCCGGAGCCGGTCTTCGAGGACCAGGTCCGCCGCGCCTTCGCCAATTTGCGGGCGGTGCTCGCCGCCGGCGGCTGCAGCTTCGACGACATCGTCGACGTCACCACCTTCCACACCGATCCGCAGGCGCAGCTCGAGACGGTGATGTCGGTTCGCGCCGCCGAGATCGGTGCGCCGCCCTATCCCAATTGGACCGCGGTCGGCGTGACCTGGCTCGCCGGCTTCGATTTCGAAATCAAGGTGATCGCCCGCATCCCTGCCGAGGCAGTCCCCGGCGCAGATTGACGCTCAGTGGCGATCTGCGCGCCGGAAGGGTTGCGGCGCTGATGCAAGAGACCGACGCAGGCACGGCAACGGCAACAAAATGGTCGGGGAGATAGGATTCGAACCTACGGCCCCCTGGTCCCAAACCAGGTGCGCTACCAGACTGCGCCACTCCCCGACGCGCGCCCCCTGTAGCCGGGTGTCCCGCATGTGGCAAATGCCGAGAATTGCGTCGCCGCGGAGGCGCGTGGTGGGCCCGGCAGGATTCGAACCCGCAACCTAGCCGTTATGAGCGGCCGGCTCTACCATTGAGCTACAGGCCCGTACCCCGCTGGCAGCTTCGCGATTAGCGGAGCCGCCGCGGTGTTGGCAAGCGGCCATCCTTATCCTCCCTGTCCGCAAAGCGGATGGGGATGAGCAAGCCCGTCGTGCCCCCGGCACGACTGCAGGCTGCAGTGCAGCCCGCACTTGCTCATGACCAGCTGAAAGCTGGTGGAGGGGCCTCCGCCGCCGATAGCCCCTCCACCATGCTTCGCATGGTCTCCCTCCCCATCGCCTACGGCGACAGGGAGGATGAGCGCCCCAGATGGCGATTTTCCGAAAACACCAACGCCTCGTCTGCCATCTGGGGCGCGAACGCCGCCGGCGACGAGGATTCCCTTATTGCTGCTGCCCGCTCGACAATTCGGCCGGACCTTCGGGCGGGAGATAGAGGAAGAAGCGCGATCCGCCGACGATCAGGGCGCCGCCGACCGCTTCGGCAAGGTTGCGGACCAGGCGTAGCGCGAAGCCGAGGCCGAGCGCAGGCGCGCCTGGCCAGTCGCCGTCGGGGCTGTAGCCGGGATCGAGCAAGGCGCGCTCGTCGAGGCCGTCGATCGCGTGCGGGCGGTCGATCGCCAGGCAAAGCATGCGCTGCGCGCCCATCGTGCCCATGCCCATCGTCGCTGCGATCACCTCGCCCTCCTGGGCAAGGCCGATCGTGGCGGCGAGCATGCGCGCGAACATCCGCTCGGCCGCGGCCAGTTCGACCTTGGCGGCGGGCAGGTTCTTTTCGATCTCAATTGCGATCCGGCTGCCGCGCTGGCGCGCAACCCGCTCATAGGCGTCGTGCAGCCGGCACAGCAGCGACACGGCATCGACCGGCGCTTCCTCGAATTGCATGACCCGCGTTTCGATCCGGGCCGCGGTATCGAGATCGTCCACGGCCGACAGCAATCGGCCGGCCTGCTCCATGATTTCGGACGCGCGGCCGCGATAGCTTGCCGCCGCAGGCCCCATATATTGGCCGTCGATCATCTCGGCGAAGCCGACGATGGCGTTCAAGGGCGTGCGCAGCTCGTGGATCAGCTGACGCAGCGAATCGGCGGGAAGGTTGGTGCCGTACAGGCCCGCCTTGCCGGCCGCGCCGTCGCCATGGGCGACCTCGTCGACGCGCGGGCGGCGCGCGCTGCCGCGATAGCCGAGAAAGCTGCCCTGGACCGGATCGAAGAAGGGAACGCCGGAGATTCGCCAGTCGCCCGAAACGGCGCCCGTCCCGGCGACGCTGAACCGTGCATCGCGGAACGGCGCCCTCTTCTCGAACGCGCCGGCGGCCTGGCCGTCGACTCCGAACTGTCCGCGGTCGGCGATCGAAGCGATGCTCTGGCCGATCAGCGGTCCGCGCGGCGCGCCTTCGACCCAGACGATGATGCCGTCGGCCCCCGCCTCCCACTGGAAATCGCCGGTGGCGCGCGGCTGCGGCGGCTCTGACGGAGAGGACGGAGCGACGGCCTCGCGATGCCGACGAAAATTCTCGATCCTGGCGACGAGATCGCGGATCTGGGTTTCGCCGGCATCGAGCGAGGGTGCCCGCACCTCCGCCGCGGCGACCGGCGCCACCGTGCCGGAGAGCGCGAAATCGGCAGGGCCAAAGCTCGCCAGCGCATGCTCGACGTCCGGGCCGAGGTCCCGGCGGTGGCGCAGCAGCGCACGTGCCGTCGGGGTCAGGCTCGGCAGCAGAGCGATCCATTCGTCGCGGGTGAGCAAGGCGCCGGAGATGAGCGGCCCGGCGACGGTCGGCTTGTCCTCGGCGAAGAAGGCGACGGCGGCCGCCGACACCCGCCGCCCCGAGAAGCTGCGCGCGGTCGCGCAGCGTGTGTCCGCCGGCACTTCGAGCCGGAAGGCGCGCAGCCAGTCGAGCGCCTGCAGCGCCTGATCGCTGAGGCGAACCGCACGGCGCTGGGCGATCAGGTCGACGAGCTGGCGCCACTTGGCGGCGATCGCAGCGGGGCTTCCCTCCCCCTGCTCCAGCACCGTGGCAATCATGTCGTCGAAGCGCATCGTCCTCAGCTCACGCGAATGGCGGGCATCTGTGCCGCAGAGAGGTTAACAAGGCCGGCACAATCGGGGAAGCGGTCAATTGGGGCCACGGCAGTGCGCCCGGCCCGATCCGGGATGGCCGGGACGAAAAAGGCGCCGGATCGCTCCGGCGCCTCCTCGTTCCGAAACGTTCGGGCTCAGCCGCGCTGGGCGAGCCAGGCCATCCAAAGATTGGCGACCTGGCTGCGAAGGCCGGTCACCGCCTTGAACGCGGTTTCCGCCTCGGCGCGGTTGCCACCGCGAGCCAGAGCGATGCCGAGCCGGGTGTTGACCAGATTGGCGTCGACGCCGCCCTTCTGCAAAGCGAGCCGATAGAGCTCAGCCGCCTTGGTATAATCGCCATAGCCGGCATAGATCCCGGCGAGGTTCGCCGCCAGCTGCCCGTTGGCGGCGCTGCGTGCCTTCGGCTCGACGCCCGGCAACGCCGCCTTGTCTTCCGCGACCCGGCTGTTGACCTTGGTCAGCAGCGCGGCATGCCCCGCGCCGGACTTGCCGGACTTGGCCGCCGCCTCGAGCACGGCCTTGGCCTCGCCCCAATTGCGGTTGTAATCGAGATATTCGGCGAGACGCAGATACTCGCCGGTCTCGAGCGATCCGCTGTCCTGCATCAGGCGCATCAGATCGACATAGGCTTCCTCGTCCTTGGCAATTGCCGGGACCGAGATCGAGACCAGATTCTTGAAATTCTCCGGGCTCGGATAGGCCTGCTGAACTTCGGTCGCGAGCTGGTTGGAGAGTGCGGTGTTCTTCTGCTTGTAGGCGATGCCGAGCGCGTTGCGATACCAGGCTTCGGGCGGCTTCTGGCCGGAAGCCTTGCTCATCGAGATCGCCTTCTGCAGCAGGGTCAGCGCCTCGGCTTCCTTCTTCAGCTCGATCTTGGCGCGGGCGAGATTGACGACGCTGTCGAGATCGTTCGGATTGGCGGCGATCTTCTGTGCATAGAAGGTTTCCGCCGCGCCGTAATCGCCGGACTCGATCGCATTGCCGGCGAGATAGGTCTGGAGCTGGGTGGTCTCGGAAGCGTCGGCGCCGCCGCTGGCGAGGATCGCCTCGACCGCGGCGCGCTGCGCGTCCTTGTTATTCTCCTCGGACGCCCGCTGGAGCTGGAACTTAGCGATCACATATTTGTCGTCGGTGTTCTTCGCCACCGCCTGCGCGGCGGCGAGCTTCTCCGGGAAATCGGCCGCTTTTTCGGTGAGCGACTTCTGGAGGGCCGCGATCGCGTTCTGCGCTTCCTTGCTGAGCTTGAACTTGCGCTCGGGCGCCTTGGCAGCCTTGTCTTGGGCAACGGCCGGGGCCGCAGCGACGCCGCCGACGATCAGCGAGGCGGCGATCGCGAGGCTGGAAACGAACTTCATGACGAACTCTCCTGAGGGGGGATGGTGGTTCGGCGATCAGGCGCGCTGGGACAGCCAGATCAGCCACAAGGCGGCGAGGTCGGCGCGGGGGCCGCCGACCGTGCGAAAGGCAGCGTCGGCATCCGGACGCTGGCCGGCGAGCGCGAGCGCAATGCCGAGACGGGTGTTGCCGACATTGGGATCGATCCCGCCCTTCTGGAGCGCGATGCGATACAGGTCGGCGGCGGCAGCATAGTCGCCGAAGCTCAGATATTGGTCGCCCGCGTCGAGCGCGGCGGTACCGGTCGCTGCCGAGGCCGCCGCGGTGCGGGCCGCGGCGAGCTTCGCCTTGGCAGAAGTGGCGTTCTTCTTGGAGGTGGCGATGGCTTCCTTGAAGGTCGCCTTGGCGGGATCGACCATGCGGTCGTTCACCCCCTCCTGAAACACGGACTGCGCCTCTGCCGGGAGGTTGGCGCTGCCGAAGGCCTGCGCCGCTTCCATATAGTCTCGCTCCCCGGCGAGCGCCTTGGACAGGCGCTGCAGCCGGGTGGCGTCCAGCGTGGTGGCCGCATCGGGCTTCGCATAATCGCGGTAGAGCAGAACCGCGTCGCG
Organism: Sphingosinicella sp. BN140058; assembly: GCF_004135585.1. NCBI lineage: Bacteria > Pseudomonadati > Pseudomonadota > Alphaproteobacteria > Sphingomonadales > Sphingosinicellaceae > Sphingosinicella > Sphingosinicella sp. BN140058. The sequence continues at coordinate 5,313,857 of NZ_CP035501.1, read as the reverse complement.
CCAGTTGGTCGCATTGGGATAAGCGGCGACCAGCGCGCGGCTGAACTTGATTGCCTGCGGCGCCATCGCATTCATCGTCGCCAGGGTCAGGCCGCGCCGGTACCAGGCTTCAGGTGCCTTCTGGCCGCTTGCCGCCTGAAGCTCGATTGCGCGGTCGATCAGCGCGACCGCTTCGGCATTCTTGCGCAGGTCGAGCTTGACCCGGGCGAGCGCGATCGCTGCATCCGGGCTCGGGGCGAGTTCGAAGGCGCGGGCGAGCGCGGTCTCCGCGCGCTCGCGCTTGCCGGCGAACGAGGCGAGCACGCCCTGGGTCGCGTACAGCGGCGCCTGCTCGGCCACGGGGATCCGGCCGCTCGCCAGCAAATCGTCGACCGCGGCGCCCTGGAGGGCGGTATTGTTGGTCTCGCGGCCGAGGCGGAGCTGCAGGCCGGCAAGCTGGTAGCGCGCATCGGCGCCGCGCGCGGCGGATTGCGCGGTGGTCAGCGCGGCGTTGGCGGCGCTGTAATTACGGGCGGCGAGCGCCGCCTCCAGCGCGGCAAGCGAAGCCCGCTCCTCCTTGGTGAAGCTCGGCCCCGTATAGGGCGCCTTCTTCGCATCCGCCGGCGCGATCGCGACGACCGAGGCGGTGCCGAGCGCGAGGGCGATTCCGAGCGAAAGCCTGGAAACCGAAGCCATAACCGAAATGCCTCCTGATGAACTGCCCCGCAGCGAACACCGCCCTGGAGAGGGTGGCTCTACTATCGTCATTCCCTGCCTGTTTCTAGCGCCCCGGCACTGAACCCCGCTTGAACCGCAAACGGCCGGAAACACGCCACAATCCCTCGCCTCGGGCGGCGGTTTGACAGCAAAGCCGCGGCATCGCTAACCGCACCCGATGCTTGCCGTCATTTCACCTGCCAAGACGCTCGATTACAAGCGTCCCCTGCCCCCGCTCGACCCGACCCAGCCCCGGTTCGCCGAAGAGGCCGAGGCGCTCGCCGCCGCCGCCGCCAGGCTGTCCAAGCCGAAGCTTGCCGGGCTGATGCACATCTCGGAGCCGCTCGCCGCGCTCAACGTCGAGCGCTACCGCGGCTTTGCCGAGCAACCGACGCGTCCGGCGCTCTACGCTTTCGCAGGCGACGTCTATGCCGGGTTCGAGGTGCACAGCGTCGACGATCAGGCGGTGCGCTTCGCCCAGGACCATCTGCGCATCCTTTCGGGTCTCTACGGCCTGCTCCGCCCGCTCGACGCGATCCGTCCCTACCGGCTGGAAATGGGTACCAGATGGGCGCCGGGCCGCAGCCGTAACCTTTATGACTATTGGCAGGGCAGGATTGCCGATCGGCTCGCCGCCGATCTCGCGGAGACGGGCGGCGACACCGTGATCAATCTCGCCAGCAAGGAATATTGGCAGGCGGTCGACGGCAAGCTGCCTGCGAGCGTTCGCGTCATCGAGATCGACTTCCGCGAAGAGGGTCCGAACGGCCTGCGCTTCAACACCTTCGCCGCCAAACGTGCGCGGGGCATGATGGCACGCTACATCTGCGAGCACGGCCTGGTGGACCCGGACCAGGTCAAGGGCTTCGACAGCGACGGCTATGCCTATGACGCCGCCAACAGCGACGACACCCGCTGGCGCTTCCACCGGGGATGACCTTCTAGGCGACGCGTGCGCGCGCGTACGCGTGCACGCGCGGGTGGCGCTCGGCGGAAACAGGCGCTAGGGTCCACCGCGATCATTCCAGACGTCCGTTCGGACGCACCCCGCAGCAACAGGAACAGTAAGTGGCCAGCGTACCGCCGACCATCGACAACAGCGATATCTCTCCGATTTCCATCGTCGACGAGATGAAGACCTCGTACCTCGACTACGCAATGTCGGTGATCGTCAGCCGCGCGCTTCCCGACGTGCGCGACGGCCTGAAGCCGGTGCATCGCCGCATACTCTACGGCGCGCACGAGGCCGGCTTCGTCGCCGGTCGGCCCTACCGCAAGTCCGCCCGACTGGTCGGCGACGTGATGGGTAAATATCACCCGCACGGCGACAGCTCGATCTACGATGCGCTGGCGCGCATGACCCAGGATTGGTCGATGCGGGTGCCGCTGATCGACGGCCAGGGCAATTTCGGTTCGATGGACCCGGATCCGCCCGCGGCGATGCGGTATACGGAGGCCCGCCTCGCACGCGTCGCCTCCGCCTTGCTCGATGATATCGACAAGGACACGGTGGATTTCCAGCCGAACTACGATGCGTCGGAGCGCGAGCCGCAGGTGCTGCCGGCGCGCTTTCCGAACCTGCTCGTCAACGGCGCCGGCGGCATTGCCGTCGGCATGGCGACCAACATCCCGCCGCACAATCTCGGCGAAGTGCTGGCCGCCTGCCGCGCCTACATCCAGAATCCGGCGATCACCGTCGACGAACTGATCGAGATCGTGCCCGGCCCGGATTTCCCGACCGGACCTTTGATCCTCGGCCAGGGCGGCGCCCGCAACGCCTATCATACCGGCCGCGGCAGCATCATCATGCGCGCCCGCCACGTCGTCGAGACCGCGCGGGGCGATCGCCAGTCGATCGTCCTCACCGCCATCCCCTACCAGGTCGGCAAGTCCAACCTGGTCGAGAAGATCGCGGAAGCGGCCAAGGACAAGCGGATCGAGGGCATCGCGGACATCCGCGACGAATCGAACCGCGAGGGCGTCCGCGTCGTCATCGAGCTGAAGCGCGACGCCACCGCGGACGTGGTGCTGAACCAGCTCTGGCGGCACACGCCGGCGCAGCAGAGCTTCCCGGCCAACATGCTCGCGATCCGCGGCGGCCGCCCGGAAACGCTGAACCTGCGCGACATCATCGAGGCGTTCGTCAAGTTCCGCGAGGAAGTGATCACGCGGCGCACCAAGTTCGAGCTGAACAAGGCCCGCGAGCGCGCCCACATCTTGCTCGGGCTGGTGATCGCGGTCACCAATCTGGACGAGGTGGTGCGGATCATCCGCGGTTCGGCCTCACCGGCCGAAGCCCGGGCCGCCCTGCTCGCCCGCGAATGGGCGATCGAGGAGATCGCACCCTACATCAAGCTCGTCGAAGCGGTCGAGCATCAGGCGGATGACGCCACCTACCGGCTGTCGGACGTGCAGGTTCGCGCGATCCTCGAGCTCCGGCTCCACCGCCTGACCGGGCTCGGCCGCGACGAGATTGCCGGCGAACTGCGCGAACTCGCCACTACCATCGCCGAACTGCTCGAAATCCTCGGCGACCGGGTCAAGCTCTATGCGGTCATGCAGGAGGAGTTCGACGCGATCGATGCGGCCTATGCGACTCCGCGCATCACCGAGATCGCGCCGTCTGCGGAAGGGATTGACGACGAGGATCTGATCGAGCGCGAGGACATGGTCGTCACCGTGACCATGGAAGGCTATATCAAGCGCACTCCGCTCGACACCTTCCGCGCCCAGAACAAGGGCGGCAAGGGCCGCGCCGGCATGGCGACCAAGGACGAGGATGCGGTCACCCATCTGTTCGTGACGTCGACGCACACGCCGGTGCTGTTCTTCTCGACCCTCGGCAAGGTCTATCGGATGAAGGTCTGGCGCCTGCCCGAGGGCGGTCCGGCGACTCGCGGGCGACCGATGATCAATCTGCTGCCGCTGGCGGCAGGCGAGACCATCTCCACCGTCCTGCCGCTGCCGGAGAATGAGGAGGAGTGGAGCGCGCTCCACGTCATGTTCGCCACCGCCAAGGGATCGGTGCGGCGCAATTCGATGGACGCGTTCGCCAACATCCGCACCAGCGGCAAGATCGCGATGCGCTTCGAGGAAGGTTCCGACGACCGCCTGATCGGCGTCTCGCTGCTCACCGAAGAGGATGACGTCCTGCTCGCCACCCGCAACGGCCGCGCGATCCGCTTCGCCGCGACCGACGTGCGCGAATTCCAGAGCCGCGATTCCACCGGCGTCCGCGGCGCCCGCCTTGCCGACGGCGACGAGGTCATTTCGATGTCGGTGCTGCGCGGCTTCGATGCGACGCCGCAGGAGCGCGAAGATTACCTCAAGGCCGCGCCGTGGAAGGAGGGCGAGCGCGAAGTGACCCTGTCGCCGGAGCGCATGGCGCAGTTCCAGGCCGCCGAGGAGTTCGTGCTCACCGTCACCGCCAACGGCTACGGCAAGCGCACTTCGGCCTACGAATATCGCCGCACCAACCGCGGCGGCCAGGGCATCACCAACATCGTCAGCTCGGATCGCAACGGACCCGTGGTCGCGAGCTTCCCAGCCCATAGCGGCGAGCAGCTGATGCTGGTCACCGATCAGGCCAAGCTGATCCGGACCACTGTCGGCTCGGTGCGGGTGACCGGGCGCAATACCCAGGGCGTGATCCTGTTCCGGGTCGCCGACGGCGAACATGTCGTCTCGGCGGCACGCATCGAGGAAAGCGAAGAGGAAGCCGAGGTCGTCGTCGACGTCGAGGACCAGACCCTGGCAGCAAGCGACGCCGCGATCGACGGCAGCGCGGAGTAGAGCATGATCGGATCAGGCTGAATCAGCCTGGTCCGAGAATGGTGCATCCATCCTTGGTTTAGCCGGGCTTTCGCGGTCTATTCTTCCCGATGGCAGACGGCTTCGACGTTGATGCCGTCGGGATCGTGGACGAACGCGGCATAATAAGTCGGTCCGTAATGCGGCCGCAGGCCGGGTGCGCCGTTGTCGCGGCCGCCCGCCGCAAGGGCCGCCGCGTGGAACGCGTCCACCTCGGCGCGGGTAACCGCGCGAAAGGCGACATGGGTGCCCTCGCCGACCCGTTCGTTGTCGCCGATCCAGAAGAACGGATTGTCTTCGACCCCGAAGCCCAGGGCGGTGCCACGGCTCTCGGTCTCGCTCGGGCCGACTTCCATGATCAGCGTGATTCCAAGCGGCGCCAGCGCCGCCTCGTAGAAGTGCCGCGAGCGGGCGAGATCCGACACGGCGAAACCGACATGGTCCAACACGGCTTTCTCCTCCTGGTCAAAGCGACTATCGCACGGGCGAATGACACAACAAATCCACATCATCGGCGGCGGTCTCGCCGGATCGGAAGCGGCCTGGCAGCTGGCGGAGGCCGGCGTCAGCGTACGCCTGTCCGAAATGCGCGGCACCGGCGAGCGAAGCCCCGCGCACCAGACCGACGGCCTTGCCGAGCTCGTCTGCTCCAATTCCTTCCGCTCCGACGATGCCGAGCATAATGCCGTCGGCCTGCTCCATTCTGAGATGCGGGCGCTCGGATCGGTGATCATGGCCTGCGCCGACGCGCACAAGGTTCCCGCCGGGTCCGCGCTCGCGGTTGATCGGGACGGCTTTTCCGACGCGGTCACCGCCCGTCTCGCCGCCCACCCGAACATCGAGATCGTGCGCGAACGGATCGATTCGTTGCCGGAAAGCGGGATGACGATCGTCGCCACCGGCCCGCTCACCGCGCTGGGCCTCGCCGAATCGATCGGCGCCGCCACCGGTGCAGATGCGCTCGCCTTCTTCGATGCGATCGCGCCGATCGTCCACCGCGACTCGATCGACATGGACATCGCCTGGATGGCGTCGCGCTGGGACAAGTCCGGCGCGGATGGCGGCGATGGCAAGGATTACATCAACTGCCCGATGACCAAGGAGCAATATCTCGCCTTCCACCAGGGCCTGATCGACGGCGAGAAGACCGAATTTCGGGAGTGGGAGAAGGACACGCCCTATTTCGAAGGCTGCATGCCGATCGAGGTGATGGCGGCGCGCGGCGTCGACACCCTGCGCTACGGGCCGATGAAGCCGGTCGGGCTCGACGATCCCAAGACCGGTCGCTGGCCCTATGCCGTCGTCCAGCTCCGCCAGGACAATGCCCTCGGCACGCTGTGGAACATGGTCGGTTTTCAGACCAAGCTCAAATATGCCGAACAGGTGCGGCTGTTCCGAACCATTCCGGGTCTGGAGAAGGCCGAGTTCGCCCGCCTGGGCGGTCTCCACCGCAACACCTTCATCAATTCCCCGCAATTGCTCGATCGGACCCTGCGCCTCAGGAAAGCGCCGCACATCCGCTTCGCCGGTCAGATCACCGGCTGCGAAGGCTATGTCGAATCGGCGGCGGTGGGGTTGATGGCCGGTCGCTTCGCCGCTGCGGAACTCCGCGGCGAGACCCTTGCGCCGCCGCCTTCTGAGACTGCGTTCGGCGCCCTGCTCGGCCACATCACCGGCGGCGCCGAGGCCGATCTCTATCAGCCGATGAACGTCAATTTCGGCCTGTTCCCGCCGGTCGAGGGCAAGGCCAAGAAGGCCAATCGCAAGCGCCTCTACACGCTGCGCGCCGAGCAGGCGTTCGACCGGTGGCTGGGCCGCGCGCCCGCGGCGGCGCCGGACATGGAAAAGGAGGATGCGGCCTGAGCCGCACCCTCCTTCTCGTGCATCAGAATTCGGTTGCGATCAGAGCTGGCCTTCCAGCCAGGTCTGCAGCTGCGTCTTCGGTGCCGCGCCGACCTTGGTCGCCGCCGGCAGCCCGTCCTTGAACAGGATCATCGTCGGAATGCCGCGAACGCCATATTTGGACGGCGCCTCGGGATTGTCGTCGATGTTGAGCTTCACGACTTCGACCTTCTCGCCGAGTTCGTTGCTGATCTCCTCCAGCGCGGGTGCGATCATCCGGCACGGGCCGCACCATTCCGCCCAGAAATCGACCAGCACCGGCTTCGAGGCGCCGAGCACGTCAGTGTCGAAGGATGCGTCGGTGACACTCTTGGTAGCCATTGCAGTCTCCTGAAAGTTGAGCCTGATGTAGGGTGCCGGGCGCCCCGTCTCAAGCGGCTTGCGGCAGGTACCTGGCAAGGAGGTCGTCCGGCAGATCGTGCAGCACCGGCGCCGACGTATAGAGGAGTTTCGCCTCGATCCGGCGCCCCGGAAAGATCACCCGCAACGCCTCGGCATAGGCGGCCATCTGCCGCAGATGCGGCACCGGAATGGCCTCGGCCGATGCCGGTGCCCGCCGTCCGGTCTTGAAGTCGGCGACGACGATCCTGTCCGGCCCGACGAGCAGCCGGTCGACCGTACCCGACACGACGAGACCGTCGGCGACGACCGCCGCAATCGGGGCTTCTGCCAGCGCCGACGGCCCGAACAGCTCTGCATGCCGCGGATCGGAGATCACCGCGCAGGCATCGTCGACAAGGGACCGGCGCAGCGCCGCATCGTCGACTCCGGCGGCCTGCTGCAGCCAGCGATCGGCACGGGCGCTCCGCTCCGCAGAAGGAACGTCCGGCAAGCGCTCGAACAATTGATGGAGCAGGCGACCGCGCAGCGCGGCGTCGCGCATCGCCGGCGATGGCGGCGGATCGCTGACATCGTCCTCGCCGAGCGCCGACGGCGCCAGCGGCCGCGGTGGCCGCGCTTCGAGTGGCGCGGCGCGTGCCGTCCATTCCGGCAGCACCACCGGCGCCGGCATACGGCGCGGATCCGCCCGGGCAGCCTTCGGCACGTCGCCGTGCCGGAGCGCCCTTCCCCATTGAGGATCCTCCTGCCAGTCGGCGCCGAGGCTCGCCAGTCCGGTCTCGATCGCGCGATACCAGCTGGCGAGCGGCGGCACGCCCTTCGCCATCGGCCCGAGCGCCCCGCCGACGTAGAGGCGTTCCTCCGCACGGGTCAGCGCGACATAGAGAAGCCGCCAATGCTCCTCGCGTTCGTCCCGGTCGAGCCTGGCGATCTGGCCGGTGAGCGGCTCGACCAATTCTTCCTTGCGTGGCCGGAAGATCGGAACCTGGATGTCCTCGTCGGCAAGGGCGAGGCTGGTGAAACTGCCCCCGATGCCGCCCCCCTTGCGATCGGGATCGGCGCAGGCATCGGCGAGGATCAACACGGGCGATTGCAGGCCTTTCGATCCGTGCACCGTCATCACCCGAACTGCGTCGAGCGGCGCGGAGGGATCGCGAACGATCTCGACGTCGCCACGTGCGAACCATTCGAGGAAACGCTGCAGCGAAGGTGCCGAATTGGCTTCGAACTCCAGCGCCGAAGCGAGCAGTTCCTCGATCGGATCACGCGCCTCCGGGCCCAGCCGCTCGAGGAGGGCGCGGCGGCCGCCGGGCGCACCCGACAGGATCGTTTCTAGGAACTGATGCGGCGTCGCATAATCCGCCATGGCGAGAATGGCGGAGAGGCCGCCGATCGTGGCGGCGAGCCGGCCCCGAAACGCCTCGGGCAGGTTCGCCGGATCCGCGGCGAGCGCGCGCACGCGCGGCCACAGCGCACCGTTGCGCCCGAAAGCCGCTTCGTAAAGGTCATCCTGGCTCCAGCCGAACAAGGGGGAGACCAGCAGCGACGCCAGATTGAGGTCGTCGAGCGGCTGCATCGCGAACCGCGCCGCGGCGAGCAGATCCTGCACCGCGAGCGGCGCGGTCAGCAGCAAACGGTCGACACCGGCCACCGGGACATTCTCCGCATGGAGTCGCGCGACGATCAGTGAGGCGAGGTCGCCGCGCCGGCGGACGAGGATCAGGATGTCCTCCGGACGCAGCGGCCGGTTCTTCGACGCGACGAAGAAGGGATCGTCGAGCCAGGCGCTGATCTGCTTCGCGATCTTTCCCGCATAGACGCGGACGGTGTCCGAGACCCACCCCTCCTCGCCCGCTTCCTCCTCCGGTTCGCCCTCGTCGCCGGTGAACGGTGCCCACAAGGTCACCGACCCGGGTCGGCCGGCATGGTGGGCGACGTGCGGATTGGGCGGATCGGGCAGTCCGAGCGCGTCATGGCCGAGTTCCGCGATCACCCGGTCGACCAGGGCCAGGATCTCGGGCGACGAGCGGAAACTGCGGTCCATGGAAAGATCGAGAAAGTCGCGGTCCACCCCCGCCGCCTCGCGTGCGAACCAGGCGCGGGCGACCTCGAAGGCTTTTGGATTGGTGCCCTGAAAGCCGAAGATCGCCTGCTTGTAGTCGCCGACGGTGAAGATGGTGCGCGGGCGCGGCGAGGCGCTCTCACCGGCGAAGAATTCCACGCTGAGCGCGCGGACGATGTTCCATTGCCGCTCGTTCGTGTCCTGCGCCTCGTCGACGAGGATGTGGTCCGTGGCCTGGTCGAGCTTGTAGCGCACCCATTCGCCGATCCCCGGCGTCAGCAGCAGGGATTCTGCGCGGCGGATGAGATCGTCGAAATCGACGGCACCGGCGGCGCGCTTGGCGGCGCCGTAGGCAAGGGCGAAGGTCTGGCCGGCGCGCAGTCCGGCGGCGAGGCACTCGACCAGAGCGGCGGTCCGCCGCATCTGGAGCAGAGTGCGGCAGCATTCCACCAGGCGTGCTGCATGCTCGGCATAATCGGGATCGGCCTTGACGAGGCCGGCGGTTACCTTGCGCGGCTCGCCCGCCTTGGTCAGCACCAGCGAAGCGATCTCCTCCAGGCTTGCGGCCCGCTCGGCATTGCCGCGGCCGCGCCAGGCAGCGACGACCTCACAGCAACTGAGCCCCGTCGCGGTGCCCCAGTTCCGGTTGGCGGCGGTGAGTCGCTCGAGGCTCTGAAGGTCGAACACGTCGTCGCAGCAGCCGTCGGCGATCGCCGTCTCGATATCCCCGCTCGGCAGATCGAAGGCGCGGCGGAGTTTCGCCTCGATGCCCTCGCGCGCGCCGAGCGCCTCCATCGGAGCCGGCGCCCGCGCGCAGGCGCGCAGGAACGCCTCGGCCCCGGCCTCGCCGAGCCGGTGGCTGAGCGCCTGGACGTCGCGGATCAGCGGCAGATCGCTGCCGTCCTCGGCGCGGACCAGCATTTCCGCCAGCGTCTGCCGCGCCAGCAATTGCTCCTCGCGCCCTTCGAGCGGCCGAAAGCCGGGGACGAGCCCGGCCTCGGTCGGAAAGGCGGCGAGCAGGCTCTGCGAGAAAGCATGAATGGTTTGGATGCGCAGCCCGCCGCCGGCGGCGTCGAGCACCCGCGCGAACAGGGTCCGTGCCCGCGCGACATTGTCGTCGTCGTTCGGCTCGCCAAGGGCGAACAGATCCTTACGGAGCTCGCTCGTTTCCAGCCGCACCCAATAGGCCAGGCGCTCATGAATGCGGTCGGCCATCTCGGCGGCGCCGGCCTTGGTGAAGGTCAGGCAGAGGATCGAGGACGGATCGACCCCGGAGAGCAAAAGGCGCAGCACCCGGGCGGTGAGGACGTGGGTCTTGCCGGTGCCCGCGGAGGCCGAAAGTGCCGCGTGCTGGCGCGGGCTGGAGGCGAGCTGCTGCTCGTCCTTGAGCGTGTTGAGCAAACGGAGGCGTCGCGACATGTGCCTTCTCTTCAGGATGTCGGCGCGAAAGTGAAGCCGTGATGGACGCGGCATGCCAACCTCTTTGGACATGCCAGACCCATGAACCTCCAGAACGACCGGAGGGCCAGGTTGCGCCGCCGCCGGCGAGGCTCGAGAAGCGAGGGGAAGCTCGGCAGCACTCCCACGTCGAAAGAGCTCTGTTGAACAGCGCAGACAGATTGGCCAAGTAGCCCGGATGCGATCGCTGTACCTCGCAATTGCGCTCCTCTGCTTCACGCCGACACCGGCATCGGCCTGCTCGGTCGTGCGAAGTTATCATGTGCCGACCAGCCTCGAGCTCGTCGAACGCGCCGATACCATTCTGGTCGGCACAGTGATCGGTGAACGGACGGAGGGAGAGGGACAGGCAGGCCTGGTGCTCGTCCGCCCGACGATGTTGCTCAAGGGTAGCGAATTACCACAGCAGGTGGAGCTTTGGGGCTGGCTGGCAAAATCCGGCGAATTTCTGACGCGGAGCGATCCCAATGAACTGAGGCAACCGAACCCAGACGCGCTGCGCGGCGGCTGCACGCGCTACGTTTTTGAGCGAGACATGAAACTGCTGCTGTTTTTCGAACAGAAGGCAGGGAAGCTGGTTTTCGCCGGCTACCCCTTCGCACGCGTATCCGAGGACGTGCCCTCGGACGACTCGCGCTGGGTGAGGGCCGTTCGGGCCTACACGGCGGTCGCCGCCTTGCCGAAGGGCGAGCGGCGGGCCGCAATGATCGCGAAGCGCGACGCGCTTCGGGCGCGGCGCGACGACAGAGATGCGGCTGCGATCGCAGACGATATCGACCACGAGCTCGCTGCAACGCGCCTGCCCCTGCGGGACTAGATGGCCCTGGATCAGGCTACCGGGATTTCGGGTGTCGGTGCGGGTGTCGGTGACAGCAAGGATGTCGGTGACAGTGCACACAATCACTGCCAAGGTGGTCTCACGCGACAGACCGACCATGGAGGTTGCCGCAGCGGAATAGGGCGACACCGGTTGCGAGATGCGCTCCGCTGGGGAGCGGGCTAAGCGGAATTGGAGCGGAAGAAGGCATTGTGATGGCTGACGACGACGTCACCCGGCTTTTCGACAGCTTGACCATCACGCGCGCAGCGTCCGCCAGTGAAATCGCCGCTGCCGAGGTGGAGATCGGCCCCTTTCCGGCATCCTACAAGATCTTCGCGGAAACTTTTGGGTACGGCACGACCAACGGTCTGTTCGTCATCGAAATGCCGTTCAGCATGTTCGGCAATGATGGCCTTCTCGTTCGTGGCGTTCATCTCCGCGCCCAGGTCCATTCGCTCATCGATGCATGCCGGGACGATTGCATCGAGATTGGCGACATCGATTGCCTCGAACCCTATGACGCCGAGAGCCGTGACGTCGCCTCTTTTTTCGAAGATCTGCGCTTCTACGGCCGCAGCATCAACGGCGAGTATCTGTGCTGGCGCCCTGAGGCGGACGGCTCGTTCAAGTTCCACGTGATCGACCGCGCCTGTCTTTCGATCCGCTTTTCCGGAACGAGCATCATCGATTTCATCCGCAGAACGCAGACCGGCGAGGTGAGGGCATTGCTCGGCTCGGGATATGAGGCACTGCCGCCCACCTTCGAAGGTGCGACTGCGGAGCAGTGAGCACAACATCGATGCGGTGGAGCGGGGCGCCGGAGCGATTCGCGGCCCAGCGGGATCGAGGCCGCGCCAGCCATGGTGCGGGTCGCACGGCGCCTCGCGCGGCGGACCATGAAGCGGGTGCCCCGTGACGCCGGGAGCGCCTTGGCGTCCGCCCCTTGCGCCCCCCCACCCCTGCTCTGCTAAGCGCGCGGCAATCCGGCCACAGGAGCTTCCCATGATCCCGACCCGCGCTTATGCCGCCCAGTCCGCCACCACCCCGTTCGAGCCCTTCTCGTTCGAGCGCCGCGATCCGCGTGCCAACGACGTCGTCATCGCCATCGAGCATTGCGGCGTCTGCCATTCGGACCTTCACACCGCGCGCAGCGAATGGGGCGGCACCATCTATCCCTGCGTCCCTGGACATGAAATCGTCGGCACCGTTACGGCGGTCGGCGGGGACGTCACCAAATTCGCGGTCGGCGACGTCGTCGGAGTCGGCTGCATGGTCGATTCCTGCCTCACCTGCCCGTCCTGCCAAGAAGGCCTCGAGCAATATTGCGAAAAAGGCTTCACCGGCACCTATAACGGCCCGGCCCAGGAAGACGGCGGCAACACCTATGGCGGCTATTCCGACCAGATCGTCGTCCGCGAGGAGTTCGTCCTCAAGATCCGCCACAAGCGCGAGCAGCTCGCCGCGGTTGCGCCTCTGCTCTGCGCGGGCATCACCACCTGGTCGCCGCTGCGCCACTGGAAGGTGGGCCCCGGACAGAAGGTCGGGATCGTCGGGATCGGCGGCCTCGGCCACATGGGCATCAAACTCGCCAAGGCGCTCGGCGCCCATGTCGTCGCCTTCACCACATCGCCCTCCAAGCGCGACGATGCCAAGGCGCTCGGTGCCGACGAGGTGGTCGTGTCGCGCGAGCGATCCGAGATGAAGGCGCATACCGGCAGCTTCGATTTCATCCTCAACACGGTCGCGGCGCCGCACGATCTCGATGCGTTCCTGGCATTGCTGAAGCGCGAGGGCACCATGACCCTGGTCGGCGTTCCCGCCGAGCCCCATCCCTCGCCCTCGGTCGGACTGCTCATCTTCCGCCGCCGCAGCCTCGCCGGCTCACTGATCGGCGGCATCGCCGAGACTCAGGAGATGCTCGACTTCTGCGCCGAGCACGACATCGTCTCCGACATCGAGCCGATCCGCATCCAGCAGATCGAGACCGCCTACGAGCGGATGCTGAAGAGCGACGTCAAATATCGCTTCGTCATCGACATGGCGTCGATCAAGGAGTGAGCCGGCGCGGCGCGGCGCCCGTCTGTGGTGCCGCGCCGCAAAGCCGAAGCGGCGGAACTCAGACCTGCGCCGCGGCGCGCGCCTTGTCCGCTTCTTCCCTGAGGAAGCCGGGCGTCTGTTCGGGCACCATCTTCCGGCTCTCGTAAATCTCCACCGTCTCGAAAATACCCCCGACGAAATAAGGGTCTGCGGCGAGATAGGTGTCGAGCGTTCCGCGGTCGGGCACGTCGAAGACGAACAGGCTGCCGATCATCCGGCCCTGCTCGATCAGCGGGCCGGCATAGACGATCTTGTTCTGCTCATCCGCGACGAATTCGAGATGGGCGGCACGATGCTGCAGTCGCGCCTCGCCGGCGCCCTTGTCCTTACCGATGACGACGAAATGCATGGGTCCAGGCTATACCAAGCGGGCCGCTGCGAACAAGCTCAGCTGGCGCGGTCGTGCACATGCTCGACGTCGAGCGCTTCGTCGACGTCCGGGGGGGTCACGTCGCTGCCAGCGCTTGGCGACGGCGTCTCGCCGGGACCGACAACCTTGGCGGCGGCATCGTCCCGTTGCGCGCTCTGCGCGTCCGGGTTCGTGTCATCGTTACGGGGCTCAGTCATCGCATCTGCTCCTTCGACACTGCTCAACGAAGCCGTTGCCTGTGCGTATCCTCAAAGGCTGCTCGACTGGTCACCGCGGGCATGCGGCTCGCCGCTCCAGTTCAGCTGCGATGGGCGAGATCTTCGGCAAGCAGCCGCCGCGAGCGCACGATCACGTCGACCCAATCGGCGAAAGCGTGCGCCAGGTTCGTGACCAGATCCTTCAGCGGACCGTCCTTCAGGCAATTGTCGTCGCCGAAACTGGCATCGGTGACGTTGCCGAGATAGGCTTCCGGCTGCTGCATTACCGGCATGTTCAGAAAGACGCAGGCCTGGCGCAGCTGATGATTGGCGCCGAAGCCGCCGATCGCTCCGGGAGACACGCTGACGATCGCCGCCGGCTTCTTGTCCCACACGCTCTGGCCATAAGGCCGCGAGCCGATGTCGATCGCATTCTTGAGCACGCCGGGAACGCCGCGATTATATTCGGGCGTGCAGAACAGGATGCCGTCGACGGCCGCGATCCGCTCGCGAAAGCGCACATATTCGGGCGGCGGCGCCGAGTCGCTGTCCTGGTTGTAGAGCGGCAGATCGGCAATCTCGACGATCCCGCAGTCCAGCGTGTCCGAGGCAAAGGCGCAGATCGACTGCGCAACCTTGCGGTTGAGGCTGCCCGCGCGAAGGCTGCCGACGATGATCGCGATACGGTGACGGCTCATGCTCACTCCCCTTTCTGCATGGGCATGCGTGAGCGGAACGGCGCTGTCCACGAAAAGTGACGGCTTGGCGAGGCCGCGCTTGCTCCTTTAGGAGGCGCTGAAGCAAGGAGACGTCCGATGGCCGAGAAAGCGAAGAGCACCAAAACCCGTTCCGGAAAGCAGACCGGCGCCGCGTCGCCGGACCGCGACGCCGGCGAGAGCCGTAACAAGAAGATCGTGACGGGCGCGGCGATCGGCATCGGTTCCGCCGCGATCGTCGCCGCCTTGCTCTACGCCAATCGCCGCGGCAAGACCGACCGGAACGAGGGCTGATCGCCTGAACCGCGCCTGTCGGACGGGTTCAGGCAGGGCTCAAAGGCGGCGGACTAAACACTCCTCAACATCTCGGAGGAGTATCCCATGCGTAAGATCGTCCTGGCCCTCGCAGTCACCAGCCTCACCGTCCCGGCGCTGCCGGCGAGCACCGCCTTCGCGCGCGACACCGGCGTCTATCATGGCCAGACCTGGCGCGGTTCCGATGGCCGGACCTATTGCCGCAAGCCCAACGGAACCACCGGCCTCGTCGTCGGCGGTGCCGCGGGTGCCCTCGTCGGCCGCGAGATCGACAGCCGCGGCAGCCGTGCCACGGGCACCATCCTCGGCGCGGCCGTCGGCGCCCTGCTCGGCCGCCACGTCCAGCGCAACGTCGTCAGCCGCTGCCGCTGAGCCGGCCACCAGCAGCGGCGCGTTCGAGCAGCGGCAGGACATTGCATTTCACGCATGTTCCTGCTACGTTCCACCTGTGCCGCCGGCAGCGAACTCGCCTTTCTTCCGCGAGCCATCGCGCCGTGCCGCCGACTCTCTTGCTGCCGGGCAGAAGCCTCGTCTTTGAAGGCCGGAGACTGATCGATGACGCTCGGCACGTCGGCGTGCCGATGCGAACCCGTCGTGCATGAGAATCGACCGTATTATCGGTCAATACGGTCGATTTTCAGGCGGCGGGACGGCAAGGTCGGGCATCACTGCCGAAGGATCGACATGCGCACTGCCTGCCTCGCCGCTCTGCTGCTCACCGCCGCCTCCCCGCTCCTCGCGCAAATCGCCAGGGTCGACTCGCGCCAGGTCGGCTCGGCCACCCTGCAGAACGTTCCGGAGATACCGGCCGACGTGCGGGACGCGGTGCAGCGTTACCAGAGTTACCGCGAGGCCGAGATCGAGGATTGGCTTCCCGACGGATCGATGCTGATCACCACCCGCTTCGGCGCAACCCGGCAGGTCCACCGCGTCCTCGCTCCGGGCGCGGCGCGGACCCAGCTGACCTTTTTCTCGGAGCCTGTCGGCGGAGTCTGGCGAATCCCGGGCAGCGAGCGCTTCCTGGTCTCACGCGACACCGGCGGTGACGAATGGTTCCAGCTCTACGCGATGGGCCTGACCGGCCCTCCGGTGCAACTGACGGAACCGGGCACCCGCAACCAGTCGCCCGTGCTCGGCAAGGACGGCAAATTGCTCGCATGGTCGCGGGCGGTGAAAGGGTCGAGCGACTATGCGATCCTCGTTGCGAACCCCGCGGATCCGACAAGCCGCCGGGTCGCGTATCAGGGCAAGGGCGCGATCTCGCCTGAGGACATCTCGCCCGACGGCAAGCAAATCCTCCTCACCCGCGGGATCTCGAATCGCGAGATGCGGCTGTCGATCCTCGATGTCGCCACGGGCCAGGCTACCGAACTCGCCTTCACCGCCGCCGAGCCCGCCCGCTATCTGCAGCCACGCTTCGTTCGCGGCGGTGCCGCGATCCTGGCGATCACCGATCAGGGCAGCGACGTGCTGCGTCTGGTCGAGATCGATCTCGCCACCGGCAAGTCTATACAGGTGTCAGGCGAATCGAAGTGGGAGGTGGAGCGGTTCGATCTCAGCGAAGACGGCCGCGTCCTCGCCTATCCCTATAATGAGGACGGTTTCTCGCGACTGGTCGTGCAGGATTTCCGGACACGACGCGCCCTGCCCCAGCCGCAGTTGCCGAAAGGCGTGCTCACCGGCCTCAAATTCTCGCCTGACGGCAAGAGGCTCGGCATCAGCCTGACCAATGCGACCTCGGCTGGCGACGCCTGGACCTGGGACGTGGCGGGCGCGCAGCTGGCGCGCTGGACGCAGTCGGAGCTCGGCGGGCTCGACCCGGCGCAGCTTGCCGAGCCGCGGCTGATCCGCTTCCGCTCCTTCGACGGCTTGTCCGTGCCGGCCTTCGTCTACCGTCCTCGGAACGCGGCGGCGGACACCCGTACGCCGGTAATCATCGACATCCACGGCGGGCCGGAATCGCAGACCCGGCCGATCTGGAATCCCGGGGCGCAATATTTTGCAGATCTTCTCGGAGCGACCGTGATCCTGCCCAACGTCCGCGGCAGCGAGGGCTACGGCAAGGCCTATCTCAACCTCGACAATGGGGCGAAGCGGGAGGACAGCGTCAAGGATATCGGCGCCCTGCTCGACTGGATCGGGCAGCAGCCGGATCTCGATCCGGGCCGGGTCGCGGTCTACGGCCAATCCTATGGCGGCTACATGTCGCTGGCGGTGTCGACCCATTATAGCGACCGCCTGGTCGGCAGCGTCGAGCGCTACGGGATCAGCAACTGGATCTCGTTCCTGCAGAATACCGAGGCCTATCGCCGCGACAATCGCCGCGCCGAATATGGCGACGAGCGTGACCCGGCGATGCGTGCGGTGCTGGAGCGGATCTCGCCGCTCGCCAATGTCGGCGCGATCCGGAAACCGATGCTGGTGATGCAGGGCGCCAACGATCCGCGCGTTCCGCAATCAGAGTCGGATCAGGTCGTCGACCGCCTTCGCGCCGGCGGCGTCGAGACCTGGTACGTGCTGTTCGCGGACGAAGGGCACGGCTTCCAGAAAAAGCCGAACAACGATCTGCGCCGGGAGGTCGAAACCGTCTTCTTACGGAAGTTGTTCGGATCCTCCCCGGAACGGGGAGGTGGCAGCGCGCAGCGCTGACGGAGGGGGTTCGGAGACCTCGTTGACCTGCGCCCTCCTCTCCCCTTCAGGGGAGAGGCCGGGAGAGGGGCAGAGTCCGACCCCGCGCTGAGCTGCGCCGTGAATCTCCCGACTCCCCCTCTCCCCGGCCCTCTCCCCTGAAGAGGAGAGGGTGGCATTACCTCTCCCGCCCGTACCATTCGTCGAGGCGCATCAGCTGGTCATAGTCGCCATAAGGTGCATATTCCGGGTGGAGCTTGGCAGTGAACGGCGCGTCGCCGGTGAGCCAGGCTTCGGCGGCAGCGATGAAGTTGCGGGCGGCGATGGTGGTGAATTCGGCCGGATCGAGGCCGTTGCGTCCGGCGACGGGGCTCGCGACATAGCCGAGCGTGCCTGCCTTCTTGGCGAGCGACCAATATTCGAAGCAGGCCGGCACGCCCTCGATATCGGCGAAGCCGCCATGTTCCGCGATCAGCCCGAGCAAGCCGAGCTGCATCGAATAGCCCTCCCCCACCGCCTTGGGACCGGGCGGAGTGCCGGTCTTGTAATCGACGATCGCGAGGCTGCCGTCGGCAAGGCGGTCGATGCGGTCGGCCATGCCGTGGAGGCGGACGCCGGCGATCCGGTCGGTCTCGCCCCAGGCCTCGGCGCGCAGCGGCACGCGGCCCTTGGCTTCGTTCTCGGCGACTTGCGCGGCGATCCAGTCGATCGCTTCTAGGAGACGCGGCTGCCAGAGGGCGCGCATCAGCGGATGGGCATTGCTGTCGGCCAGCAGCTGTTCGGCCCGCGGCCGCAGCTTGGCAGGATCGCAATCATCCTCCTTCATCCATCGTTCGAGCACCGCATGGACGGCGGTGCCGCGCCAGGCGGCACCGGGATCGGCGTCGGGCATGTCGAGGGCGGAGAGCCGGAGCATCCGGCGGGCATAGAAAGCGAAGGGATCGGCCTTGAGGCGATCGACTTCGGTAACCGAGATGCTTCGCGGGCGGTCCTCGGGCCGCGGCGCCGGCGCCGGCCGCTCTGCCGGAGAATAGGTGGTCGGACGATCGAGCGCCTGTGCCCACTTCTTGTGCAGCGGTGATCGGGTCAGGCCGCCGGTCATCGCTTCGAGCCGCAGCCAGAAACGCGAGGCGACCGCGGGCGCACGCGAGTCGCGCCGGGCGCGGGTGATCAGCACTTGCCGCCCGCCGAGGGCGCAGGCGAAATCGTGGCCGGACAGGCCGATCCGGCGTTCGAGGCTGGGCAGGCCGAGTTCGCTGCGCAGCCGCGGCGCCAGCCACGGATCGGGGGTCGGCAGCTGCGGCCAGGTGCCCTCGTTGAGGCCGGCGAGGATCATCAGGTCGGCCTGCTGCAGCCGCGCCTCGAGCAGACCCAAGATGGCGATGCGCGGATGCTGGCCATAAGGCGGCCGAACCGCGACCGCCGTCATCAATTGCTCGATGATCGCCGGCAAGGTTGACGGCGCGGCATGGCTTGGGCCGTGGGCGGAGGCCGGCTCGACGGCGGTGAGCAGCTCCGCTGCGGCGCGGCCGGCCGGGCCGGCCCAGGCCGCATCGCCGGTCAGCGCCGATGCGGCTTCGCGCAGGGTCGCGAGCAGCCCGGCCACCTGCGCCCGTTCCGTGCGGAAGGCCTGTTCGAGCGGCGCGAGCAGCGGCGATGCGTCTTTCCACCAGGCGAGCGCGGCCTTGCGAAGATCACGGTCGCGGCCACTCCAGTCCGACAGATGCTCGTGGATGCCGGCAAGCCCGGCCGGCGGCCGGGGGCCGCGCAGCGCCAGATCGAGCATGCGTGCGCCGTCCAGCCAGGCGAGCCGCGTCTCCCCCTGGCGAACCAGCGGGTGCTTGAGCAGCGCGAGCAGCGGCACCGGCGCGAAGTGTTCGGCCGCCGCCGCGGCGAGCGCGATCAGCAGGGTCCCCGGCGCGGTTTGCGACAGCGGCCGCCCGGCGCTGTCGTCGGCCTCAATCTCCCAGCGCTCGAGGTGGGCGGAGACGCGGCGTGCGAGCACCCGGTCCGGCGTGACCAGGGCCGCCGTCCGGCCCGGCTCCTCGAGCGCCTCGCGCAAGGCCAGCGCGATCGTCTGCGCCTCCTCGGCCGGGTCGGCCAACTCGAGCGCGCGCACGCCCGACAGCCGGCGGTCGGCCGGCGCCAGCACCTGCCATTTGGAGGTGAAGGCGGCGGGGGCCATGGCGTTGGTGATCGCACGGCTTCGCACCGCCGGCGCATCGCGCCCGCCGCCCCACCGCCACCGTTCGATCTCGCCGCGGCCGACGCCCATCCGGTCGAGCAGCAATTTGAGGTGATATTGGGGATGAGTCTCGATCGATGGGCGCCGCCGGCCGGTCACCGCGTCCGGTTCATGCGGCCCGAGCGCGTCCCACTCCGCCTGCGGCATGGCGAGATCGAAGCCGGGCAGGACGACGCTCCCCTGCGGTAGCCGCGCCACGGTGCGCAGCAGGCCGGCGATGGCCGGCGCGCTGGTGGTGATGCCGGCGGCGCAGACGAAGCCGCGCGGCGGGTCAGCGCGCCAGCGTCGCGCCACCGCGCGAAGCAACCGGTTGCGCCGGTCAGCAAGATCGATGCGGCCGCGGGCGGCGAGCTCGCGCGGCCATTGATCGAGGATCACGGTCAGCCGCGCCAGCGAGGTCTGCCAGTGGATCGACAGATCGGGCAGATCGGCCGCGAATTCGCGCAGCCGCGCCGGATCGACCTCCTCGACCAGCAACTGGTCGAGTGTGCGGGCGAGATCCTCGGCAAGCCGGAGGGCCTCCGCCGCGTCGACGTCCGCCATCTGGCGCTCGATCAGCCGGGCAAGCAGGAACAATCGCTCGACCGGATCGATCGCCGGCGGGATGGGGTCGCCCTCCCCCACCGGATCGAGCGCACCGCCGATGCGCTCGTCGAGCTCGGGATCGCCGACCGGGATCAGCCGCGGAAGCAGCAGGCCGCCGGGCTCCGAGCGGCGCACGAACGCCTCCGAGATCGCCCGCCCCGCCCGGTTGTTGGGGACGAGGACGATGCCGTGGGCGAGGCCGAGCTCACCGCCGCCATGCTGGGCGATCAGGCCTGCGGCGAGCGCGTCGGCGAAGGCGCGATGGGGCGGAATGGTGTAGACGGCAGGGCGGGTCTCGAAGGTCACCGGGCGAGCGTAGCGGCGCGGCATGCCGCTTGGGAAGGCTCAGCCACCCTGCAGCATGTCCTCGGTCTTGCGGATATTGGCCGGTGCGCCGACATCGAACCACAGACCTTCATGGGCGAGGCCGAACAGCCGGCCCGCCTCGATCGCCCGGTTCCAGAAAAGGTTGGTCGAAAAGGGCCCTTCCGGATGCTCGCCCTCGAGCAGGCGTTTCGAGACGATCTGCACGCCGGTGAAGACGAACGGCGCGACCGTGCCCGGCTTGCGGCGGCGCAGCTGGCCGTCCGCCGCCATGTGGAAATCGCCGCGGCCGGGATGGCAGTAGGCGCGGGCGAACGGCACCAGCAGCAGCAGCGCGTCCATCCGGTCCTCGTCCCAGCTCGCCGCCAGCAGGCGCAGCGAATCGATCGGACCGTCGATCCAGAGATTGTCCGAATTGATCACGAAGAATGGATCGGCATCGATCAGCGGCAAGGCATGGATCAGCCCGCCGCCGGTCTCGAGCAATTGTGCCCGCTCGTCCGAAATCACGATCTCGATGTCTGGGATGCGGTGCACCAGATGCGCTTCGAGCGAATCGGCGAGATAATGGACGTTGACCACGGCCTTGTGCACGCCGGCGGCGCGGAGGCGGTCCATGCAATGGTCGATCAGCGGCTTGCCGGCGACTTCGATCAAGGGCTTTGGGCGAGTCGCGGTCAGCGGCCGCATCCGCTTGCCGAGCCCCGCCGCCATCACCATCGCCACCTCGGGAACCTGCGCCGCCGGATCGGGACGAAGCGCCAGCGTCTTGCGGGTCAGGCTCACGGATATTCCCTCCAGGCGTCCGCGCGCTTGTCTGCGGGCACGTTGGCATCGAACCAGGCACGTACCGGCGCCAGCGCCGGGTGTGCGAGGTTGCGCTCGAGATACCCCCAGACCCGGGGCTGCAGCGAGAGATAGAGCGGCTTGGCGTCCCGCTTCCAAAGCCGGGTGAAGATGCCGAGGATCTTGGTGTTCCGCTGGGCGCCGAGCACTTCGTAATGGGCGCGGAACAGCGCCGGATCGGCGACCTGGGCGAGGCTGCAATATTCCGAAAGCATCGCCTCCTCCAGGGACTGGGGCACCTCGCGGCGGGCGTCCTGCAGCAGGGAAACGAGATCGTAGGCGGGGTGGCCGGCAAGCGCGTCCTGGAAGTCGAGCAGGCCGAGCTCGGTCAGGCCGGGGCGCACCATCAGATTGTCGGCATGGTAGTCGCGCAGCACCAGCACGGGATCGTTGGTAGCGACCCGCAGCACGTCGGCCCAGGCTTCGCGCCAGGCGGCGAGATAGCCCTCCTCGTCGACAGAGAACCCGAGCGCGGGCGCGTACCATTCCGGGAAGAGCTGCACCTCGCGGCTCATCGCGGCATCGTCATAGGGCGGGATGTCGGTCGGCGCCGGCTGGCTGCCGAGCCGCGCAAGGATCGCCACCGCGGACCGATAGATGTCGCCTTCGCGGGCGGGATCGCGCTGGAGATAGGGGCCGACCCGGGCATCGCCGAAATCCTCGAGCAGGAGCAGTCCCTGCTCGCGATCGATGCCGAGCGGCCGCGGCGGCGCGAAGCCGCGATCGAGCAGATGCCCCGCGACGCGCAGGAAAGGTCCGATATCTTCATGCTCCGGCGGCGCATCCATCAACACCGCCGTCTCGTCGCCGCGGTGGACACGGAAATAGCGGCGGAAGCTGGCATCGCCGGCAAGCGGCCGAATCTCGGCGCCCCCCCAGCCATGCTTCGCAAGGAAATCGGGGGCGGAAGCGGGCGGAATCATCGGGGCGGCCATCGCGTTTCCCAAGCCGGGGGCAGTTCGGCTGTCAAGGCGCGTGCGCCCTCCCCGTCCCGCGCCAGGCTCAGCCTAAGCGCGTGGCGCCACAAAAGGTCGCCCATCCGCTCGGGCCATTCGATCAGCAGGGCGCCGCCGTCGAGCGCTTCGTCGAGCGCCAGTTCCTCCAGCTCCTGCGTATCGTCGATCCGGTACAGATCGACGTGCCAGATCGGGAGCGTCAGGTCGTCGTAGGGCAGCACGATCGGGAAGGTCGGGCTGGCGACGTCGCCCTCGAAGCCAAGGCCGTACAAAACTCCGCGGGCGAAGGTGGTCTTGCCGGCGCCGAGATCACCGTACAGCGCGACGACGTCACCGGGCCGCAGGCTGCGTGCAAGACGGGTGCCGAGCCGTTCCGTCGCCTCCGGCCCTTCGAGCCGGATCATATCGGTTTCCGCGGCAGCCGGAAGGTGACGGTCGTGCCCGAGCCCGGCTCTGAGACGAGATCGATGCGGCCGCCATGCGCCTCGATGAACTGCTTGGCGAGCGGCAGGCCGAGGCCAAGCGCGGACTCCTCGCCCGATGCGGGACCGGTGGCACGGTTGAAGCGATCGAACACGCGGGTCTGCTCGGAGGCGGGAATGCCGCGGCCATTGTCGGACACGGTGATCTCCGCCACCGAACGGCTGCCCCCGGCATGCAGGAGAACCCGGCCGCCCTCGCCGGTATAGGCGAAGGCGTTCTTGAGCACGTTTTCGAGCGCCTGGCGGAGGCGGCGGCGATCCCCCGTCACACGCCCGGCATGACCCTCGATCCTGACCGCGAATTCGATGCCCTTGCGCCCCACCGAATCGCGGAACATCTCCGCCGCATCCTTGCACATGGTGGCGATGTCGACATCGTCCTCGGCGAGCAGAAGGCTGCCGGTATCGCTCTGGGTCAGATCGAGCACGTCGTCGATCAGCGCACCGAGCCGAGCGACCGACTCGAGGATCGCGCCGACATAGTCCATCGCCGTGAGCGGCAGCTCGCCGGCATAGCCGCCTGCGAGCATCTCGGCGAAGCCGCCGATCGAGGTCAGCGGCGTGCGCAATTCGTAGCTCATGTTGGAGACGAAGGCGGTCTTCAGCCGGTCCGCTTCCTCGAGCGCCGAGGTGCGCTCGCGCAGCGCCGCCTCGACGGTGCGACTGGCGGTGACGTCGAGCATCGTGAAGAGCGCATTGCCGTCGGGCAGCGGCACCGCCGCGAACTCGAACTCGCGGCCGTCGAGGAACGACACCCGTCCGCCGCGCTGCTTGCGCTCCACCGTGGCGCTGCGCACCAACTCCCGCACCAGGCTGGCGTGCGCGGCATTCTTGAGCTTGCGGCCGATATGGGTGGTGAGCGCGTCGATTCGCGGATGGGCGGCAAGCTGCTCCTCCTCGAACTGCCACAGCTCGCGGAAGCGGTTGTTCCAAAGATGGAGGCGCCCGTCGGACGCGAACACGCCGACTGCCTCGAACAGATTGTCGAACGTCGCGGTACGCACCCGCAGCAGGGTGTCGCGGGCGGAGGCGAGCTGAAGCTGTTCGGTCCGGTCCTCGAAGATCAGCAGCAGGCCGCCATCGGGCAGCGGCTGCGCGACGACGCGCAGATGCCGGCCGCCGGGCAGCAGCCAATCCTCTTCCTCGGCATGGAGCGTCTCTGTAAACCAGCGCCCCCGGTCGCGCTTCCACTCGGGATAATCGCGCACCTCGGGCAGGTTGCCGGCCTCCCGCATGCCGTCGAGCAGCCGGTTGAATTCGGGGCCGTCGGCCAGTTGCTCGGCCCGGAGCGAGAACAAGCGCGCGAAGGGCTGGTTGAAGAAGATCAGGCTGCGGTCGCGGCCGAACTGGGCGACGCCCGCCGACAGCCGGTCGAGCATGTCGCGCTGCGCGCTGACGAAGCGGGCGAGATCGGCCCGCGCCTGTTCGCGATCCTCGACGTCGATCGCATAGCCGGCGACCCCCGTGTGGCCGAGCGGCACCTCGACAACCCGCATCATTCGCCGCTCGCCGGCGATGGTCGCCGGCACCGTCCTCGCCGACGGGACCCCGCTCTCCCGCACCATATGCGCCTGACGCACCGCGCTGCCTTCGCTGTCGTCGATCAGCTCGATGCCGCCGCTCGTCACGCTTGCCGCATTCTCCGCCTCGACCGCGCGCACGTAGGCGCCATTGACCATCGCCAGGCGCAGATCGGGGCCGCGATGCCACATCGGGAAGGGCGCAGCCTCGATGAGGCCGGCCAGCGCGTCGAGCGCGCTTGCCAGACGGTCGGCGCGTTCGCGCAACGCCCCGATCTGCTCCTCCGCCTCGGTGGCGTCGATGAACCAGAGCAGCACGGAGCCGGCGGGTGCCGGAGCGGGTGCCGGACCGCCCCGCACCTGGAACACCCGCGCAGATCCATGTGCCCGCACCGCCAGCGAGAAACTGGCCCCGGTGAGCGCCGCCTCGCGAACACGTTCGGCGAGCAGATCGGCCGCGGCCGCTTCCAGCCCGGCATTCTCGCGCGCCAGATCGGCAAGCCGGGCGGGCGGCGCATCGAGGCCGAGCGCGTGGGCGAGCCGGGTCGACGCTTCCGCGCGCCCGTTGGCGTCGGCGATCAGCGGCATCGCCGGCGATGCGGCAAGCAGCGCGCCGGCGCGATCCGCCTGCACGGTTAGCCCGGCCGCGAAATTGGCCCGCCGAGCCGCGCGCAGCGAGAACCACACGGCGAGCGTCAGCCATGCGCCGCAGAAGAGCGCGAGCAGCACTGCGGCCGGGGTAGGAAGCGTCACCACGCCGACTGTCTAGCCGCAAGCGCGGGGATGCGGAAGCAGCCTCTCTGCAGCCCTTGCAGCGGCTCCAAAGCGGGACGGCCAAGCGGGCACGCGCCAACGCAAAAGGCGCGCACCTTGCGGCACGCGCCTTTCGTTGTTCCAACCTGGTGAAAGATCAGGCGGCGTCTTCGGCCTTCTTGGCGTAGATCCGCACCGGCTCCTTGCGGCCGTCGACCACATCCTTGTCGATCAGCACTTCGTCGACGCCGTCCATCGAGGGCAGGTCGAACATCGTGTCGAGCAGGATGTTCTCGAGGATCGAGCGCAGACCGCGCGCGCCGGTCTTGCGCTCGATCGCCTTCTTGGCGACCGACACCAGCGCCTCGTCGGTGAAGGACAGTTTGACGTCCTCCATGTCGAACAGCTTGGCATATTGCTTGACCAGGGCGTTCTTCGGCTCCTTCAGGATCTTGACCAGGGCGACCTCGTCGAGATCCTCCAGGGTCGCGATCACCGGCAGGCGGCCGACGAATTCCGGGATGAGGCCGAACTTCAGCAGATCGTCCGGTTCGCCCTGACGCAGGATCTCGCCGGTGCGGCGCTCTTCCGGCGCTGCGACATAGGCGCCGAAGCCGATCGACTTGCCCTGCAGACGGTCGGCGATGATCTTCTCGAGGCCCGCAAAGGCACCGCCGCAGATGAACAGGATGTTGGTCGTGTCGACCTGCAGGAACTCCTGCTGCGGATGCTTGCGCCCGCCCTGCGGCGGGACCGAGGCGGTGGTGCCTTCCATCAGCTTGAGCAACGCCTGCTGCACGCCTTCGCCCGAGACGTCGCGGGTGATCGACGGATTGTCCGACTTGCGGCTGATCTTGTCGATCTCGTCGATATAGACGATGCCGCGCTGGGCGCGCTCGACATTGTAGTCCGACGCCTGAAGCAGCTTCAGGATGATGTTCTCGACGTCCTCGCCGACATAGCCCGCCTCGGTGAGCGTGGTCGCATCGGCCATGGTGAACGGCACGTCGAGCAGCCTTGCCAGCGTCTGCGCAAGCAAGGTCTTGCCGCAGCCGGTGGGACCCACGAGCAGGATGTTCGACTTAGAAAGCTCGACCTCACCATTCTTCGAGCCGTGGGCGAGGCGCTTGTAATGGTTGTGGACGGCAACCGAGAGGACGCGCTTCGCGTGGCTCTGGCCGATCACGTAATCGTCGAGATGCTTGCAGATCTCCAGCGGAGTCGGAACGCCGTCGCGAGTCTTGACCAGCGAGGACTTGGTCTCCTCGCGGATGATGTCGTTGCACAGCTCGACGCACTCGTCGCAGATGAACACGGTGGGGCCAGCGATGAGCTTGCGCACCTCATGCTGCGATTTGCCGCAGAAGGAGCAATAGAGGGTGCTCTTGGAGTCGCTGCCACTAAGCTTCGTCATAGTCTTCCTATCGGGCGCCTGATGCGCCCTCTGCCACGGGGCCACAGTAGACTGCATTATGCCACAGTCACAATGGCCTATAGATTAACGTCCCGCCCGTGCCACGCCCGCGGCCCGGGAGGAACCCTGGGGAGTGCGCCGGCCGGTTTCTGGTTCCGGCCGAAGCGAATTTCCGGGAGCTCCCCGTCCCGGCATCAGGGCCCTCCCCCGGCGAACCGGGGGAGAGAATGGAATCACGCAGCCTCGGCCTGGTGGGTGGTGTCGCCCTCACCCGGCGCGGGGCGCTTCTCGAACACTTCGTCGACCAATCCGAAATCCTTGGCTTCGGCAGCGCTGAAGAACTTGTCGCGTTCCACCGCACTCTCGATCGCCTCGAGCGTCTGGCCCGTGAACTTGGCCATCAGCTCGTTCATGCGATGCCGGATACGCAGGATTTCTTTCGCCTGGATTTCGATGTCGGTGGCCTGCCCCTGAGCGCCGCCCGAAGGCTGGTGAACCATGATGCGGGCGTTGGTGAGCGCCACGCGCATACCCGGCTCGCCGGCGGCGAGAAGGAAGGCGCCCATCGACGCGGCCTGACCCATGCACACGGTGCCGACGCGCGGCCGGATATATTGCATGGTGTCGTGGATCGCCATGCCGGCCGTGACGACCCCGCCCGGCGAGTTGATGTACATGAAGATGTCCTTCTTCGGATTCTCCGATTCGAGGTAGAGCAGCTGCGCCGTGATCAGCGTCGCCATATGATCCTCCACCTGGCCCGTCACGAAGACGATCCGCTCGCGCAACAGGCGCGAATAGATGTCGAAGCTGCGCTCGCCCCGGTTCGATTGCTCGATGACGATGGGCACGAGGGCGTTGACGATGTCTGGGTGATCCATGGGTGTCGGGAATCCTGCTTTGATTGGATGCGGCCAACATCGGAGCAAAGTCCGGCGTGTTCAACCCCTCCCCGTACGCCCCGGCGCCGGCGATCGCAAAAGGAGGCCGGTCCGGATCGGAGCGGACTGGCGCCGGGTCAGCGTTCCGCGCCGGGCCCCGGGAAGCTCAGATAGAAGAGCCGACGGTTCTCGCGGCGTCCGCGGACGACCGTGTCGAGGATGAGCCCGACCGCGAAGCTCAGCGCCGCGACGATCATCAGGCCAGTGATCAGGATCGCGGTCGGAAAGCGTGGCACCAGCCCGGTCTTGGCATAGGTGATCGCGAGCGGAATGCCGAGAATGATGCCGACCGCGGCGAGGAACAGAGCGAAGCCGCCGTAGAACAGCACCGGACGCTCGATCCGGAAGAGATGGAGGATCGTCTTCATGATCCGCCAGCCGTCGCGGTAGGTCGAGAGTTTCGACTGCGACCCTTCCGGCCGCGCACCGTAATCGGTGACGATCTCGCCGACCGGCATGGCGAGTTCGAGTGCGTGGACGCTGATCTCGGTCTCCGTCTCGAAGCCGCGAGCGAGCGCCGGAAAGGATTTGACGAAGCGGCGGGAGAAGACCCGGTAGCCCGAGAAGATGTCGGTAAAGCTGCGGCCGAACAGGCTTGCGAGCAGCCCGGTGAACAGCCGGTTTCCGAGCCGGTGGCCGCGCCGATAGGCTTCCTCGACGGCGGAACGGCGGGCGCCGACCACCATGTCGAGCTGTTCGTCGACGAGGCGGCGGACGAGTTCGGGGGCGGCGGCGGCGTCGTAGGTCGAGTCGCCGTCGGCCATCACGTAGATATCGGCCTCGATGTCGGCGAACATCCGGCGGACGACATGGCCCTTGCCCTGCATGCGCTCGGTGCGGACGATTGCGCCGGCAGCGGCCGCGACCTCGCGCGTGCGATCCAGGCTGTTATTGTCGTAGACGTACACCGCCGCGCCCGGCAGCGCGGCTCGGAAGCCGGCAACGGTCTGGGCGATCGCCGCTTCCTCGTTGTAGCAGGGAAGCAGCACCGCGATGCGCATGGTCGAGTGAGGCAAGAGCATCCCCGCGTCGCCGGAGTCCGTGTCGGCTCCGGCCCTGCTTAGGACAGACCGGCTTCGATCGACAACCAGCATGCGCGACGCCTTTGGCAGTGAGGAGCCCTCCTCCGCGCGGCACGGAGGAGGGCAATGGGCCTCAGGCCTTCTTGGCGCGGCTCTTCTTGGCGGGCTTGGCTTCGGCCGCACCCTCGTCGGCGCTCACTTCGGCAGCCGGAGCGGCGTCCTCGGCGGGGGCGGCCTTCTTGGCGCGCGGCTTCTTGGCGGGCTTGTCCTCGGCCGCAGGCGCTTCGGCTGCCGGCGCCTCTGCGGCGGGGGCCTCTTCCGACGGAGCCGCTTCGGCAGACTTGGCCTTCTTGGCGGCCTTCTTCTTCGGCTTGCCCTCGGCATGATCATGATCATGATCATGATCGTGGTTGCAGTCGGGGCCGTGCACGTGACCGCCGGTGCCGGTCTCGGTCGATTCGATCTCGGCCTGCAGCTCTTCGCGGCTGACGGCGCGATCGGTCACTTCCGCCTTGGAGAAGAGGAAGTCCACGACCTTGTCCTCGAACAGGGGCGCGCGCAGCTGGGCGGCGGCCATCGGCTCGTTGCGCACATATTCGACGAAACGCTGACGATCTTCGGGGCGATATTGCTGCGCCGCCTGCATGATCAGCTGGTTCATCTCGTTCTGGTTGACCTGAACGTTGTTGCGAGTGCCGATCTCCGACAGGAGCAGACCTAGGCGCACGCGGCGCTCGGCAATCGCGCGGTAATCCTCGCGCTCCGCTTCGATCTCGGCCAGCGCGGCGGCCGGATCCTCTTCGTGGCTCGCCTCATGCTCGAGCTGCTGCCAGATCTGGCTGAACTCGGCCTCGACCATCGACGGCGGGACCTCGAAGCTGTGCGATTCCGCCAGACGGTCGAGCAGCTTGCGCTTCATGTGGGTGCGGGTGAGGCCATTCAGTTCCTGCTCGATCTGCCCCTTGAGCAGGCCGCGCAGCTGTTCGAGGCTCTCGAGACCCATCGCCTTGGCGAATTCGTCGTCGACGCCGCCTTCGCGGGGCAGTTGAACTTCCGTGACCTTGACGTCGAAGGTCGCGTCCTTGCCCTTGAGGTTCTCGGCCGGATAATCGTCCGGGAAGGTGACGTTGAGCGTGCGCTCGTCGCCGGCCTTGACGCCGACCAGCTGATCCTCGAAGCCGGGGATGAGCCGGCCCGAACCGAGCTCGACGCGCATCGCGTCGCCGGTGCCGCCTTCGAACGCCTTGCCGGCAACCTTGCCGACATAGTCGATGACGACCAGATCGCCAGTGGCGGCCTCATGGCCTTCCGGAGCGGGATCGTAGCTCTTCTGGCCCTGTGCCATCCGCTCCAGCGCCTCGTCGACCTCGGCGTCGGTCGGCTCGACGGTCAGCCGCTCGAGGGTCAGGCCCTCGATCTGCGGCTCGGGCACGTCCGGGAGAGTTTCGAGCTCGACGCGGACCACAGCATCCTGGCCGGGGCCGCCTTCCTCGAGCTCGACCGCCGGCTGCATCGCCGGACGCAATTTCTGCTCGGTGAGGAGCTGCTGAACGCCTTCCTGAACGGCGGTGTTGAGCGCTTCCTGCTGAAGCGCCGGGCCGTGCATCTTGCGGACGAGATTGGCCGGGACCTTGCCGGGACGGAAACCGGGCATGCGGATCTGAGGAGCGACCTTCTTCAGCTCGCCGTCGACACGGGCGTCGATCTCGGAGCTCGGGATGGTGATCCGGTAGGCGCGCTTCAGGCCCTCGTTCAACGTCTCGACAGTCTGCATTTCCGCTCTTCTTCTCGTCTCGGGATAAGGCGGCCACGCCAAGAGCGGGCCACGGCGGCTGGTGCGGGCGAAGGGACTCGAACCCCCACATCTTGCGATACTGGAACCTAAATCCAGCGCGTCTACCAGTTCCGCCACGCCCGCTTCGGCCGCCGGTCGCGGGGCTCTATAACAGGCCGGGCAAAAGGGGCAAGCGCAATGGAACCCGCGGAACGAAGGGCATGATCGCGCTTTTGCAGCGCAGCGGAGGTTCATCATGCTATATCGTCAACTCGGCTCCAGCGATCTTCGGGTCTCGGAAATCTCGCTCGGCTCCTGGCTGACCTTCGGCGTCGGCGTCGAAGCGGATCGCGCCAGAACGGTCGTCGATGCCGCGTTCGACCTCGGCATCAACTTCATCGACACCGCCAACGTCTACGGACGCGGCGCCGCCGAGGAATTCCTCGGAGAGACGCTGAAGACCCGCAGCCGCGATAGCTACGTACTCGCGACCAAGGTCTACTTCCCGATGAGCGACCGCGACCGCGGCCTATCGGCGGCGCAGATCGAGAAGCAGCTGGACGCGTCCCTGCGGAGGCTCCAGGTCGATGTGATCGATCTGTATCAATGCCACCGCTACGACGACGAGACACCGCTCGAGGAAACGATGGGAGCCCTTACGCGGGCGGTGCGTTCGGGCAAGGTTCGGTATCTCGGCTTCTCCGAGTGGCCGGCGGACCGCATTCTCGCCGCGGCCGAGATGGCGGGCGTCGAACATTTTGTGTCCAGCCAGCCGCAATATTCGATGCTGTGGCGTGCGCCGGAGGAGGAGGTGATCCCCCTCTCCCGTGAGAATGGCATTTCGCAGATCGTCTGGTCGCCGCTCGCGCAAGGGGTCCTCACCGGCAAATACGCGCCGGGCGCGCCGCCGCCCGCGGGGAGCCGGGCGACCAGCGCCGAGATGGGCGGCTGGATCGACCGCTTCCTCACGGACGATGTCCTCGGGCGGGTCCAAAGGCTGAAATCGCTCGCGGCCGAGGCCGGGCTCAGCCTCGCGCAATTCGCCCTCGCCTGGGTGCTCCGCGAGCCCAACGTGGCCTCGGCGATCGTCGGCGCCTCGCGGCCCGACCAGCTCGCCGAAGATGCTGCGGCGTCGGGCGCGAACGTGGACCCCGCCTTGTTCACCGCAGCGGAGACGGTCCTAGCCTAGGCGGGAAGCACCAGAGCGGCGATCAACCCACCCTCCGCCGCATTGCGCAGCTGCAGAGTGCCGCCGTGACTCTCGGCGGCCGCCTTGGCGATGGCCAGGCCGAGCCCACTTCCGCCGGTCTCGCGGTTGCGGGATTCCTCGATGCGGGCAAAGGGCTGAAGTACGTCGTCGACCCGCGTTTCCGGAATGCCCGGGCCCCGGTCCCGCACTTCGATCCGTACCTTCCCGTCGGCCGATCGCACGTCAAGCCGTGCCGCCCCGCCATATTTCACCGCATTCTCGATCAGGTTGCGAACCGCGCGCCGGAGGAGATTGGGGCGAATGGTCAGCACCTGCCGCGCCCCCTCCTCCATCTCGACATCCTCGCCGAGTTCCCGGAACTCCTCGACCAGGGCATCGACCAGCGCGGTGACGTCCATCGCCCGCGCCTCCTCCCGGTCACGACCGGAGCGGGCAAGGACCAGGATGTCCTCCAGCATGGCGGTCATCTCGTCGATGGTGGCGGCGATCCGGCGGCGCTCGGTCTCGGGCTCCATGCTCTCCGCGCGAATCCGGAGGGAGGCGAGCGGGGTGCGCAGGTCGTGGCCGATCGCACCCAGCATCCGATCCTTTTCGTCGAGCAGGGCGACGACGCGATCGTTCATCGCGTTGAACGCTTCAATTGCCCGGCGAAGGTCGGCCGGGCCGCGTGGCGCGACCGCTTCCGGCGTGCCGCGGCCGGCAAAGCCTTCGGCGGCGCGAGCGAGGTCCCGGAGCGGACGCGCGAGGCGCATCGCAACGAACAATGTCGCGCCGAGCACGATCAGGTAGAGCGCCAGGGTCGCGGCGCCGAGACGATGGGTCAGCCACGGATCGGGACGCGGTGTCAGCAGCCGCCCGTTCAGCCACTGCTCGCCATAGCGCGCCGAAAGGAGCAGCACGGGGCCGCCGGCGCCGCGCCCGCCCCGCGCCCGTCTGGTGCCGTCGAGCGGCTCGCCGCGTATCTGCGCGCGCACCTCGGGCGCGGGAACGCCGTTGCCGGAGAGCGTCTGGGTCAGACGCGCCTCGATCGCGGCGTCGCGGCCGGCGTCTTCCGCAACCGCGCTCTCCCGCCCGACCTCGAAGCGGGCGCCGCGGCGCGAGGCATCCTCCAGCACCGCGAACCGGAATTCCGCTGGCGCCTGGTGCAAATCACTTGCGACTGCAGCATAGCGAGTAATCGCAGGCCCTTGATTTTGCGCGAGGCTAAGTTTCTGACGCTCGTTGAGAATGAGTGCGAAGTTGACCAATTGGGCGACGAGCAACGCGGCGCCGATCAGCAATGCCATTTGCCCGAGCAGGCTCTTGGGGAGGAAGCGCCTCACAGCCGGCGGACGTCGGCGGCGAGCGTATAGCCGCCGCCCCAGACCGTCTTGATCAACTTCGGATCCGTAGGATCCTCCTCAACTTTCCGGCGTAAGCGACTGATATGATTGTCGATGCTGCGTTCAAACGCCGCCAGCTCTCGGCCCTGGCTGAGGTCCAGCAGCTGATCGCGGGTGAGCACTCTTTTGGGATGGGTGACGAAGGCCAGCAGGAGATTGAACTCGCCGGTCGAGAGCGGCACCGCGACATTGTCTTGGTCGACCAGCTCCCGCTCCCCGGTCTTCAGCACCCAGGGTCCGAAGGCGTAGCCGGTCGCATCGGGCGCATGGACCGCCTTGCCGCTGCCGTCGCTGCGGCGAAGCACCGCCTTGATCCGGGCGGCGAGTTCGCGCGGGCTGAACGGCTTGGTGACGTAATCATCCGCGCCGAGCTCGAGCCCGACGATGCGGTCGGTCTCCTCCACCTTGGCGGTGAGCAGGATCACCGGTGTGCCGATCGTCGCGCGGACGAAGCCGGTCAGCGACAGCCCATCCTCTCCCGGCATCATGACGTCGAGGAGGATGAGATCGATCGCATGCGCCGCCAGCACCTGCCGCGCGGCAGCGGCATTCTCGGCCTTGGTGACCCGGTAGCCGTTGCGGCCGAGATAAGCCGCCAGCGGATCGCGTATGTCGCGCTCGTCGTCGACCAGCAGGATGTGGGGCTCGTTTGCCATGGTCCTCCCTTATCGCTCACACCCAAAAAGGCGAAGGCCCCGGGACGTTCCCGTCCCGAAGCCTTTCGATGTTCCGCCTCAGAAGGCGTTGCCGAGCACCGCGCCGATGATGCCGCTGGTGATCGCGACCAGCACCGCATCATTGTTCGACTGGACCCAGCGATAGCCGCGCGGCGCGTCGTAGAGCCGGTAGGCACGCGGATTGTTGATCACCCGGTAGTTGCGCGCATAGCGGCTGTCGAAACGCTCGCCCTTGCGGAAGCTGCGGGTGCCGACGCGGTCGTCGCGGCGAACCTGCTTCACCTTGACCACCTTGCGGCCGTTGTCGCGCTGGACGACACGTTTGGTCTCGATCCGCTCGATCCGGCCATTGTCGCGGCGACCATAAGGCGCCGCCTCGGCGGCGACGGGAATTGCGACGACGGATGCCGCGACGGTGGCGAGAACGAGTGTCTTGAGGGTCTTCACGATTTGTCTCCTTGATGCGCCGTCATCCGGCGTTGAGACATATCTGGAGCCCGCCGGTCGCTCAGCTTTGTCGAGGCGGCGCCGAAAGTGTCGCGATTTGTCGCAGGATACGGTCCCCCTCGGGAGAGCCGAGGCGCAGATCACACCCGCGTCGGCACCTCGGACAGTCCGGCGCTTCCGAATACAGCGCGGTACCGCGCCACCTCCTCCGCAGGGCCGGTCGCCTTGCTGTAATTGTCGCTGAGCTTGACCGCAGGATGCCCGTTCGCCGCCTTGAGCTTGCAGACCAGCGAAATCGGCTTGAGCGCGTCACCGTCGGTCGGATGGCAGCCGAGAAAATCATTGGTCAGCATCGTGCCCCAACCGAAGCCGAGGCGCACCCGCCCATGGAACCGATCGTGCACCGCGACGATGTCGCTGCCGTTCACGGTGAAGCCCGGTATTTCGACGTCCATGCCATCGGAGAAGATGATCAGCTTCTCCTTGGGATCGACGGCCATCCGCTCCCAGAAGGCGATGAGTTCCTCGCCGGCTTCGACGGGCGGCTTGGAATCGGGGCGCGCGCCCGTCCAGTTCGAGACCCATTGCGGCGCGTTGGCGAGGAACTGGCTGGTGCCGAACGTGTCCGGAAGGAAGACGAGCAGGCCGCCGCGGTAGCTGTTCTGCCATTGCTGCAGCACCTTGTACTGCGCCGCTGCCAGACAGGCTTCGTCCTGCGGCGGGCACAGCGCCGCAAGCGCCATCGGCAGCTCATGGGCGTTGGTGCCCCGTGCCTCGAGGCCATGCTTCAGCGCCAGGAAGGCATTGGACGTGCCGGTGAATGCGTCGCCGAGAACCTCCCGGGCGGTGAGAATGCAATGCTCCTGCCACAGAAAGCCATGCCGGCGGCGGGTGCCGAAATCGGTCAGATTGAGGTCGTCGAGCTTGGCCAAGCGCTCGAGCTTGGCGTAGAGCTTCACCTTGGCGCGGGCGTAGAGGATGTCGAGCTGGCTGCGCCCCATCGTCTTCATGACCGCGCGATTGCGCAGCTCGTTGACCACGGACAGGACGTAGATCTCCCAGAACGTGACCTCGGCCCAGCGGCCATGCGTCTCGAAGACGACCTGTCCGCTCTGGGGGTCGATGCCGAGTTCGTAGTCGGGAAGCCGCAGGCGGCGGAGGAAATCGATGTAGGACGGGCTGAACATGCCCTCCTGCCCGTAGAAGGTCTGGCCGCGCAGCCAGATCAGCTCATTGGCCTGGAAGCGGAGCGACCGGACGTGATCGAGCTGCTCCCTGAGCTCGCCGAGATCGATCATGTCGCCCAGGCGCACCGATTTCGTGCGATTCGACAAGGCGAACGTCGCCTCGTCGTTGAAATGCTTCTCCCAGATCATCTGCCCCATCAGGAACTTGTAGAAGTCCGTGTCGAGCAGGGTCCGGACGATCGGATCCATCGGGAAGCTGTGATCCCAGGCGCGGCGGGCGAAATCCATCACGGCTCCTCGTAAGCGACGTTCCGCCGCTCACTGCCCGAAGCCGTCAAAGATGCAAGATCTGGGTCGTCGCCTCAGGCGGCGCGGCCGTGCTTCCAGCCCCGGCGCCCGCGGTCGGCGCCGGCGCCGTGCAGCTTGACCTCGCCGAGCGGCACCGCAGTGCCGCAGTCGTTGCACTCGGCAAGCAGCCGGCCGACCAGCCAGTGGGCGGCGCCGCATTCCGGACAAGTCCTGGTCTCGCCCGGACGATAGGTTACTCGCGCACCCGCGCCATGATCATCATTGGCGGCAGCGCCGCCGTCGTGAAGAAACTCGGAACCCTGTTCGCTCAAGCCCACGCACTCACTCCCTACCCGTCTTCTCTTCGTAGCGAGAGAATGGGGCCAGGTGGAGACTGGTTACCGCGAAATTTTCAATTACTTAGCCGCGTTGCGAAAGAGCCACGGCGAAGTGGGACGATCGGTCACGCGGCGACGTCGAACTCGGCGTCCGGAAAGCGGTCCGGCTTCGCATGCGGCCGGTACATCGTGCCGACTCCGGTCATGCCGGTATCGGCGAGCGCAAGCGCCGTCGCACAGAAGCCGCACTCGGCGGACACGCGTCCGACCAGCCAGTGACTGCGGCCGCAGCCCGGACACTGGTTCACCTCGCCCGGACGATAGACCAGCTGATAACCGCGCATCGACGGATCGTGCGGAAAGGCCCTGCTACCCTGAATGGCTCTCAACATCACTCACTCCCTGTCGCAGAAAAAACGTTACGCCTGCGATGAAACGTTCTATCTCATCGACGAGTTGAACGCGCTATGAACACCGACCGTTGCAGGTCGATGGCGGGATTGGTGCGATATTGTCGCGATTGTGTCCGTGAGGACGCACTCTCGGGCAGAGCGCGGGACGCGCGGCGCGGCCCCGAGGCCGCGCCGCTCCGTTCAGCCGAGGGTTTTCTTCAGCAGCTCGTTGACGACCGCCGGGTTTCCCTTGCCTGCCATGGCCTTCATCGTCTGGCCGACAAAGAAGCCGAACAATTTTTCTTTGCCGCCGCGATATTCAGCGACCTTGTCGGCATTGGCCGCCATCACTTCGGCGATCACCTTCTCGATCGCTCCGGTGTCGGAAGTCTGCTTCAGCCCCCGCTCCTCGACAATCGCGCCCGGATCCTGGCCGGTCTCGAGCATGATCTCGAACACCTGCTTGGACAGAGTGCCGGACAGAGTGCCGTCCGCAACCAGCGCGAGCAGTTCGGCGGCCTGCTTGGGCGTGACCGGGCTATCTAGCAGGCTTCGGCCGAGCCGGTTCAGGGCACCGAACAGATCGGAGATCACCCAATTCGCGGCACGCGCGGCGTGTGCGTCGCCAAGCTGCGCGAGCAGCTCTTCGAACCAGCGGGCGGTGTCCACCTCTGCGGTCAGCACCGCCGCATTGTACGGCGTCAGGCCGAGGCCGGTCTCGTAGCGGCGGCGCTTGGCATCGGGGAGCTCCGGCAGCGACTCCCGGCATTCGGCGAGGAAGGCGTCGCTGAGCTCAACCGGCAGCAGATCGGGATCGGGGAAGTAGCGATAATCATGCGCTTCTTCCTTGGAGCGGAGGCTTCGGGTCTCGACCTTGTCGGGATCGAACAGACGGGTTTCCTGGACGATCTGGCCGCCGCTTTCGAGCACGTCGACCTGACGGTTCGCCTCATATTCGATCGCCGCCATGATGAAGCGGACCGAGTTTACGTTCTTGGTCTCGGTACGGGTTCCGAACGGCGCGCCCGGCTTGCGCACGCTGACGTTGACGTCGGCGCGCATGCTGCCCTGCTCCATATTGCCGTCGCAGCTGCCGACGTAGCGCAGGATCGAACGAAGCTTTCTGACGTAAGCGCCGGCTTCCTCGGGGCTGCGCATGTCGGGCTTCGAGACGATCTCCATCAGCGCCACGCCCGAACGATTGAGATCGACGTAGGAGAAGCTCGGATGCTGATCGTGCATCAGCTTGCCGGCATCCTGTTCGATATGGATGCGCTCGATGCCCACGGTCTTGGCCGAGCTCTCGTCCTTCTCGTCGAGCAGGATCTCGATTCCGCCTTCGCCGACGATCGGGTGGTAGAGCTGGCTGATCTGATAGCCCTGCGGCAGATCGGCGTAGAAATAGTTCTTCCGGTCGAAACGCGACCAGGGATTGATCCTGGCCTCCAGCGCCATGCCGGTGCGCACCGCCTGCCGGATGCATTCCTGGTTGGGCACCGGCAGCATGCCGGGCATCGCCGCGTCGACCAGGCTGACCTGGCTGTTAGGCTCGGCCCCGAATTCGGTTGCAGCGCCCGAGAAGAGCTTGGCGTTGGACGTGATCTGGGCGTGGACCTCGAGGCCGATCACGACCTCCCACTCACCGGTGGCGCCCTGGATGCGATAATTGCTCATGCGTGCGTTCCGAGAACGTGAGCCGTTCGGGCCGAGCTTGTCGAAGCCCTTCCTTTCCCTTCGGCTGCAAGGAAGAAAAGCGCTTCGACAGGCTCAGCGCGAACGGACTCTGCTTCGGGCCAAGAGATGCTCACCACCAGGCCTCCGGGCGTGCGGTGAAGCCGGCACGCTCCTCGAAGGCGAGCGCGGCGTTGAGGACGCCCTGCTCGTCCAGCGGACGGCCGATCAGTTGCAGGCCGAGCGGCAGGCCCTGACGATCGACACCGGCAGGAACCGCCATCGCCGGCAGTCCGGCAAGACTGGCGGGAACAGCGAACACGTCATTCAGATACATTGCGATCGGATCGGCCGTCTTCTCGCCGAGCCCGAAGGCCGCCGACGGCGCCGTCGGGGTGAGCAGCAGGTCGACGCTCTCGAAGGCCTGGTGGAAATCGCGCGCGATCAGCGCCCGCACCTTCTGCGCCTGGTTGAAATAGGCGTCGTAGAAGCCGGCCGACAGCACGTAGGTGCCGATCATGATCCGGCGCTTGACCTCGGCGCCGAAGCCGGCCGCGCGGGTCGCTTCGTACATGTCGGTGAGGTTGCCGTTTTCCGGTGCGACTCGCTGGCCGTAACGTACCCCGTCATAGCGGGCGAGATTCGACGAAGCCTCCGCCGGCGCGATGATGTAATAGGTCGGCAGCGCATATTTGGTGTGCGGCAGCGAGACTTCGACGATCTCGGCGCCCGCGTCGCGCATCCAGGCGATGCCCTGTTCCCAAACGGCGTCGATTTCCTCGGGCACGCCGTCGATCCGATATTCCCTGGGGATGCCGATCCGCTTACCGCGAATATCGCTGGAAAGACTGGCCTCCCACTTCGGCACCGGCAGATCGAGCGAGGTGGAATCCTTGCGGTCGAAGCCTGCCATCGCCTCAAGCATGATCGCGCAGTCGCGGACGTCATGCGCCATCGGGCCGGCCTGATCGAGGCTCGAGGCGAATGCGACCATGCCGAAGCGCGAGCAGCGACCGTAGGTCGGCTTGATGCCCGAAATGCCGGTGAAGGCGGCGGGCTGACGGATTGAGCCGCCGGTATCCGTGCCGGTCACGCCGGGCGCGAGCCGCGCCGCAACCGCCGAGGCCGAGCCGCCCGAGGACCCGCCCGGGGTGATCCCCGCATTTCCGCCGTCGTTCCGGCGCCAGGGCGACAGCACGTTGCCGAAGGCGCTGGTCTCGTTCGACGAGCCCATCGCGAATTCGTCCATGTTGAGCTTGCCGAGCATACCGGCGCCGGCGGCGAACAGATTGCCGCTCACCGTCGATTCGTAGACCGGCTCGAACCCCTTCAGCATGTTGCTGCCGGCGGTGGTCTGATAGCCCTTGGTGGCGAACAGGTCCTTGATGCCGAGCGGGACGCCCGACAGCGGCTTGAGGTCGCCGGAAGCGCGGGCCGCGTCGGCGGCATCGGCGGCGGCCAATGCATGCTCCGGAGTCTCGATGACGAAAGCGTTGAGCGCCCGCCCTGCCTCGACCTGCGCGATGAAGGCTTCGGCCACCTCGCGCGCCTTGAAATTGCCGTCGCGGACGCCGTCGCGAATCTGGGCGACGCCGAGCTGGGTCAAATCGGTCATTATTCGATCACCTTGGGAACGGCGAAAAAGCCGTGTTCGGCCACCGGCGCATTGGCGAGAACGGCCTCGCGAATGCCGCCATCGGTCACCTGATCTTCGCGCAGGCGCAGATGATTGGGGATGACCGCCGTCATCGGCTCGACGCCGGAGACGTCAACCTCCTGCAATTGCTCGACCCAGCCGAGGATGTTGTTCAGTTCGGGCGCGAGCGCCTCGACCTCGGCATCGCTGACAGCAATGCGGGCCAGGCGCGCGATATGGCGGACGGTTGCGGTATCGACGGACATGAAGGCGCGCTAGCATCCACGTTGCGGTGCATCAAGGACGGCGCGCACCCGGCCAGGCCGCCACTCACTCGATCGCGTGTCCGATCGGCTTCCCATCGACATAGATCTTGCGGGCAGTGACGGTCCGCACCTCGATCTTGCCCGCCGGCAAACCGATCACCGGCGGCTGCGCCGGGGCTGCGCCAACTGCGTCGGGCCGCCACGAACCGTCGGATCTGCGATCGAACAGGGCGGCATCGGGCGGGCATTCCTCGCATGACACGCTGAGGAGCACCGCACGTGAGGGCGAGTCGATGACAAGCCGGCACGAGCGGACGCCGCACAGCCCCTCCTTGTTGATCGCGTCCGAAAGCGCGGGCGGCACGCTCGTGCCCTCAGGCGTCACCGCCATCGGGCGCGGTGCGGGTATGGACGGCTCGGCGGCGTTGGACAGCAATTCCCATCGGGTTCGGGCGGCAAGCGCCTCGGCGGCGCGCCTGCGGATGATGGCCGAAGGGCTTCGGGAGAGGGTCTCCAGCGCTCGCCGCCCGGCAGGGCCGAAGTCGAACCGCAAGGCTGCCCAGTCAAACTTATCATGGGCGATGCGGCCCTGTTCCAGCCGCGCCACCTGATCGCGGGCGGAGATGGCGCCGAAGCTCACGATCGGCAGCGCGAGGAAGAGCGTGGTGCCCGACAGACCCGCAGCGAGCAGGACGTTGGTTCGCCGTAGCGCCTCTGCCCAGGATCGTCGTCCCCACGCGATCGCGACCAGGTAGCCGATTGCGAATGCAAGCACGGCACCGACGAAGACGGCCGCCCAAAGGCGATCCGGCGTAAGCCCATATTGGCTGATTCGCCTGGCCGTCGACACTGCGGCAACGCCGCCGAGAGGCAGCCCGACAAGTGCAAGTGCGATCGCCGAAGCGCGAAGGGCACGCTGGTGCGACTCTTCCTCTTCATCGTTTCCCACCACCGCGTTGACCAGGACGATCGCGCCGAGGACCGAGACGAGCAGGATCGGTGTCGTCGCCTTGGTACTCTCCCAAAGTGGTTCGAGGCCGGTGAACGGCAGGGACAACACGAAGAGGACGAGTCCGACCGCAAGAACCGGCGCGAGCACCGAGAGGATTGCCCGGATTACACGCTGCAGCGTCTCGACAACGCCCTCCCGATCGCGGAGCAGGCCGATCGCTCCCCCGAAGGCAGCACAGGCGATCGCGGCGAGGAGCCAACCTTTCTCGATCAGCGTCTGCAAGGCATCGAGCCCAATCAACGCAAACAAGGCGGCGAGCAAGACCGTCAGCAGGATTGCGACCAGCACGAACGCGCAAGCGGCCAGCCCGAGGATCAGATCGGTCCAGATATGGGCGAGAATTCCGGACGGGGAGAGATCGAGCCGCGCACGATCGCGGGCAGCCTGGAACTGCGGCAAGGCCAAGATGACCGCGACGATCGACGAAACAAAGCGCCAGCCCTCGCCCGCGCCCCATTCGCCCGGCGCGCCGTTCGCGCAGACCACGAAGCCGGCGGCGAGGCCTCCGCCGATCGCGAACATCGCCGTCCATCGCCAGCGAAGGCGCTCGAGGCCGAGCGACAACAGGATGCCGGACACGCCGAGAAACGCGGCGACCGACACATCCAACCGGCCTTCCCTCTCGAACGCGCCGCCATCGGTAAGCTGGTGGATGAGTATTCCCGTCGCCGCTCCGAGCACTGCCAGCAATGCTGCGCGCGCCGGCCATGGTCCGTGATCGATGCCGGCTTCCTCGCCCACTCCACTCTCCCCGGTTGCGGCCCACCGCCGGGCCCACCCCGGTGGCGGCCTTCCCTGCCGGCCTGTCTTATTCCTTGCATCCATCCCTGCCATCCGCTTGTGCAGCCCTGATGCAGTT
This sequence comes from Sphingosinicella sp. BN140058, assembly GCF_004135585.1. Lineage (NCBI taxonomy): Bacteria > Pseudomonadati > Pseudomonadota > Alphaproteobacteria > Sphingomonadales > Sphingosinicellaceae > Sphingosinicella > Sphingosinicella sp. BN140058. The sequence continues at coordinate 5,272,220 of NZ_CP035501.1, read as the reverse complement.
TCGGAGGAATTGATGCTGGCGCGGCGTTTCCTGTGGGTGATTGCGGGGCTTGTCGTGCTGGTTCTGATCGGCCTGATCGCGTTCCGGCTCTACGGTAACGAATTCCTGCGGATGACCCTCGTCCCGAGCGCCGCCTTCGAAGGCGGGCCGCCGCCGGCAACGCGGGTCTACGACAAGGCCGACATGTGGCTCGCGCGGCCGGATGTGAAGCAAAATCCGTCGCTGTGGACCCCGCCGGGCGTGGTGCGCAGCGGCAAGACCGACGCGCTGGTCTTCTTCATACACCCGACATCCTATCTTGAGAAATCGGCCTGGAATGCGCCGCTCGACCATCAGGATTCGCAGTGGCGGGCCCGCTTGTTCGTGCGCAGCCAGGCGAGCGCGTTCAACGACATCGCCGACATCTGGGCACCCAAATATCGTCAGGCGACGTTCGGCGCGTTCCTGACCACGAAGGCGGAGGCGCAGAAGGCGCTCGACTTTGCCTATCGCGACGTCCTCGCCGCATTCGACACCTTCCTCGCGGAGGCGCCCAAGGACCGCCCGATCATCCTGGCCGGCCACAGCCAGGGAAGCCTCCAACTCACCCGCCTGCTGCGCGAGCGGGTTGCCGGCACGCCGCTGGCCAAGCGCATCGTCGCCGCCTACGTGGCCGGCTGGCCGATATCGATCACTGCCGACCTTCCCGCGCTCGGCCTGCCCGCCTGCGAAACGCGCGATCAGGCGCGCTGCATACTCAGTTGGCAAAGCTTCGCCGAACCCGCCGATCCGAAGCTGGTCACCGACGTCTACGATGCTTCGTCCGGTCCGACCGGCATTCCGCGTGCCGGATCGCCGATGCTGTGCGTCAATCCGATCACCGGCATCCGCAGCGGCGAAGCGGCGGCAGAGGCCAATCTCGGCATGCTCGTGCCGAACAAGGAACTCACCGAAGGCAAGCTTACCACGCCGGCGGTGCCGGCGCGCTGCGACGTGCGCGGCTTCCTTCTGATCGGCGAAAACGGACCGGATCTCGGCCCGTACGTGCTGCCGGGCAACAACTACCACGTCTACGATTACGCCCTGTTCTGGGCCAATATCCGTGCCGATGCCGCCGCCCGGCTGGCGGCGTTCCGGCGCCGATGATCACGACCCGGATCGCCGAGTTTCGCGACCTGCTGCCCGAGGGCGGCCGGCTGATGGGCCTGGATGTCGGCACCAAGACGATCGGAGTCGCGCTCTGCGACGCCGGCTGGTCGATCGCGTCCGCCGCGGAGCTGATTCGCCGCACCAAGTTTCAGGCCGATCTCGAGCGCCTCCGGATATTCGCCTCGGCACAAGGCGTCCGCGGGATCGTCATCGGGCTGCCGCTCAATCTCGACGGCACCGACAGCCCGCGCACGCAATCGACCCGCGCGTTCGCCCGCAACGCCCAGCCGCTTGGCCTGCCCATCCTGCTGTGGGACGAGCGCTGGTCGACCCAGGCGGTGACCCGGGCGCTGATCGACGCCGACGCGAGCCGCGCGCGCCGCGCCGAACTGGTCGACAAAATGGCGGCGGCGTACATTCTGCAGGGAGCGATCGACGGGTTGATGATGGGCTGAGCGCCCGGCGCTTGCTCCCTTACCCTCACGGTCCTATCGGGTGCGCTCATGTCCAGCTTCGCGCACCGCCACCTGCTCGGTATCGAGCAGCTCTCCGCCGACGACATCCGCTTCCTTCTCGACGAGGCCGAACATTGGGCCAGGTTCAACAGGCAGAAGCGCAAGCAGGACGATCGCCTCGCCGGCCTCACCCAGTTCAACGTCTTCTTCGAGAACTCGACGCGCACGCTGTTCTCGTTCGAAGTCGCGGGCAAACGGCTCGGCGCAGTTGTCGCGAACTTCCATGCAATCGGATCGTCGGTCCAGAAGGGCGAGAGCCTGATCGACACCGCATTGACCCTCGATGCGATGCAGCCCGACGTGATGGTGATCCGTCATTCGGCGACGGGTGCGCCGGCGGATGTCGCCGATGTCGTCAATTGCGCGGTGATCAACGCGGGTGACGGCACTGGCGAGCACCCGACGCAGGCCTTGCTCGACGCGTTGACCATGCGCCGCCGCAAGGGCCGAATCGAAGGTCTGAAAGTCGCGATCTGCGGCGACATCCGGCACAGCCGGGTGGCCGGCTCCAACATGCGGCTCTTGCCCAGGCTCGGTGCGGAGGTGCGGGTCGTCGGTCCCGCAGCCCTGCTGCCGGACGACACGCGCGGCATCCCGGCCTTCACCAGCCTCGACGAGGGCATTGAGGGCGCAGACATCGTGATGATGCTGCGCATCCAGCGCGAGCGCATGGAAGCGAGCGTATCGGGCTCGCTCGACGATTTTCACGCCCAGTATGGCCTCACCCGCGAGCGGCTGAAGCGTGCCGCCCCGGATGCGGTGGTGATGCATCCAGGGCCGATGAATCGCGGCGTCGAGATCGCAAGCGACGTTGCCGACGATCCAAACCGATCGGCCATTCTCGAGCAGGTCGAGATGGGGGTCGCGATGCGCATGGCCGTGCTCGACGTGCTGACGCGCGAACGGAGAGGCTGAAGCCCCTCCCCCCGGCGTTCGTCGTCGGCTCAGCCGCGGCGGATGTTGGTATATCGGCTTGCCCACTGGACCGGCGCATCGCCGGCGACCGCACGAACGAAGCAGACGCCGCCCTTCGCCTTGACCGACGCGCAGACCTGCGCGGCCTCGCCGCGACTGTCGAACCCGGCCACCGACAGCCGGTGGAACACGCCATGGGGAAGCTTGACCGTGGTCGACAGCGGAGTCTGGCTGGAGAAGCCGTAGCGCTTGTAGGCGGAAGCCCAGGCGCGCTCGACGGCCGCGGGGCTGCTGAACGCGCCGAGCTGGACCGCGAAGCCGCCCGCACCGCGTGCGCTGCCGCCACGCGACAGAACCGCCGGCGAAGCGCGGAAGCTGCGCGCGGCCTGCTTGGCGGGAGCGACCGCGCGGATTGCTTCCGGCTGCGACCCCACCAGAGTGTCCACGGCCGAGGCATAAACCGGCTGGGTTGCTTCCTGGGTATCGCGGGCGGAGACCCAATCCGACATGTCGGCGGTTTGCACCGGCGCCTCGACCGCAGCCGGTGCGGCTTCCTGCGCGTAGACGGCCGCGACCGGCGCGGCCTCGGCCTGCTCGGCAGACGCGAGCGCCGTCCCCGTGTCCGCCGTGGGCGCCAGGGCAAGGCGTGCGGGCTGGCCGGCATCGTCGGCCGCCGGAGTCACGCCGACGAAGGCGGCGACCTGGGCAGCCGGCTGGTTCGGCTTGGCGAGTGCGGCCCATTGCTGGAGACGGCCGCTCAATTGATCCGGTGCGATGTCCTGGGCGGCGGTGGTGCGGGCCTTTTCCCAATCGCCCGAAAGCGCATAAGCCAGCGCCAGATTCTGGCGAACGCGGGCGGCGGCGCCGGCTTCACGGGCGGCCGGCTCGAGCAGCGACACGGCCTTCACGGTTTCGCCGGCGAGCGCATAAGCGAGACCGAGATCGGCCGCCGGTGCCTGCGGCATGTCCTCGAGCTGCGCGATCGCAGCGGCACGCTCGCCGACGGCGATCCGCGTCAAGGCGATCCAGAGACCGGCACGTACGTTGGAAGGATCGAGCGTCAGCACGTCCTGAAACGTGGTCTCGGCAGAGTGGAATCGACCGTTCTTGATGTACAGATCGCCGAGCAGCATGCGGAAGCCGACATCCTGGGGCGACAGCTCGACCGCACGTTCGGCGTGAACGAGGGCACCGGCGAAGTCCGACTGCTGGCTTGCCGCATTCGCCTTGGCGTAAGCGGCCAGAGCCTCCTGTTCGCTCTTCGACTGCTGGGCCGAGACGCTGTTCGGGCGGAAGGCCTTGGTGCCCGGATTGCAGGCGACCATGGTTCCCGCCAAAGCGAGGCCGGCGAAGCCGAATTTGAGGACCTTGCTGCTGTTCATCACTTCACTCCGCTCAGCGGCCCGAGGCTTCGATCGGCAGCCGCTCGGCCAGCGCATCGACTTCGGGAAGAGATTTCAGAAATTCATCGAGGGCGCCGGTGACCAGTTGCTGAGCCGAACGATTCGAGATCGCACAGGCCAGGCGGAGGCGCAGGTGGCGGTCCGGATCGAGCCGGAGCGTGAAAGCTGCCTTGGACTTGGCAGGTATAGCGGCGGTTTGCGGCTGCCGCTTGCTCTGCGCGCGCCGCGGGCGCTGCGGCAGGCTCACCACTTCCGCGGGCGCCGAGACGGGTGCGGGCGCCGCCTCCTCGACAGGCTCGGCCGGCGCGAAGCTCTGCTCGAGCGCGCGGCGATGGGCGACCACCGCCGGCTCGGGAGCCGCTTCGGGGGCGCTGCGCACCGGCGAAGGCGTCAGCCCTGCCGCGCCGGCAAGCGGGGCGATCTCGGGCTGCGCGGCCGCATGGGCCTGCTGGCCCATGTCGTTCCAACCCAGATCCTCGAGGCTGCCGCCGAAGCTGCCGAAGCCCTGCGGACGCATTGCCGGCTTGGCCGTGCCCTTGCGGGCAAGCAGCCCGGAAGAGAGGGAAGCGAAGGACTTGGTGTCGCGCATCGTCCGGTCCCCGGTCACTGGCCGACCACGCGGCGACCGAAGCCGGCAGCGGGACGCGCGGCAGTCGCATGCGACGCCCCGGGAACGAAGCTGCCCGGCGCGGTGAAGACGGTGCGGCGGAAATTCTTCTCGAGCCGGTCGCAGATATAATCCCAAAGCTCCTCCACCTCGCGGGCGGACTTGCTCTTGGGATCGACCTCCATGACGGTGCGGCCGTCGATCATCGATGCAGCGAAATCGGTGCGGTGGTGAAGGGTCACGGGAGCGACGGTACCGTGCTGCGAGAGCGCAACCGCCGCTTCGTAGGTGATTCGCGCCTTGGGCGTGGCGGCGTTGACGACGAAGATGAGCGGCTTGCCCGCGCGTTCGCACAAGTCGACGGTGGCGCCGACGGCACGCAGATCGTGCGGCGACGGGCGGGTCGGAATGACGATGAGCTCGGCAACTTGGATCACGCTCTGGATCGCCATGGTGATGGCGGGAGGCGTATCGATCACGGCGAGCTTGAAGCCCTGGCTGCGCAGCATTTCGAGGTCGGCGGCGAGGCGCGCCACCGTGGTCTGCGCAAACGCCGGCATCTCGGCCTCGCGCTCGTTCCACCAGTCGGCGAGCGAGCCCTGGGGATCGATGTCGATCAGAACGACGGGGCCTGCCCCGGCGCGTTCCGCCTGCACGGCAAGATGGCCCGACAGGGTCGTCTTACCCGAGCCACCTTTTTGCGACGACAATGCCAGTACGCGCATGCTTTCCCCTCACCTCGCAGGTTCGTAGGCCGCCTCTTGCACCAGGCTCGGCTAAATTTCGGTTAACGCGCCAACGACTTGGCGTCACAATGCGTCTGATTCGCCGACTTGATGACGTCATCGAGCCGCCCTGTTCCCGCGTAATGCTAAGAGCGAATTAACAATCTTGGGGTAGCGACCCCGGCAGATACGACGGAGTTCAGCGATGCAGATCACGGGCCGCAAGCTTCTCGCCGCAACGGTGACGGCAGCCCTTCTTCTTGGCGCCGGCACGACCCTGGCGCTCGCCCCCGGGGGCGAGGCTTATGGCGACGGCGCGAAGACGCAGGTGAAGCAGGGCATCGATGCCTGGCAGAAGGGCGATTACGGCGGCGCCGTGCGGACCTGGCGCCCGATCGCCGACGCGGGCAATGCCGACGCGCAATTCAATCTCGGTCAGGCCTATCGCCTCGGCCGAGGCGTCCCGACCGATCTGCGCACCGCCCAAAGCTGGTTCGAGAAAGCCGCGCAACAGGGGCACGAGCAGGCGCAGGCGAATCTCGGCCTCGCCCTCTTCCAAAACGGCGAACGCGAGCGCGCGCTGCCGTGGATCCGCAAGGCGGCCGAGAGCGGTGACCCGCGCGCGCAATACGTGCTCGGCACCGCGATGTTCAACGGCGACCTGGTGCCCCAGGATTGGCCGCGCGCCTACGCCCTGATGCAGCGCGCAGCCGGCCAGGGCATGCCGAACGCCGCCACCAACCTGGAGCAGATGGACAAGATCATTCCACTGGCCCAGCGCCAGCAGGGCCTTGCCCTCGCCCGGCAGATGGAGGAGAAGAGTCCCGCCAAGCCGGCACCGGTTCCGGGATCGATCGGCAAGGCCAACCTCCCGCCCGCCAATTCGGCGATCCAGTCCACGCTCGCCGCGCCCGCCCCCGCCAATTCGGTGCCGGCGCGTGCCACTCCGGCGCCGAGCCGTGCGGCGCAGGCTGCGCCTGCGCCCCGCGCGCCGGTGCGTACGGCCGCAGCGCCGGCGGTGCGCGGCGCCGGCTGGCGGGTGCAGCTCGGCGCGTTCAGCACCTCGGCCAATGCGCAACGGCAATGGGCAGGTCTGCGCGGCAAGGTCGGTGCTTTGGCGAGCCTCCAGCCTTTCTACGTGCCCGCGGGCGCGGTGACGCGGCTTCAGGCCGGCGCGCTGCCCAGCCGCGCTGCCGCGGACAAGGTCTGTTCCGCCGCGAAAAGCGCTGGTTCCGCCTGCTTTCCGGTTGCGCCCTGACCGAGCCGCTTCGGTCCGTCCGATCCGGACCAAAGGGCCGCTATTAACCCTTTTTTCGCCGCGCCCATCTATCGTAGGAGACCGTGGGCAGCCGGGGATTACATATGGGTGCGAGAGCGCGAATCGGTCTGGACGAGAGGATGGCATCGCGCTGGCGGCGCCGGCGGATGTGCATTCTCGTGGCCGAATCGCCGTCGCCCGCAGCCCTTCGCGAAGTGAGTGCGCGAGGCGCCTTCCTCGAGACCAACGCCCGGCCGCCGCTCGGCAGCGCTGTGGAACTGCGTCATCCCGAAGCGGGGACGATCCGGGGTGTCGTTCAGGCGTTCGCCCATGACGGCGTTCGCCTGGATTTCATCTGCAGCGAGCAGTCGGTCGGTTTCGCGCTCGCCGCGATCGCAGCGGACATGAGCCGCCCGCTCTGATCCTTCCTGCTCCGTGCTGGACTTCCGCGGCGAAGCGGAAGACGGAAGGCACATGGCTGACAAACCCAATTACATCACCCCGGACGGATACCGGCGCCTGCGCGAGGAATATGAAGCGCTGTTCGGTACCGAGCGGCCGCAGCTCGTCGAGACGATCAGCTGGGCGGCCGGCAATGGCGACCGCTCCGAAAACGGCGACTACATCTACGGCCGCAAGAAGCTGCGCGAAATCGATCGTCGCATCGGCTGGCTGTCCAAGCGCATGAAGAATGCGACGGTCGTCGATCCGTCACAGCAGCCGACGCGCGACAAGGTCTTCTTCGGCGCCACGGTCATCCTGGTCGACGAGGACGACAAGCACCGCACCGTCACCCTGGTGGGCGAGGACGAGACCGATCCCTCTGCGGGCCGGATCGCCTGGACATCCCCGATCGCACGCGCGATCCGCGGCGCGGCCGTCGGCGACGTGCGCCGCGTGACCCTTCCGGCGGGAGAGCGCGAACTCGAGGTGGTGGAGATCAGATATCCGCCTCGTACGGTCGCCCAGTCCTGACCCGGACGGGAGACGGGTGATCAAGGCGGTCAGGCCTCAGCTCCCTCCGCCGTCCATGAAGCGGACGTGGTTGACCAAGGCCGCCTTCACCTCGCCGTCGGTGAGACGCATGTCGCCGTCGGTGTCGGCGTGGCGGCGGAACCAGATATTGGCTTCGTCGGCGGTGGCGAGCGTGACTCGTCGGTCCTGATCGTCGTCGTAGCGGTCGCGCACCAGCTCGCGGCCCTCGTCGGTGCAGGCCAGCCACGGATCGAGCGCGTCGCCGCCCTCGCCTTCGAAGAAACCGCAATCGTTGCCGAGCCGCTGATAGTCGCGGCCGACATAGGCGTAATCGCCGTAGGCACGGGAATAGCCGCCATAAGTGTCATAGGTCGTACAGGCGGCGGATCCGGCCGCGGCTGCCAACAGGAACATCATCGCGAAGGTGCGCATCTTCGGTCTCCGGCCTTTGCACCGGCGCGCCGAAAGCGCGCTCCGGTGCGCTGTGCTTGCCTCGTCGACGCTGAAACCGGAACGCATTTTCAGGCCTTGGCTCCGCCAAGCTTAACATGAAGCCTGCGGAAAGGTTCATCGTTTCGCTTCGTTAACCATCTTTCCCGAAGACTTCGGCGGCGATCCGCTCCACTTCGGGATCCGCCCTCGGGGCCTTCAGCGGCACCGCGGCCTCCAGCGCATCGGCGACCGCGGTCAGGGCCGCGATTCGGGCTGCCTTCTTGTTGTTGCCGTCGATCACCGTCCAGGGCGCCCAGCGCGTGTCGGTGCGCTCGAACATGTCGGCATAGGCATCGAGATACGCCTTGCGCCGGCTGCGATTGCGGAAGTCGTCCGCCGTCACCTTCCAGCGTTTCCACGGATGGTCGAGCCGCGCCTTCAGCCGCTTGTCCTGAGTCTCCTGGGTGACGTGAAAGAAGAGTTTGACGATCGCGGTGCCGCTGAAATGCTGCTGCGCTTCGAACTCGTTGATCTCATCGTAGCCGCGCCGCCATTCAGGACCGGGCGTGAGCTCCTCGACCCGCTCAACGAGCACCCGGCCATACCAGCTGCGATCGAAGATCCCGATCTCGCCCTTGCCCGGGAGCTTGTTCCAGAAGCGCCACAGGAAATGCCGAGCCTGCTCCTCCGCGCTCGGCGCGGAGATCGGCCAGACGCTGAAGGCGCGGGGATCCCAGCCGGTGGTGATCCGCTGGATCGCCCCGCCCTTGCCGGCGGCGTCCCAGCCTTCGCAGACGATCACGCTGCTCTTCTTGTAGACGATGTGGCTGACCAGAACCCGGGAGAGGCGCTCCTGCAGCACCTCCAGATCCTGGTCATAGTCCCCTTCGTATTTCGTGCCCTGCTCGAAATTCGACAGATCGATCGCCACGCAGTGATGCTCCTTTGCCTCGCCCGCGGCTTCCCCGGGGATCAGCCGAACGGCCATGGCCGCCCGGCCGTTCCTTATTCCGGAGCGACGACCTTGGTCGGATCCTTCTTGGCCGCGCCGGCCGGCTCGACGATCCGGATGTGAAGCTCGCGCAGCTGCTTGGCCGTCACTTCCGACGGGGCGCCCATCATCAGATCCTCGGCGCGCTGGTTCATCGGGAACAGCACGACCTCGCGGATATTGGGTTCGCCCGCCAGCAGCATGACGATGCGGTCGATGCCGGGTGCGGAACCGCCATGCGGCGGCGCCCCGAACTTGAACGCGTTGATCATGCCGGAGAAGTTGGTGTCGACATCTTCCCTGGAATAGCCGGCAATCTCGAACGCCTTGTACATGATGTCGGGGCGATGGTTTCGGATCGCGCCCGACGACAGTTCCACGCCGTTGCAGACGATGTCATATTGATAGGCGAGGATGTCGAGAGGATCCTTGCTCTCCAGCGCCTCGAGCTCGCCTTGGGGCATCGAGAAGGGATTGTGCGAGAAATCGACCTTCTTCGCTTCCTCGTCATATTCGAACATCGGGAAGTCGACGATCCAGCAGAATTCGAACCGGTTCTTGTCGATCAGATCGAGCAATTCGGCAGTGCGCGTACGCGCGAAGCCGGCGAGCTTTGCCGCCTGCAATTCCTTGCCGGCGGCGAAGAAGATGCCGTCGTCGGGCCCGAGGCCGAGCTCCGCGATCAGCTTGCGAGTCGCCTCCTCGCCATGATTCTTGGCGATCGGGCCGCCGAGCTCGCCGCCCTTCTGAGTGATGTAGCCGAGGCCCGCATGGCCTTCCGAGCGTGCCCACTCGTTCATCTCGTCGAAGAAGCGGCGGCTCTTGTCGGCGGTGTTGGGGGCCGGGATCGCGCGAACCACGCCGCCACCGGCAACGATGTTAGCGAACAGGCCGAAGCCCGAACCCTCGAAATGGCGGGAGACGTCGGTGATCACGATCGGGTTGCGCAGATCGGGCTTGTCGTTGCCGTATTTGAGCATCGACTCCTTGTACGGAATGCGCGGGAAGCTTCCGGCCGGAGTCACCGATCGGCCGGCCGCGAACTCTTCGAACACGCCGGCGAGCACCGGCTCGATCGCTTGGAAGACGTCTTCCTGGGTGACGTAGCTCATCTCGAAATCGAGCTGGTAGAATTCGCCCGGCGAGCGATCGGCGCGTGCATCCTCGTCGCGGAAGCAGGGCGCGATCTGGAAATAGCGGTCGAAGCCGGCGACCATGAGCAGCTGCTTGAACATCTGCGGCGCCTGCGGGAGCGCGTAGAATTTACCCGGGTGAACCCGGCTCGGGACAAGATAATCGCGAGCGCCTTCCGGGCTCGATGCGGTCAGGATCGGAGTCTGGAATTCGGTGAAGCCCTGATCGGTCATCCGCCTGCGGATCGAGCTGATCACCTGGGAGCGAAGCACGATGTTGGCGTGGATGCGCTCGCGGCGAAGATCGATGAAGCGGTAACGAAGCCGCGTGTCTTCCGGATATTCGGCCTCGCCGGCGACCGGCAGCGGCAGTTCCTCGGCGGCGGACTGGACCACGACATCATCGGCGGAGAGCTCGACCTCACCGGTGGCAAGGTTCGGGTTGGACGCCTCCGGCCCGCGCGCGACGACGATCCCGGTGATCGTCACCACCGATTCCACGCGGAGGCCGTCGAGTATCTTAAGCGGCTCGCTGTTTGCTTTGGCGACGATCTGGGTGATGCCATAATGGTCGCGAAGGTCGACGAAGAGCACGCCGCCGTGATCGCGCTTGCGATGAATCCAGCCCGAGAGCTTGACCGTCTCCCCGACGTGGGAAGCGCGAAGTTCGCCGCAAGTGTGGGTGCGATAGGCGTGCATGCTGGCCGCTTTCTTATGCGTAGACTGAGTGGTGGTTTCGGCTGCGGCGTTCGCGGCCAAGGCCGGTTTTGTCAAGCCGGAGGCGTTTGTCGTCGCCCCCGGGCAGGTCGCACGCACGCTGGCTTTGTCATCGGCAATGCTGCCCGCTATGAGGCGCGCGATGCATATTCATCCGTTGATTACCGACAGTGAGTCGCTGAAGACCCTCTGCGAACGTCTTGCCAGGTCCGATTTCGTGGCCGTGGACACAGAGTTCATGCGCGAAAACTCCTATTGGCCCGATCTCTGCCTGATCCAGATCGGCAATACCGAGGAAGCGGCGGCCGTCGATCCTAAGGCGGAAGGGCTCGATCTGACCCCGTTGCTCGATCTGATGGTCGACAATGAAGACGTGCTCAAGGTCTTCCACGCCGGCGGCCAGGACATCGAAATCGTCTACAATCTTACCGGCAAGACTCCCCACCCTCTGTTCGATACGCAGATTGCGGCGATGGCCCTCGGCCTCGGCGAACAGGTCGGCTATTCGAACCTCGTCGAAAGCCTGGTCGGCAAGACGCTCGACAAGGGTGCGCGATTCACCGACTGGGCCCGCCGGCCGCTCGACAAGCGCCAGATCGACTATGCGATCGGAGACGTCACCCATCTTGCCACCCTGTTTCCGAAGATGCTCGAGCGGCTTCGCCGCACGGGGCGCGGCGACTGGCTGGACGAGGAAATGGAGCGGCTCGCCGACCCGTCCAATTACGAGAACGAGGCCGATCTTGCCTGGAAGCGGGTGCGGATCTCGAGCCGCAAGGCCGACGTGCTCGGGCGACTGAAGGCGCTTGCCGCCTGGCGTGAGAACGAGGCCAAGTCGAAAAACCTGCCGCGCGGCCGGATTATGAAGGACGAGACGCTCGCCGACGTCGCCTCCCACCCGCCGTCGGGCCAGGAGGGCCTTGCCCGGGTGCGCGGCCTGTCTCCTGCGTGGGGCGGCAACGACATCGGCGGCCGGTTGATGGCGGCCCTCGCCGCCGCGAAACCGCTGCCGGCGGACGAGATGCCGGGACGCGAGGAGCGCGGCCCCGGCCTCGGCAAGGAAGGTGCGCTGGTGGCGGACCTGCTGAAGCTGCTGCTCAAGATCCGGGCGCGCGAGGGCAATGTCGCGGCCCGCCTGATCGCCAAGTCGGAAGAATTGGAAATGCTCGCGTCCGGCCGGCGCGACGGGCTGTCTATCCTGACCGGCTGGCGGTTCGAAGAATTCGGACGCGACGCGCTCGATCTCGTCGAGGGCCGGCTCGCTTTCGCGGTGCGCGGCGGCAAGCTGATGATGACCCGCACGGAACAGGGACAGTGACAATGCGGAAGATGGCGGCAGCGGCGATGCTGCTGATGATGGCGAACGGCTGCGCGAGCCTCTCGGCCGCTTCGGGCGAAGACGCTGCGGCGCATGGCGAGAGTGGCCGCACCTGCAAGGCCGAGGCCGCCCAGAAGCTGGTCGGCAAAGCTGCGAGCGAGTCCCTTGCGGCGGAAGCGATGCGTCTCTCCGGGGCGGGCACGCTCCGCTGGATCCCGCATGACGGCATCGTGACGATGGACTTCCGCGAAGACCGCCTGAACATCGAACTCGACCAGACCAACATGGTGACCCGCATACGCTGCGGCTGAGTCGCGGCGATTGCATCCGCCGGGCGGGTGCCTACAACCGGCGCATGGGCATCGATCGAAGAACCTTCATCGCCGCTTCCACTGCGACAGCGGTGCTGGCCCCGGCCGACGCGAGCGCGACCGCATCGTCACGCTACGGGCTGATCGGCAAGGTGACCGCGAAGCCGGGCAAGCGCGCGGAACTCGCACGGATCCTGCTCGACGGCGTCTCCGGAATGCCCGGCTGTCTCAGCTACATCGTTGCCGAAGACCCGGCCGATGCCGACACGCTGTGGATCACCGAAGCCTGGACCGACAAGGACGCGCATGCGGCGTCTTTGTCGCTGCCGTCCGTGCGGGCGGCGATCGGCAAGGGTCGGCCGCTGATCGCGAGCATGGCCGGTATCGCGGAAACGATCCCGATCGGAGGTCACGGACTCTAGAAGCCGCCGGCGTGCGGGCTGCTCAGAAGGTGGTCACCTCGGTCTTGCTGCCGAGCGCGGCACCGAGACGTCGGAAGCGGCGGTCGACGGTCTCGCCGTAGAGCGCTTCCTCGCCGCGCGGCAGGCAGAGGCGCAGGATGCCCTTGCCGCAGCTGAGTTTGCTGCGGGCGAGGCTCGCTGCGAGACCGCCGCTGAGGCGCTGGCCGAGCCGCATCGCCAGCCCCCACAAGGCCGCGCGGCCAAGATCGGCTTCGCTGCACAAGGCTGCGACCTTCTTGTCCGGCAGGCTGCGGCCGCCGCCGAAATTCGCCCAGAGCGCCTGCGCGATCATCACGCGCCCCGGCGCGTCGACGCCGACCCAATTGCCGTGCAGCGCCATTTCGAGGCCCCGTTCGGCGCGGAAGTCCGGATGGGCCTGCCAGGCGACGTCGGCGAGCAGACAGGCGGCCAGGCGCAGCCGGGCGTGATCGGGCGCATCATCGAAGATCGGCGCGATCCAGGCATCGAGCAGATCGCCATGCTCGCCGAAGCGGCTGAGCCCCCGTCCCGCTTCGCGCGCGGCTTCGAGCAGAGGATCGAGCAGGCGCTCTTCGTCGGAGAGCCGGTGGTAGAGCAGACCCTCGCGAATGCCGAAGCTCGACACGATCAGCTCGCTCGGCTGCAATTCGTCGGCAACGGCGGAGAGAACCAGCTTGGCCGCGGGCAGGGTCGGGATTCGCGAGGCGGTCAGCGTCGGGATCGACTTGGGGTCGGCCTTGTCGAGCAGCCGGATCATCTTGCGGAGCTCTTCAGGCCGCGACGGCGGCATCGGATATTGGTGGGTGATCGGCAACGGATAGCCGGTGGCGATCAGATCGAGCCTGGCCAGCGCGCGCCACGAGCCGCCGACCATGTAGAAGGGGCGCCCCCTGCCGCGTGCGCCCAATCCGGTGTCGGCAAGCGCCTTGCGCAGGGTTGCGGCGACGCGGACTTCGGCCTTCTTGTCCGGCTCGCCGATCCGGAGCACGCCCAGCGGCAGCGAGATGCTGCGGCCGACCTTGCCGCGGCCGACCTCGGCAAGCTCGAGGCTGCCGCCGCCGAGATCGCCGATCATCCCTTCCGCCGCCGGAATGCCGGAGAGCACCCCCTCCGCAGCGAGAACGCCCTCCATCTCGCCGCTGATCACTTCGGGCTCGAAGCCGAGGTCGCGGATCCTATCGAGAAACGCCTCGCCATTGCCAGCATCGCGCGCAGCGGCGGTGGCGACCACCCAGGTTCGCCGCACCCGCATCTGCTCGATCAGCAGCTTGAAGCGCCGCATGGCGGCCAGCGCACGCTCCTGCGCATCCTCGGCGAGACGGCCGGTCTCCGCGAGGCTCGCGCCGAGCCCGGCGAGCACCTTTTCGTTGAAGATGACGTTGGGCGTTCGCGGTGCGCCCGCATAGACGACGAGGCGCACCGAATTTGATCCGATGTCGATGATCGCGATCGGCTCGCGTTGTGGCACTGGCGTGGTGATCCTTATTGACCGCGGTGGATGCGCAGCTTCGGCACAGCACCACTCCGCAACGCGGCGCCGCGCCCGGAGAGAGACGGGTTGGTCATGAAATAACGGTGCAGGTTGAACGGCGGCTCGGCGCCGGGATGAAGGCGCTCGTAGGTGCCGTCCGGATTGAGCCGCCAGCTCTGCTCGTTGTCGATGAGATTGGCGACCATCACCTGATCGAGCACCTGCGCGTGCACGGTCGGGTTCTCGATCCGGAGCATATATTCGACGCGGCGATCGAAGTTGCGCGGCATCCAGTCTGCCGAGCTGATGTAGACCAGCGCCTTGCGATTGGGCAGGTCGTCGCCGTTGCCGAAACACCAGATCCGGCTGTGCTCGAGAAAGCGGCCGATGATCGACTTCACCCGAATGTGGTCGGAGAGCCCGGGCACGCCCGGCCGCAGGCAGCAGATGCCGCGCACGATCAACTCCACGGCGACGCCCGCCTGGCTGGCCGCATAGAGGCTGTCGATGATCGCCGGATCGACGAGCGAGTTCATCTTGGCCCAGATCATCCCCGGACGCCCCGCGCGGACATTGGCGATCTCGGCCTCGATCAGCCGGGTCAGCTCGTCGCGCAGACCGTGCGGCGACATGGTGATGAGTTCCTGGCCCTGCGGCTCGACATAGCCGGTGATGTAGTTGAACAACTGGCCGACATCGCGGCCCGCACGCGGATCGGCGGTGAAGAAGCTCAGATCGGTATACACGCGCGCCGTCACCGGATGGTAGTTGCCGGTGCCGAAATGGCAGTAGGTCCGGTATCCCTTCTCCTCGCGGCGGACGACCATCGACACCTTGGCGTGGGTCTTCCAGTCGATGAAACCGTACACGACCTGGACACCCGCGCGCTCCAGCGCGGTTGCCCAGAGCAGATTCTGCTCCTCGTCGAAGCGGGCCTTGAGCTCGACGACCGCGGTTACCGACTTGCCCGCCTCGGCGGCGTCGATCAGCGCGCGGATCACGGCCGACTGCTTGCCGGCGCGGTAGAGCGTCTGCTTGATCGCGACGACGTCCGGATCCGCCGCCGCCTGCTTCAGGAATTCGACCACCGCCTCGAACGTTTCATAGGGGTGATGGACGACGATGTCCTTGGCGCGGATGGCTGCGAAGCAATCGCCGCCATGTTCCCGGATCCGCTCCGGAAAGCGCGGGTCGAAGGGCGGGAATTTGAGATCCGGCCGATCCTCGTCGACGAGCGCCTGGACGTCGGCGATGCCGAGGAAGCCGCTGGACGAGGTGACGAGCGCATATTTCGCGTCCAGCCCCTCGCTGACCAGCGTCTTGAGATTGTCCGGCATGTCCGCCTCGAAGGCGAGGCGGATGACGCGCCCGCGCCGGCGCCGCTTGATTGCGCTCCGGAAATAGCGGACGAGATCCTCGGCTTCCTCCTCGACCTCGATGTCGCTGTCGCGGATGATCCGGAAGGCGCCGCCGCCGAGCAGTTCGTAGCCAGGGAAGATCGTGCCGATATGGCGCCGGATCAACGTCTCGACCGAGACGTAATGCCCGGCCTTGCCAGGCAGCCGAAGGAAACGCGGCAGCGTCGACGGCACCATCAGCAGCTCGCGGATCGGTTCACCGTCGGAGAGGCGTTTCAGATCGAAGATCAGCGAGAAGCCGGCATTGGGAATGAAAGGAAAGGGATGGGCGGGGTCGATCGCCTGGGGCGTGAGGATGGGAAAGATCTGCTCCCGGAAGTGACGATCGATCCAGGCCCCCTCCTCCTCGGGAATGTCCTCGCCGCCAAGCACGTGAATGCCGGTCTTGGCGAGCTCGTCGCGCAGATCGTGCCACACACGCTGCTGGGCACGGGTGAGACGATCGGCATGGGCCGCGATCGCGATCAGCTGCTGCGACGGAGTCATGCCGTCCGCCGACGCCTCTTCGACGCCCAGGATCTGCTGGCCCTTGAGGCCGGCAACCCGGACCATGAAGAACTCGTCGAGATTGTTGCCCGAAATCGACAGGAAGCGGACCCGCTCCAGCAGCGGATGCGCGGGATTGCTGGCTTCGTCGAGCACCCGCCGATTGAACGCGAGCCAGCTCAGCTCTCGATTGAAATAGGGCTGCTCGGGCCCGAGCGGCAGCTCGTCAAGTTCGACCGACTCGGCAGAGGAGAGAGGGCCGTCGATCATGCCGCCTTCGCCCGCCGGATCAGACCGGCTTCGCCAAGGGCACGCTTCGCGGTCGGCACCGTCATCCGGCCGCCGCGGGAGAGAAGGGCACGATCGAGGGCATCCACGACCTGCTGAACGGCGACATAGGACCTTTCGATCCTCGGTACGATGAACTCGGCGACGTCGGGCGGCACCGCGATGCCGCGGTCGCCGAGCAGTTTGACGATCAGATCGGCGATCAGGCCATCGTCGGGCGCCGCAATCTCGATCTGCGGGGTCGCCGCAAGGCGGGAGCGCAGATCGGGGAGCGCGACGCTCCAGGCGGGCGGCGGGGCGTCGGCGACGATGAGCAGCGGTCGGCGCGTCTCCTGCGCATGATTCCAGGCGTGAAAGATCGCTTCCTCCTCGTGCCGCTCGGCATTGTCGAACAGCCGGCCGCCCGTCTTGCGCACGAAGATGCGGCCGATCAGACTCCGCCCCGATTTGCGCGGACCGGTCAACAGGGTGGCCATGACCGGCCACAGCGTCCAGCGCTTCAGATGATCGAAGGCAGGCCGGTTGGCATCAGACAGGAGAAAATCCTCGTCGCGATCCGCCACCGGCCAATCGAGCGGAAGCGCGATCTGGCCAGCCGCCGGAGCCACGTCACTCGCCCCCGCCGCGACTGATGCGCAGGCTCGATCCCGAGCCTGAGACGCGCCAGCCCTGCGCCTCCAGCGCCCGCTGGAAAGCGGCCGAGTCGCCCATATAGGTCACCCGCATCACCGACGTTCCGCCCAGCGCCAGACTGGTGGTCAGCGCCGAAGTGACGCCGCCGATCCGGCTCACCGACAGCTCGGCACGATTGACCGCCGCGGCATTGGGCGTGTCGACCTGCAGGCTGAAGCTGGTGGCGACCGCAGTCGGGGTCGTCGGCGTGTCAGTCGGCGGCGGCAGCGACGGCTGTGTGGTCGCGACCGGCGCTTCCGGCTCGAACTCCTCGATCGGCGGCGGCTCCGGCACCACCAGCGAAGGATCGGGGGCAAGCTGCCCGCCCGCGAGCGCCTGGCTGTAGATCTGATCCAGCCGGCGGACGCCCTCGTCGAACAGGCGCGCGATCGACGCGCCGTTTTCCGCCTTGAGCTGCACACGTCCCAGGATCCGATTGTCGGGCCCCGCGCGGGCCACGAACATCGCCGTCGCCGGTCCTCCCGGATAGAGGCGGTGCAGATGGACTTCCGGGACGATCACGTCGGCCGCGCCATATTGATCGAGCAGCATCCGCCACCAGCCGCGCCCTGGCCGGCGGGTCTGCGAGACGTTGAGCAGCAGCGGATCGATCCCGGAGCCGGTGGGGCGCACATAGTCGACCGGGCTGTTGACGGTGCGAAAGCGAGCCCAGGCCTTCTGCCATTCGGTGCGCGATTCGAAGCTCTGGAAGGAGGACCCGGTCAGCATCACCGGGATCACCAGCATCGGCGCCGAGCGCTGCACCGGACCGCTGACCCCAAGCAACTGGCCGGTTCGGGCGCGGTCGAACAGCACGCCCAAGGTCGCGATGTAGCGCTTCGGGCCGATCTGCTCGTTTTCGACGACGATGCCCGAGACCATTCCGTTCAGGGTCGAATCGGGCAGATTGGGCGCTTCGGAAATCGGCCTACCGTTGGTCTTCGCCCAGAGCGCTCGCCACGCCTTGGCCTGCGCCTCCCGCCATCCCTCCTGCCGCGCCTTTTCCGCGGTGGGGCCGGCGACGTCGACCTCGACACCGGTCACTTCGAACGTGGAGGCGCTGTCGATCGGCGGCACGCCGCGGTCGGCGCCTTCGAGTTGGGCGTAAACGGCACCGCCGGCGAGGAGAGTCGCGACGAGACCAAGGATCAGGGGCAGACGGGGAAGACGCTTCACGCCCGCCTTTTGGCCGCTCGGGCGGCGAAATCCAAGGGGGATGTGGCCGAGGTCGCCGGTTTCGACCAACCGCCTCCCCTTCCCCTTCCCTCGATCAAAGTCTAAGCGGCGCCCATGAGCGAGGGTGAAAGCTATACATACGCCAAGGCTGGCGTTTCGATCGCGGCGGGCAACGCTTTGGTGAAGGCGATCGCGCCGCTGGCGAAAAGCACGGCGCGACCGGGCGCCGATGCCTCGCTTGGCGGCTTCGGGGGCTTCTTCGATCTGAAGGCGGCAGGCTATCGCGATCCCTTGCTGGTCGCGGCCAATGACGGCGTCGGCACCAAGCTGAAGCTTGCCATCGATTTCACCAGGCACGACGGCGTCGGCATCGATCTGGTGGCGATGTGCGTCAACGATCTCATCGTACAGGGCGCCGAGCCGCTGTTCTTCCTCGATTATTTCGCGACCGGGAAGCTCGAGAGCGGCGTTGCCGAGCAGGTCGTCGCCTCGATCGCCGACGGATGCCGTCAGGCCGGCTGCGCGCTGATCGGCGGCGAGACCGCGGAAATGCCCGGCATGTATGCCGCCGGCGACTACGATCTCGCCGGATTCTGCGTCGGCGCCGTCGAACGCGACGAGGCGCTGACCGGCCATGCTGTGCAGGACGGCGACGTCATCCTCGGCCTCGCCTCGTCCGGCGTGCATTCCAACGGCTTCTCGCTGGTGCGCCGGCTCGCCACGGACAAGGGCTGGAAGCTCGATCGCCCCGCTTTGTTCGATCAGGACGTGCTGCTGGTCGAGGCGCTGCTCGCACCGACCCGGATCTACGTCAAATCTCTGCTGCCGCTGGTCCGCGGCGGACGAATCGCGGCGATGGCCCACATCACCGGTGGCGGCCTGCTGGAGAACATCCCGCGCGTCCTGCCTGACGATCTCCACGCCTTCGTCGATGCCGATGCCTGGCCGCAGCCCCGACTGATGGCCTTCCTCCAGGCACAGGGCAATATCGAGCCTGAGGAGATGGCGCGCACCTTCAATTGCGGAATCGGCATGGCGGTCATTGTCCGTGCGGAGGAAGCGGCGGCGGTGAGCGAGGCGTTGGAAGCGGCCGGCGAAACCGTGCTCCGCATCGGCCGGATCGCTACCGGTCCCAAGGGCTGCACGGTACGCGGCTCCGGCGGAACGTGGTCGGCCCGGGGGGACTGGACCGCGACCCACAATGGCTGAGCCGGACGGGCCGGCGCAGGCGGGTCGAGTCAGGGTCGGGGTGCTGCTGTCGGGCCGCGGCACCAACATGGCTGCGCTTTCCGAATATCGGCGGCGGCAGGAGCGATCCTACGATCTCGTGCTCGCCGCCTCGAACGTTCCGGAGGCGCGAGGGCTCGTCGTCGCACGGACGCTCGGGATCAAGACCTGGGCGAAGAGCCACAAGGGGATCGCGCGCGAGGAGTTCGACGCGCTGCTCGATGCCGAACTCCGCAAGCATGGGGTCGAGCTGATCGCGCTTGCCGGCTACATGCGCCTGCTCTCGCCCGGCTTCATCCGCAGCTGGCAGGGCCGGATCGTCAACATCCATCCCTCGCTCCTGCCGCTCTACAAGGGGCTCGACACCCACGCCCGCGCGCTCGCCGCCGGAGATCAGTGGGCGGGTTGCTCCGTCCACATCGTCACGGAGGCGCTCGACGACGGTCCCGTGCTCGCCCAGGCCAAGGTGAAGATCCGGGAGCGTGACACCGCCGAGACCTTGGCGGCGCGGGTGCTGGAGGAGGAGCACAAGCTCTACCCCCAGGCGCTCGATGCTTTTGCCGCCCGCTTCCGGGACGGACTGGCGCCGGAGGCCGACCTCGCTTAAGCGTCGAAGCGCTGGACGGGGGAACAGTGATCGTGACAGGCGTAGCCGGGTGAGCGGCCATCTCATTCACATCGGCTATGCCAAGGCAGGCTCGCACTTCGTGCGCCACTGGTTCCGGGCGCATCCTCAGCTCGATTTCATGCACAGCGGCATCGCGGGCTTTCGCAACGTGTTCGACCTCGCGCGGCGGAGTGTCGAGCCCAGCCGCGATGTCAGATGGCGAGTCACCAGCGCCGAGGAACTCGCCTCCCCGCGGCCCAACCTGCGCGAGATCGTGTTCGATCGCGACTGGGGCGGACCGATACCGGAGGCGCAGGCCAGGGCCCGAGACATCCTGGCCGAACTTTTCCCGGGCGCGACCATATTGCTCCTCACCCGCGGCTTTCGCACTTTGCTGCTGTCGGGCTACTCGGAATATGTCCGGGAAGGCGGCGATCGCGACTTTTTGGACATGCTCGCGCGCGGGAACGGCTCGGGAGATCAGCGGGGCGAGCATGCCTGGAATTACGATTATCTGATCGGTCTCTATCGCGCGGCGTTCGGCGAACGGGTGATCGTTCTTCCCTACGAACTGCTAAGTGCCGATTCTTCCGCATTTCTGCGCGTGCTGGAAGCGCGCCTCGGCGTCGACAGGTTCGAGCTCCCGACCGAGCGGCTCTATCCGTCGCTCTCGCCGGTCGAACTGTGCTGGTACCCTCGGATCACCCGCGTCGTGCGCCGTCTCCCCCTTCGCGGGCGCGTTCGCGACGCGCTGTACCGGCGCTATGTGCGGGGCGTGACCAGAAATGCCTGGGCGCGCCCGATCGGCGTGCTGCAACGGCTTTTCCCGCGCACGCCGGTCACCGACTCTCTCATTTCAGATGCCAATGTCGAGTTCTTCCGCGGCCGCGCCGACAGCCTCAGGCACGATCCCGTCTATGCGCCCTACGCCCAGGAATATCTGTTCTGATGCGGGCCGGTCCAGTCCATGGCGAGCCCCGTCACCTGATCCACATCGGTTTCGCCAAGGCCGGATCGACCTTTCTCCAGCGCTGGTTCGCCGCTCACCCGCAGATCGGGTATGTAGAGGGTGGGATCGCGGGCTATCGCGACCTTTACGACGTCGCCAGGCAGAGCGCGGAGCCCGTTGCCGGGATCCGGTGGCGGGTCTCGAGTGCGGAGGGGCTGGCGACCCCACACCCGTTCGTGGGTCTTCGCGACATCGACTATCGGCGGATGCATGGCCTGCAGCTGCCAGAGGCGCAGGCCGAGGTCTGTCGCACGCTCGCGGCCCTCTTCCCCGATGCCTCCGTGCTAATGATCACCCGCGGATTTCGCTCGATGATGCTGTCGAGCTATTCGCAATATGTCAGGACCGGCGGCGCGGACGAATTCTTCGCCCTGCGCGAAGGCTTCGGGTCGGAAGGCCATCCGAGCGCCCATGCCTGGGATTATAGCGGTCTCATTCGCCTCTACCGGGCTGCCTTCGGCGACCGCCTGATTATTCTTCCCTACGAGCTGCTCCGCGATGATGCGGGGGCGTTCGTCGAACTGCTGGAGGCGAAGCTTGGCCTCGATCCCTGCCCACCTTCGGTGGAGCGGGTGAATGAAGGCCTCTCCGGCATCGAGATCCGCTGGTATCCGCGCCTGTCGCGGCTTCTGCGCCGATTGCCCATCGGGCGGCCGTTGCGAGACCGCATGTTCATCCAATATTCGCGGGCGGCGACCGCCAACCGGCTCCGCCCCCTGATCCGGCTGCTGCAGTGGATCCGTCCGGCGGAGCCGGTCACGGGTGCGCTGGTCAGCGACGATGTGCTCGAGCGCTTTCGCCCCAAAGCGGAGGCGCTGCGGGGCGATCCGCTCTACGCGCCCTACAAGGACGAGTATCTGCTCTGATCCAAGGAAAAGGCCGGCCCGGTTCAGAACCGGACCGGCCTTGTCAGAAGCGCACCAACTGGTGCGCCGACGCCGCGGCGTCTCAGCCGACGATTTCCTCGGGCTTGAAGAAGAAGTCGATCTCGATCTTCGCATTCTCCAGGCTGTCCGAGCCATGGACCGAATTGGCTTCGATCGATTCGGCGAATTCCTTGCGGATCGTGCCGGCGTCGGCATTGGCCGGGTTGGTCGCCCCCATCACTTCACGGTTGCGAAGGACGGCATTCTCGCCTTCCAGCACCTGAACGACGACCGGGCCCGACGTCATGAAGGTGACGAGGTCGTTGAAGAACGGACGCTCCCGGTGAACGCCGTAGAAGCCTTCGGCCTGCTCGCGAGACATCTGGATCCGCTTGGACGCGACGACGCGCAGGCCGGCTTCCTCGAGCTTGGCGGTGACGGCGCCGGTAAGATTGCGACGGGTCGCGTCGGGTTTGATGATCGAGAAAGTGCGTTCGGTCGCCATGCCGTGAAGCTCCATGATTGGGGTGAAGAATTGGCCGGCGCTTTAGAGGGAGAATGGCGCCGGGGAAAGAGGGGGCCTCCGGAAGGATATCTCACCGCGGGCCTACGTACTTATGCTGCAGTGCAACAAACGCACTCGCAGGCTAAATCGTTGCATTTGCGCAAGGACGCGACCCGCGCCACATGCGCCGCGATTTCCAATTCAATCAGGTGCTTGTCATGCTTAGTCTCGTCGTTCTTGCCTATCGTGCCGTCTCCGGTCGCCTGCAGCTCGACAGCGCCGGCGCGCCCACTCTCTAACGGCTCGACGGCTCGGCGCATCCTGCGCTTCAGGCCTGCGCCGCCACCTCGTAGAGGAGGTCGACATAGGCCATGGTCTGCTCGGTGATGCCGGCGATCTTCGGGTTTGCGCTTTCGATCACGAAATATTCGTCCGGTGCGTGCGCGCCGGCGCCGCTGCCGAGGCCGAATTGTCCCGCCGGCAGGCGCAGCGGATCGCCGGTGAACACCACGCCGGGCCATGAACCGGCATTTCGGACATTGAGCGCCCAGGTCACGCCCGCACGGGTGAGCACTGTCTGCTGCGCCTTGATCAGAGCGGAATCCTCCGGTGTCTGATTCGGCCCGTACCCGCCGGTGACGTTGATCTCGATGTCCGGAAAGCCGTGCTTTTCGAGATGTCTCTTGAGCTTGGCGACGCTGTCGTCCCTGGTCATGTCGGGTACCAGGCGCATCTCCACCTTGGCGACGGCGCGGTGCGGCAGGACCGTCTTGCCGCCCGGCCCGGTATAGCCGGCGACGAGACCCTGGATGTTGATCGTCGGCTGCTCGGCGAGCCGGACGAGCGACTGCTCCCAGCTCTCGTCTTCGATCCAGCGTTGAACGCCGAGGCTCTTCTTGGCATCGGCTTCGCTGCTCTTGCGCGCCGCCTCGGCGATCAGCGCCTTCTGCCGGGCGGTGAGCGGCTGCACGCGATCGAAGAAGCCCTCCACCGCGGGGGTATGCCCATCCGGCTTGATCAAGGTGTTCAGCG
The DNA here is from genome assembly GCF_004135585.1 of Sphingosinicella sp. BN140058. Lineage (NCBI taxonomy): Bacteria > Pseudomonadati > Pseudomonadota > Alphaproteobacteria > Sphingomonadales > Sphingosinicellaceae > Sphingosinicella > Sphingosinicella sp. BN140058. The sequence goes on along the minus strand of NZ_CP035501.1, from coordinate 5,248,595 downwards.
CCTGAACGAGGCGCCAGGCCGGGCTGTCGACCCTGGCGAACTGGCTCGAGTGGATGTCCTGCGCCGGCCCCCTACCCCACCGCGCGCTGCTCGACACGATCTCCATCTCCACGGCGCCCTTGGCGCCCAGGCTGATCGTCGCATTGCCGTTCGGCGCCTGGCCGGCGGTCGGAATGATCACGCCGACGCACTTCTTCATCGTCGCGGTGACTTCCGGGTCCTTGATGGCGTTGAGGAAATTGGGCGACGCGATCTCCTCCTCGCCCTCGGCGATCAGGGCCAGGTTGACCGGGAGTTTGCGCCCTGATGCCTTGAAGGCGTGGAGAGCGGCGAGGAAGGCGCCTTCCGGCCCCTTCTGATTGACGGCGCCGCGTCCCATGATCACCTTCCCGACGCCGGGCCGATCGACGATCCGCGCCTCCAGCGGCGGCACCGACCACTCGGCCGGATCGAACTGCTTCACGTCGTACATGAAGTAGATGCCCATCCATTTGGGCGCGCCGACGTCCAGGGTGGCGAATACCGCCGGAACACCGCCGGTCGGCACAGTCCGGACTTTCTGGAAGCCGGCCTCGCGCGCAAGCGTCGACATGTAGGCGACGCCTTCCTCGACCTTGTACTTTTCGGCTGCGATGGTCGGATTGCGGATCCAGTCCTGAATGCGCGCGATCGCGGCCTCGCGCCCCTGTTCGGCGGCACGGCGAAGCGCCGCCATGTCGCCGGAACGCGCGGCCAGGGCCAGCCCGGGCGCGAGCGCCGCCGTCCCGACCGCAGCCGCCTGCAAGAGGGTACGCCGGCTCGTCCGAATGTCGTTCTGGTCCATCGAGTCCCCGCCTCTTCTTGTTTGTCGACAAGAGACGGCAGACCCTCGGCGAGGTCAAGGCACGACAATGGCGGCAAAGCGGAACGGGACGGCGCACCGCCCCGGCCTCTCAGCCTCCCGATGCCGCGGAGCGCTCCTCGGCCGTCGCGTAGCGGTTCACCAAAGCGGCGTCGCGGGAATAGGGATCGGCGCGGAACTGCACGCCGTCGGCCACGGCCTCGGCCGTCAAATAGGTGATGTACACGGGAACCGGTCGATCGAGTTCGACATCCTCTTCGACGTTCGGATCCTTGCCGGTCGGCATCGCGCCGAACAGCCAATCGGCGAGGCGCCTGGCATCCTCGACCCGGACGCAGCCGTTGCTGAGCCAGCGATCCTGTTTGCCGAACAGAGACTTGTCGTTGGTATCGTGAAGATAGATGCCGAAATCGTTGGGCAGCATGAACTTAATCGCGCCCATCGAATTTCCGCGCCCGGGCAACTGACGAATGCGCAACTCGGTCTTGCGGTCGGCAACCGCCTGCCAGTCGACGCTCGCCGGATCGACAGGAGTGGCATCGTCGGTCCAATCGGACAGGATCTCGTATCGCTCGGCCTTGATGTGGCCGAGCCCCTCGCTGAGCACCTTGGGCGCAACCAGGGTTTGCGCCAGATCGGCCGGGACGTTCCAATAGGGATTGACGCTGGCGTAGCGGATCTGCGCGGCCATCATCGGCGTGGCGGAAGCCGCCTTACCGACGATCACCTTCATGCTGTCGCGTACGTCGCCGCCTTCGACCATGAACAATCGCGCAGCACCGACGTCGACGATGACGTAGCGCCCCTGCTCGTCGGTGCCGGGAAGGCTGCGCGCGCGATCGAGGTTCAGCATCAGCACGCGCTCGTAGTAGGCCGCCCCCCGGTTGAGGGACGCGATCGTCCCCTCCCCGGCGATGCCGTCCGCCTTGATCGCGTGCACCTGCTGATAACGTTTTACCGCTCGAGCAAGCGCATCGTCATAGGCACTGCCCGCGGCGACGCCGAGCCGCTCGCGCAGCAGCGCCACCCGCTCGCCCTTGGCGCCCGGCTTCAGCACCGGACCGGCGGGGATCTGGATCTGGGGGAGGCTGCCCCAGCTCGCCCGGTAGCGGACCAGGCCGCGGCGCAGCTGCGTGTAGACCGGGTTTGCGGGCAGGAAGAGGTCGGACGCGGACCCCGCCTCGGCCTCGAGCCCGATCTCCTTCAGCAGGCCCTCCCGCTTGTGAACCGCGGGTGCGATCTCCGAATCGACGAAGATCATGTCGACACCCTGCTGGACGCTGGGCGGTATTTCGACCGGTTCGATGGGGCGGCTGTCGCGGCCGATCGGTGCCGGTGCGGCGATTGCGGACGCACTCACCGTCAGCAAGGCGAGAAGAACAGGCAGGCGCTTACGATTCATCCGGGCTCCATAAGCGCGCGTAGCTGAATCCACCCCGAACCAAATCACCAGATTCCTCCTTGCCCGACCGACAGGCCTTGAGAACGCATGAACGGAGCTGCCGATGCGAGCACCACGCGCAATGATTGTGCGATGCGGGCGCCCGTCCTACGCTCCGATGGTTACCGAGGGGGATGCGAGATGAAGACGCCGATCGCCGCTGCTGCACTGGCATTCGCGCTGCTGTGCGGCGCCTCACCCGCCCTCGCGACCACCAAATGGCCGAACGGCGCCAAGGCAGCAGTGGTGCTTACCTATGACGATGCGCTCACCTCGCAGCTGGATCATGCGGTACCGTTGCTGAATCAGGCCGGGTTCAAGGGCACCTTCTTTCTGTCCAGCGTCAAGCAGCCGGATCTGCCGCGCTGGCGGGCCGCGGCGGCGGAAGGCCATGAACTCGGCAACCACACGATCTTCCACCCCTGCTCCGCCGCAAGCTTCCCCGCCGACCCGCGCTACACATCGGAAGCCTACACGACAGCGAGCATGCTGAAGGAGATCGAGCAGCAGAACGTCCTCCTCACCGCGATCGACGGCAAGCCGCGCCACGGCATGGCGACACCCTGCGGGCAGAGCGTCGCCGGCGGGATCGATTATCTCGAGGCGCTGCGCAAGGCGGATCTCGTCACCTATGTTCGAGGCGTCGACGTCACGCCCGACGATCTCCGCGCCGACGCGTCGAAGCTCGACTTGATGCACGTGCCGGCGCGCGGCTTTCCGGAAAGCGCCACCGGACGCGACCTGATCGCCTTCGCCGAGCAGGGCCGCGACGGCGGCGGCCTTGCCGTGTTCCTGTTTCACGGAGTCGCCGGCGACTATCTCCAGGTGTCCGGCGACGCGCACCGCGCTCTGGTCGAATGGCTCGCCGCGCATCGGAAGGAGGTGTGGGTGACGACGCTTCAGCAGGCGCTCGACTGGGCCAAGGCGCACCCCTGAACCCCTCGATAGCCGGCGATAATCATAGCAGGTTGCAACTTTTCGGCGTGTTCGGCGCTAATTCCGCCGAACATCATCAGCAAGGAGCAGCTTCATGAAGAAGCTCGTCATCGCCGCAGCAATGCTTGCCGGCTTCACCACATCGATGTCGGCGCCGGCCGAGGCTCAGAGCCGCCGCGACGTCCGGGAAGCGCGAGAGCATGCTCGCGAGGAACGGCGGGAAGCGCGCCAGGCGCAGCGGAATTATCGCCAAACCCGCCGCGACTGGCGCCAGTACCGCAATTACGATTACAACCGTTACGAACCCGGCAGCCGCAATTATTATGCCGATCGATACTATCGCGACGGCAGCGCTTATCGCGAGCGGCGGCTCGGCCGCAACGACCGGGTCTACCGCGGTTCGAACGGGCGCTATTACTGCCGCCGCCCCGACGGCACCACCGGGCTGATTATCGGCGGCGCGGCGGGCGCGTTGCTCGGCAATGCGCTGGACAACGGCCGTTCGAGCCTGCTCGGCACCCTGATCGGTGGCGGCGCCGGCGCCCTGCTCGGCCGTGAAGTCGAGCGCGGCAGCGTTCGCTGCCGCTGATCATCCGTCAGGCACAATCGAGAGGGGCGACGCGCCGAAGGTGCGCCGTCCCTTTCCTTGCTTATTGCTCGCGCGGCATCCGGTGCATCGCGCAGAGCTTGTTGCCGTCGGGATCGCGCAAATAGGCGAGGTAGAGGCTGCCGAACGGGCCCTCGCGAGCACCTGGCGGAGCTTCGCAACTGGTGCCGCCATGGGCGAGGCCGGCGGCATGCCAAGCATCGACCATCTCCGGGCTCGACGCTGCAAAGCCGATCGTTCCACCATTGGCATGGCACGCCGGTTCACCATCGATCGGCTTGCTGACGGCGAACGCCCCCGTCCTGCTGCGCCAGAAGACCCGTCCCCGATCGTCGACGAAGCCCGGCGGCACACCCAGCGTGCCGAGCAGCGCGTCGTAGAAATGCTTTGCAGCGTCAACGTCGTTGGTACCGACCATCAGGTGGCTGAACATGGACTCTCCTTCTATACGCAGCGCCTCGAAGCCTGGCTTGCCCGAGGCTGCCGTGATTGTCGATCGAACCGGAAGCGCGTGTCAGTAGGTGGGCGCGATCCGCATCTGAGGTAGAGGACGCGGTGCGTCGGCGGTGAGGTCCGGGCCACGCGCCTTCCAATTCTCGCCTTGCTCAACCAGATTTTCGAACAATTGCTCGGAAGCGATGCGCCGCTCGCGCGTGCGGAACTTGTAGGAGGGCGGCTCTCCCGATCCGGATCGGGGCAAGCTATAGGCCGCCCGATAGGCTGCGATGGTGGGCCCACCGGCGTCGCTCTCCGCAATCTGGATCGTGTAGCGCTGCAGCGCGGAGGCGAGGTTTCGCCAGCGTATCCAATAGTGATTGTCGAAGCTGAAATCGTAGAGCAACTCGCCGGCCCGGCTGCCCTTCGCGGAGATGCGGGTCAACACCTCCTGGGGCATGGCGAGGTTCATCCCGCCTTCGCTGCGATCGAGCGCGATGTGGACGATCCGGTCGCGCTGACCCGGCGCGCGCGACTGCAGCAGATCGCGCCAATTCTGCATCGTCGCGATGATTGCGAACAGAAAGCGGGAGATTTCGCCCGCCGCCAGCGTGCGGGCGATCGGGCGGTAGGTGCGCTGCCAGCCCTGGTTGTTCTCCGTAGGGAGAAACACGGCATCCTCGATCGCCTTTCTTTCCGACGCGGCACCCACCCCGGCGGTGGTCCGGTCACCCTCGGGATAAACCAGATTGATCGCGAAGGTCGGCCACAGCGGCAAGGGCGCGTCGAAGAGGTGGAGAGGAAAGTTGCTGGTGATGCCCCCGTCCGAAAACCAGCAGACCCGCATCGCCGTGATCCGTGTCACCGGGGCATCGCCGCTGGTCGTCAGCCGATCGGTGCTCGCGAGCAACGTCTTTTCCGCGTCTGCGCTCCCCGCGGCTTGCTGTACCGGACGCGACCGGTCCCGCGCGGCGACTTCGTGGAGCGGCACGGCGCTGAGCAGCAGAGGGAAACTGAGGCTCATCCGCATCGCAACGAGCACCGGCATGTCGGCGCCCGTCGGCAGACGATGATAGTCGATCCCGTCCACCCGATCCGGCGGCCCTGCACGCTCGACCATCCACGCGACCAGCTCGGACGGGAACAGACGATCGAACTGGTCACGCCGAAACCAGAATCCACCGGTCTCGAACGGAAGCGTTCGCGGCTCGTGGTGGGATATGCCGGTGGTGATCATCTGCAACGTGATCGCTCGCGCGGTGACGGGCTCGTCAGGATAGCGATCGGCGTTCCAGAGGTCGCCGAAGGTAAGCGGCTCGGCCATCGGCTTGCCGGATAGCTGCTGCAGCACCTGGTGGAGCCATTGAGTGAGAGCCGGCGACGATCGCGGACGTCCAAGACCCGAGCACAGACCGAGCAGGTTGCGCCGGGCGACCCGGGCGAGCCGCAGCAAAGCGAATATGGCGCCGCCGAGATAGGCGCAGAGCAAGGCCGGCACCATTGCGCCGAGAAGTCCCTCCCTGCCCCCGATGCCATAGCCTGCCGCGAGGAACAGGCCGAGCAGACCCAGGGTCTCGGCGGGAGCGGTGGCGAAGACCGCACACAGGACGGCGAGGGACTTCCGCGCGGCGCCCGACGGTCCGGCAACGACGACGAGGGCTCGATACGCGCTCCGCAAGCCCGCAGCCGGCTGGAACAGCGAGGCGATGAACCCTTCCGTAGCAAGGGTCGACGCCACCTGCCCGAGTCCTTCGAACCCGGCCTGTTCAGGCTCGCCGGAAAGGCTTGCGCCGGTGACCTTCTTGCGATCCCCGACTCCGGCAGCGGCCGTCGCTGCGGCGGCGATCGCGCCGGCCGACGTGCCGCCGATATTCTTGAAACGGAAGTCGCGGCTGAGCGCAAGCACGGCATTGGGGTAGACGATCCCGCTGGTGATGCCGCCCTTCATCACCAGGTCGCAATAGCGGGTCGGCCCCTGTGCGCGCATTGCGGTGCTCCCTTCAGTCGCGCGCGGTTCGCGTCAGCAAGGCGGCCAGATCGTTCTTCCAGAAGGTGGCCCAGGTGTGGGTACCGTGGCCGCGTGTCTCGCTGCTTTCCTCGATCATGCGGAAGCGGGCATCCTTCATCCGCGCCACCGCCCGCTGCGGAAAGTCGAAGTTGCGCGGGTTGATGAAATCGTCGGCCGAGTTGATCCACATCGTCGGCGCGGTGATCGCCTCCAGCCTCGGCCAGGGATCGTAATTGCGCGAGGAATCGACCTGGTAGATGAGGTCGTTGGCATCGAGGTTCGCCATCGACGTCTCGATCCGGCCGCGTGCATAATCGGCAGCCGCATCGCGGGTCGGGTAGCTCTTCTGGAGCTGGAGCGGGGCAGTGCCGGCGACGAAAAGCAGCGTTGCGGCGGTGCGCAGACCCTGCGCCGGCTGGGCCGTATAGTCCCCACCCGCCCAGGCCGGATCGGCCTTGATGCCGTCGATCAGCAGCTGCCGCCACATCCGGTTGAGACCGGCGATCTGCACGGGTTCGCACGCGAGCGGCATCAACGCGCGGCTGAACTCCGGGTGGGTCTCGCCCCAGACGAAAGCGTGCATGCAGCCCATCGACGTGCCCATGATCAGGCGCATGCGCTTGATGCCGAGATGATCGCGCAGCAGGCGGTGCTGTGCGTCGACCATGTCGTCATAATCATATTTCGGGAAGCGCACGCGCAGACCATCGGAGGGCTTTGACGATTTGCCGTGCCCGATATTGTCGGGCAGGATGATCCAATAGCGGGTGATGTCGAGCACTTGGCCCGGCCCGTAGAGCTGCTCGGCGAACTGCGGTGAAAGGAATTGCTTGCCGGTGCCGCCGGTGCCGTGCAGCACCATGACGGCGTTGTCGATGTCACCCGCCGCGTTGCGATGCGGCGTACCAAGGGTGGTGTAGTGAATGCGCAACGACGGCAGCGTCTCGCCGGAGCGGAAGCGGAAATTGCGGAGGACATAATCCCCTTCCTGCGTCGGCCAGCTTCTTTCGGGCGGCGCTGGCGAGGTCGCACCGGCGATCGGCGGAACCTGCGGCGTGGAGGGCGGTGACGCCGCGGCCTGAGCCGAGAGCGAGACGAGCAAAGCGGCGAGCGACAGCATTGCGGCAGGCTGCACCGAAGCGCAGCCCGCGCCAAGGGGCTTTCGAGGTCTCAGCGTTCGTGGAACACGGCCGCGGTGGTGGGAAGCCGGATACGTGCGACCAATCCGCCCTCCTTCCGGTTCTCGAATTCGAGCGCGCCGCCGAAACGGAGCAGAAGGCGATGGGCGGTCGGAATACCGAGGCCGAAGCCGGCAGTGTTGCGGGCTCTGGCCTCGTCGAGGCGGAAGAACGGTGTCAGCACATCGGCCAGGTGAGGATCCGGGATGCCGGGCCCGGAATCGTGCAGTTCCGCCAACCAGCCGTCCGCATCATGGCGAAACGACAAGGTCGCCCGCCCGCCATATTGAAGCGCATTTTCGATCAGGGGATCGAGCGCCATCTCGAGGGGTTCGCGGTAAGTGACGATCGTTGCGCGCGGCGTCTCGACGGTCAACTCCTCGCCCCAGCGCTCGCGCAATGCCGCCGCAAGCTCCGGAAGCGCAATCGGCGCCGCCTCGCCGGTGACGTGCTGCGCCCGCAGGAAGCGCTGGAGCGACGACAGCATGGCCTCCATTTCGTCGCTGCTGTCCGCGATCATCGTCCTGATGTCTTCCGCTTCGACGAAGTCGGCGGCAACCTTGATGCGACTGAGCGGCGTCCGCAGATCATGGCTGATCGCCTCGAAGGCGCTCGCCTGGTCGGTGACCATGCGTGCGAGCCGCTCCTGCATCTGGTTGAACGCCCGGCTCAGATTGCGCACATCCCTGGGCCCGGTCTCGGAAAACGACACGCGCGCCCCCTCCCCGATCCGTTCGGTTGCCTCGGCGAGGCGCCGCAGCGGTGCGCCCATCAGCCGCAGCGTGTAGAGGACGGCCATCAGGCAGACGAGCGTCAGCAACAGGGTGATCGTCGCGGCTTTCACCGCGATCGGCCAGCGCGCAGAAAGGTTGGCTGAGCGGAAGTTCAGCCATTTGCGATCGGCCAATTGCATCGATCCGACCAGATGTTCGCGCCCTCCGGTCCGCTCACTGTCGAGATGGAGCCTTCGCGCCGCCAGTTCCGGCTCCCAGCGCAGGATCTCCTGGCGGATCTCCTCGACCGCGGAACCGGGCCGCGGCACCAGCGGAGTTTGATCGACCGAAACCGCAAGGTGGCGGGTGGTCATCAGCCTGGATACCCGCTCCTTGCCGACCAGTTCGAGCCGATGGCTGACGACAAGCAGTTCCGCCGCACGCCGGGCATGATCGGCCCGCGCGGTATGGCGATCGATGACCCGGTAGAAGACCAGGCTGGCGGTCACCTGGAGCAGTGCGAGAGCAAGAATGACGAGACCGACGCGGCCGATCAGGCGCGGCGGCATCAACCTTCTCTCTCCCATCCCGCTCAGCGTCGCTCTCCTCGCCGGCGCGATCCGTCGCACCACCGCCGAAAGTGCTTCGGCTCCGGCGTCGCATCATGCCTAAGTCGTTGCCACGCGCCACTTTACAGGAAACACGGGACGCCAACGTAACAAAGTGTTGCTGACACGGCTATGTGGTTCGTCGCGGTTGCGCAGCGCCGCACCGAAACCTAGATGCGCGGCCATGCTTCCGATTGCCATGGTTCCGAGGGCGTGAGCGCACAGCTCGTTCTGCTCGTCGAGGACGATCCCGCACTGCGGACACTGACGGCGCGCGCGCTGCAGCAAAATGGCTATCGGGTCCGCACCGCGGTGTCGGGTGCGGAAATGTGGGCCGCCCTGGAGGCCGAACCCGTCGATCTGATCCTGCTCGACATCATGCTGCCGGGCACCAGCGGCATCGATCTGTGCCGGATGATCCGCCAGCGCGGTGACGTTCCGATCATCTTCGTGAGTGCGCGCGGCGAGGAGACCGACCGAGTCGTCGGTCTGGAGCTCGGCGCCGACGATTATCTCGCCAAGCCGTTCAGCACCCGCGAATTGGTGGCCCGCATCCGCGCCGTCCTGCGGCGCGGCCGGCTCGACGGCCGCCATGGTGCCGAACGTGCCCAACGGGCGGCGTTCGACGGCTGGGTCGCAGACTTCACCCGCCGCGAGGTGATTTCGCCGACCGGGGCGGTCGTGGAGCTTACCGGCGCCGAATTCGATCTGCTGACCGTCTTCCTTGATCAGCCCCAGCGGGTGATCTCACGCGAACGCCTCATCGAGCTGTCGCGCAACCGGCTCGGCGATTCGTCGGACCGGAGCATCGACGTCCTGGTCAGCCGGCTGCGCCGCAAGCTCTCCACGGATCGGGGTGCGGCGCCGTTCGTGACGGTGCGCGGCGTCGGCTACATGTTCAACGCGGCCGTCGATCGGCAATGATCTTCAAACGTCCGTCCGCGTTGCTGACGCGGATTTTCGGCATTCTCCTCCTCGCGATCGTCTTCGAGTTCGCCGCCAGCACCTTGTTCTACGAACGGGTTGCTCGTCTCCAGGTGCGTGAGGAAGAGGCGCACCGCCTCGCCGAGCATCTCGCCCTCGGATACCGCCTCGTCGGCAGCCGTCCGGCGGCGGAACGGATTGCGCTCGCCGCACGCATCTCCAGCGACAAGTTCCGCTTCGAATGGCGCAAGTCGCCGCCGCCGCTGCCGGCGATCGCGCCCGAGCTTCGCACGATGCGCGACCAGATCGTGCAGTGGGAACCGACACTGGCCCGCTCCGATCTGAGACTCTACCTTGCTGGTGGGCGTGGCCACGTCGTCGCCGGCATCGCATCCCTGCCCGACGGCAGCACCGTTCGGTTCGAAGCGGCCCATGTCGTCGAATCGGCCAGCATCGCAGCCAACCGCTTCCTGCTCGCGATCATCCCGGCCGTGGCGCTCATCATCATCGCCGGGCTGATGATCCGCCGGACGCTGCGGCCGATGGGCGAATTGGCCCGCGCCGCGGAAGCCGTCGGCCAGGGGCGCGAACTGCTCGTCGAGGAACGCGGCCCGGGCGAGGTGCGCCGGGTCATCCGCGCGTTCAACGCCATGCAGACCAGGATCCATCGACTGATCGCCGATCGCACCCAGGCGCTGGCGGCGGCGGGCCACGACCTGCGGACCCCGCTCGCACGGCTGCGCCTGCGCAGCGAGGCTATCGCCGATGCCGATCTGCGCAAGGCGATCTTCGGCGATCTGGGCGAAATGGAGGAGATGATCGAATCGCTGCTCGCCTATTTCGGCGGGGAGACGGATCCGCAGCCGCCGGTGCGCGTCGATCTCGCCGTACTGATCGACACGCTGGTCGACGAGGTGCGCGATCTCGGCGGCGCGGTGACTTATGCGGGACCGCGCCATGCCGAGATGCAGCTCCGACCTGCGGCGATAAAGCGTGCCCTTCGCAACCTGGTCGACAACGGCCTTCATTATGGCGGCGGCGCCGATGTCTCCCTGCGCATGACTAACGACTGGGCGATCATCGCGGTCGAGGATGATGGCCCGGGCATCCCGGAAGACCGGATGGAAGAGGCCCTGCGCCCGTTCTCACGGCTGGACGGCGCCCGCGCGCGCAACACGGCCGGCCTAGGCCTGGGTCTCAGCATCGTGGAGCGCATCGTCCGCAGCGAGGGAGGCGATTTCCGCATCGCCAATCGAAGCGTGCGTGGCCTGCGTGCCGAAATCCGCTTGCCGCTCGCGCCCCCGAAGAACGACTAAGGCAGCAACACTTCCTTACAGACCCGCTGCGCCGCAGCAAAGTTCGCTCCGTATCTGCAGGCTCCGATGCCCAGTGAAGGAGTCACAATCATGAACGAGCTGATCGGCCGCGTCTTCAGTTTCGAAAAGCAGGTTTATGCAGACCAGAGCGCGCTCTACTCGCGGCTCGCCACCGACGGCCAGAGTCCCAAGGCGCTGATGATCTCTTGCGCGGATTCGCGCGTCGTTCCCGAACACATCATGCAGGCGCAGCCGGGCGACCTCTTCGTCTGCCGGAATGCCGGCAACATCGTGCCGCCGTTCGGGCAGATGAACGGCGGCGTGTCGTCGACCGTCGAATATGCCGTGATGGTGCTCGGCGTTCGCGACATCATCGTTTGCGGCCATTCCGATTGCGGCGCCATGAAGGCGATCGGCAAGGATGACGTCCTCGCCTCGATGCCGAACGTCGCCGCCTGGCTTCGTCATTCCAACGCGGCCGCCAAGGTCGTCAGCGATTGCTATCCCGAGCTCGACGGTCAGGATCGCGTGCGCGCGGTGACGCTCGAAAATGTGGTGGCCCAGATCGCCCATCTGCGCACCCATCCTTCGGTCGCCGCCGGTATCGCGCGGGGCGAGATCGCGCTCCACGGCTGGTATGTCGACATCCATGCCGGCGTCGTGCTGGCGCTCGATGGCGAGACCAACCGCTTCGTCACTCTGCGCGAGGACCGCCCGCTGCCGGTCGCGCTGGCCCATGGCGCCCGACTCGCCGCCGCGCCCGAATTCGCCGAAGCCGCCGAATAAGGACGCGATCATGCCCCAATTCGCGCTGCGCGATTTCACCGCGTCCATTGTCGTCTTTCTCGTGGCCATGCCCTTGTGCATGGGCATTGCCCTCGCCTCGGGCGTGCCGCCGGAAAAGGGGCTGATCACCGGCATCATCGGCGGCATCGTCGTCGGCCTCCTCGCCGGTTCTCCGCTCCAGGTCAGCGGCCCGGCCGCGGGCCTGGCGGTGATCGTGTTCGAGATCGTTCGCGACCAGGGCCTGAGCGCGCTCGGCCCGATCCTGCTGCTCGCTGGCCTTATCCAGGTCGCGGCCGGCATCTTTCGCCTTGGCGGCTGGTTCCGGGCGATCTCTCCGGCGGTCGTGCACGGCATGCTTGCCGGCATCGGCCTGCTGATCGTGGCCGGCCAATATCATGTTCTGTTCGATGCCAAGCCGCTGCCGAGCGGGCTCGACAATCTCGCCGCAATGCCGGCGCGGCTGCTCGGCCTGGCCCCCGGTCAGTCGGGCGGCGCCGTTGCCGCCTTCGCCGTCGGCCTGCTGACGATCGGATTCATGCTCGGCTGGGAGAAATTCCGTCCGGCATCCCTGCGCCTCGTGCCGGGCGCGTTGGTCGGGATCGTCGCTGCGACGCTGGCCGCTCTGCTGCTCAGCCTCGACGTGGCGCGGGTAAACGTGCCCGATTCGCTCGCCAGCGCGATCGATTTCCCCGGAACGGAGGTCTTCGCAAGCTTCCTCAACCCGACCATCCTCGTCACCGCTGTCGCGATCGCCTTCATCGCAAGCGCCGAAACCCTGCTGTCGGCAGCCGCGGTGGACCGCATGCATGACGGCGTTCGCACCGACTACAACAAGGAACTGCGCGCGCAGGGCGTCGGCAACCTGCTCTGCGGTGCGGTCGGATCGATCCCGATGACCGGCGTGATCGTACGCAGCTCGGCGAACGTCCAGGCCGGCGCAATGACCCGCGCATCCGCGATCCTCCATGGCATCTGGATCCTCGGCTTCGTTGCCCTGCTGCCGTGGCTCTTGCGCGAGATCCCGATGGCGGCGCTTGCCGGCATTCTGGTGGTGACCGGATGGCGGCTCGTCAGCCTCCAGCACGTCAAGCACCTCCTCCATCAATATGGCCGCTTCCCCGCTTTGATCTGGGCTGGCACCTTCGTGATGGTGGTCGCCTCCGATCTGCTCACTGGCGTGCTCACGGGCCTCGCTTTGTCGATGCTCGAGTTGGTGCCGCACCTGAAGCGTATTCGTCTCAAGGTCGAAGACCGGCAGGAGGCTCCGGTCCGCGAGATCGCCCTGGACGGTGCGGCTACGTTCGTGGCGCTGCCCAAGGTCTCGGCGGTGCTCGATGCCGTGCCACAGGATGAACGGGTCACGATCAATCTGTCGAAGGTGGATCATGTCGATCACACCTTCGCCGAGATGCTCACGGAATGGCTCGGACGGCGCAAGCGGGCCGGCCATGCCGTCGAAGTCACCGGCGCGCGCGGCCGGGTGGCGCAGCTGGTGCACGCCGGATGAGCAGCGTGCGCTGGCGCCTCCCGCCAGCGACCCGGCCAGGGCCTGCCTCTGCCCCCGGCAGGCCCTGGCTTCCATTGACCGGCGGGGGCGATCAACTGCTCTGCCTGCCGGTGATCCTCGCCGGCAGGCCGATCACCGCTCTGCTCGACAGCGGCGCCAGCCGCTCGGTGCTCGATCGCCGGTGGGCCGCGTCCGCCGGTCTGGACTGTCCGACCGGCCAGCAGCTTGCCGGCCTGACCGCCACCGTCAGCGCGCAGACGGCGCGCCCCCTGACGATCAGGATCGGGGACACGCAATTGCCCCCGATCAGCCCGGCCGTGCTCGATCTGGCACACCTTTCAGCAGCCGCACGAACGCGGATCGATCTCGTGCTCGGTCAAGAAGCGTTCCTGCACAATCGGGTCGAGATCGATCCCGATCGCATGGTCGTCCGCTTCTGCCCTCGACAGGCCTCGATCGTCGGCGAGGACTGGCACCATCTGGTGCGGACGCGTGACAAACTCTTCTGCCTCGAAGTCGAGCTCGGCCGCGGCTTGCGGATGCCTGCAGTTGTCGATCTCGGCAGCAGCATCCCTCTCTATGCGGCGCGGAAGTTCGTTGACGGCGCGAATTTGCTTGAGGGGCGCCCGCATTCCACCTCGGCGAGTGTCGGCGTGGAAGGCCTCTCCGTCAGCACCGTCACCCGCCTCTCCCGGCTTAACATCGGAGGCCACCAGCTAACGGAGGTACCGCTCAGCATTCCGCAATGCTGGAATCTGGACGCGCCGATCGTCATCGGCGCACCGCTTCTCTGGAGATTCCATTCGATCCTCGATCTCGGCGCAGGGCGGTTGAGACTGCACCCGGCCGCCGGGTTCGACGCCCCGTTCGTGGCCGACCGATCCGGCCTCCACGTCGTCGCCGGGCCGGATTGCCTCGAGATCATCCACATTTCCCCCGGCAGCCCTGCCGCTGCCTCGGGATTGCAGGTCGGCGACGCGATCGTCACCGTCGACGACGAGCCGATCACCGCTCGGTTTCTCGCCGAGAACCGCAATCTCGGCCGCCGACCGACAGGCATGTCCTACCGGATCGGCGTTCGTGGAAAGCCGCCGCATCTGCTCACCCTTGCGGATTATTATTGATTACGAACAAGCGCCCGAAACATTGCCGGGCGGGCCGTGCCTGCGCTAATTGGCGGCATGCGCATCGGCCTCGCTTCCCTGCCCCATCATGCCGTTCCTGACCATGGCCTTGCCGCCCTTCAGCATCTCTTCATTGATGCGGCGGCGCAGGGCGTTGACCTCATCTGCACCCCGGAAAACTTCCTTCCGGGCATGCGCGGGGTCGGCCTGGATGTCGGTGCCTGGACCGGAGATGATCTTGCACGCGCTGAAACGGCTTTGGCGGCAATGGCCGGGGAAAGCCGCGTCGGCGCAATCATCGGAGTCGAGCGGCCCGTGACGGGCGGCCGGCATGCCTCTGCGCTGGTGATCGGGCCGGACGGTTCCGTGCTCGGGTACCAGGACAAGGTCCAGGTCGATCCGGCCGAGGACGCTCTTTTCGTTCCAGGCGACCGGCGGCAGCTTTTCGAGCTCGCCGGGGTGCCGTTCGGTGTCGCAATCTGCCACGAAGGGTGGCGCTATCCCGAAACGGTCCGCTGGGCGGCACGCCGCGGCGCCAGGATCGTCTTCCACCTCCAATATTCGCCGGCGGCGGAGCAGCCCCTGCCGGACGCATGGGCGCCGTCCGAGGGAACGATGCACGAGAAGGCCGCCATTTGCCGAGCCGCCGAGAACCACGTCTTCTTCGCGACCGTGAACTTCGCCATTCCCAATTGCCTTGCGGGCACGGCGCTCATCGGCCCCGAGGGACAGGTAATAGCCCGCCAGAAACGCGGACAGGCGGGCTTGCTGATTGCCGACGTCGACAGCAGTCTTGCCACCGGACGCTTCGCGGCGCGCTTGCGGGAAGCCGCCTACTCCTGACGACGCACGACGCCGATCAGGCGCTCGGAGCCGCACCTTCGCTGGCGACAAGAAACACTGTGGAAGACCGATCCAGCCGGAAGTGCGCGCGGCGGCAGGGATCGGCGGCAGCGCGCAGCAGCCCTGCGAGACCTGCCGCGCCCGACGGACTTGCCTCAACCCCGGCTTCTGCCGCGAGGATCGGAACCGCTGCGCCCAATTCGGTTTCGCTGACCGTCGCCGCCTCGGCGCCGTGGCGCTGCAATATGGCGAGCGCAGGCACCGAGGCGACGCCGCAGGAAAGCATTTCCGCCGTAGTCACAAGAGATCCCGGGATCGGCTCAGCGACGCCATGGCGGAGTGCGTGCCCGACGCACGCCGCTTGATCCGGCTCCACGACGATCATCCGGATGGGCGGGCCCTGACGCCGGGCGAAAGCCTCCGCAACGGCAGCGGCCAAGCCTCCGACACCAGCCTGTATAAAGGCATGGGTCATGCTCCGCCGCGCCGCCTCTTCGAGCTCGTCGATGATCCGGCGATAGCCGGCGATGACATCCGTCACGACGGGATCGTCGGTGCGTTCCGACGTGTCGGCGATCAGCAAGCCGCCGCCGCCTGCCGCGAACGTTGCTGCCCGATCCACGGCATCGTCATAGGTGCCAGACACGCGAACGATCTCCGCCCCCAATTCCCGGATGCGCGCCGCGCGGCGATGATCGACATCATCGTGCAGGAAAACGATCGCCCGCGTGGCCGCGGCCGAGGCGGCGGCAGCAACGGCCAAGCCATGGTTGCCGTCGCTGGCGCAGACGAGCGGCGGCAAATGCCGGCCGTCCATTGCGAACAGTGACTCCACCGGCGTGCCGGCGAAGCGGGCCAGCGCCGAAAGGCCGGCGGCGAGCCCACCGAGCATCTTGAAATTCCCGAAACTGCGCCTGCTCTCATCCTTGATCAGGACGGCCCCGACCCCGCAGCGAACCGCGATCGCCGGGGCAGCGATCAGCGGAGTGGCGATCGGCGTTCTGAACGCCTCGATGATCTGCGCGCGACTGGTCATGGCGCAAGCATAGGGTGGTCTCGTGCCGCCAGGGCGCGTTCGGAGGCGTTCGTGCGCGTCTTTCGGGTGCTCGGAACGGGAGATATGCGGTCGACCGGCCCGTTTCGCCGCGGCGACCCGCCCTTTTTCGACGTGAAACAGCGTTGCCCTGCTCTATTCTGCCCGTCGAGGAGTTAGGAATGGACGGCTATGACAGACGGATTTTGGCGGCGCTGCAGGAGGATGCGGACCTGACTGCCGAGCAGATGTCCGAACAGGTTGCACTCTCCCCGTCGGCGATCCAGCGCCGCATTCGTCGGTTGAAGGAAAGCGGCGTCATCGAGCGAACCGTGGCGATAACAAATCCACGCAGTCTCGGCTCACCGAACCTGCTGATCGTGTCGCTGGAGGTCGAACGGGAGCGGCCCGAACTGCTTGCCCATCTGCGTCGCTGGCTCGCGGCCGAAGAACAGGTCCAGCAGGCCTATTACGTGACCGGCAACGCCGATTTCGTGTTGATCGTCACGGCGCCGGACATGGAGCGGTACGAAGCCTTCATGACCCGCTTGCTTGCCGACAACAGCAACGTGCGCCGGTACCACACCAACGTCATGCTTGGGCATGTCAAGCGAAGCCTGACGATCCCGGTCCACGATCTCTAGTCGACCGTGTCTCCGGCCAGCGGGGTCGATCGCATCGACGGACGCTCGGCGAAAGCATCGAACCAGGCGGCAAGCTTCGGCCGTGCCGGCCGAAATGGCGGCAGGCCACGAAAATCGAGCCATTCGAGTGTCGTCGCCAGCGCGACATGGCCGATATGGATCGGTGCGTCATAATCGCCGTGCACTTCCAACCAGTCATACGCGGTCTTCAATTTCTCGGCATAACCTGCGGCGAGCGGTGGATAGCGTAAGCCCTCCGGCCGCCGGGCGGTTTCCCAGCGATAGGCGATGCCTGCTTCGGCAAGGCCCTGCGCCAACGCTTGCAGTCGCAGTGCACCGAGCCGTCTCTCGACGCCGATCGGGTAAAGGCTGCGGGCAGCCAGACCATCAAGGTAGAGACAGATGACGTCGGAATCGAACAGCGGCGAACTGCCGGGCCGCAGCAGCACCGGCACCTTGCCGAGCGGGTTCTGGGCGAATACCTCGGCATTGCGCTGCGTCGGACTGGTCTCGTGATGGACGACCTCGATGGCCTCGGCGAGGCCGGCCTCGTGCGCGAAGACCAGCACCTTGCGAGCGAACGGGGAGTGGGTCTGGTAAAGCAGTTTCATCGCGCATCCTCATTTTGCATGCCGCTTGGCGTCCGGCGGCAGCATAAGAGCGCTGCTCCACCGGATTTCGGCGGTTTGGCGGGCCACTTCGCAGTCAGGCGGCGGAACGGCAGGCGCCGATGCGGGAGAGGATCAAGCCGGCATGACGATCGGCCCTACCTTCTCGGCACGTGCGATCAGGTCGGCGCTGGCTGCGCATGCAGCCGCCGCCTCCGCACATAGCCACTCCCGAAACAGGCCGATCTTGCGGCTGCGCTGCCGCGCCACTGGATAGACGAACCAGAAGGCGCGGCCCGCGGGCACGACGAAATCGTGGGCCGCGATCAAGCGCCCCGACTCCAACTCGCTACGGAACAGAATCGGCGAGGCGATCACGATGCCATGTCCGGCAAGCGCGGCGGCGACGTCCAGATATTCGGTCGCGAGGGTAGTGCCGTAAGAGCCTGGCGGAGGACCTGCATCATATCCTCGGCTGCGGTACCAGAGCTGCCACCAATCGGCGCGCCCGAGCCGGGGTACGGCGAGCGGCGCCGCCGGATCGCCGAGACTCCGTGCCGCATCCAAGAGGGCTGGGACGCAGAGCGGCATGAACAGGCTTGGGAAGAGAGGAACCGCCCGCAGACCAGGCCAGCGGCCATCGCCGTTGCGGATGGCAGCGTCGAAACGGCCGCCGGCGAGATCCTCGGGGACATCCGACAGATCGAGTTCGAGCTGGATCTCCGGATGCAGAGTGCGAAAGTGGCCGAGCCGCGGGGCGAGCCAACTTGTCCCGATCGTCGGCAGCGTGGTGAGCGAAAGCCGCCCCTCCTCCGCCTCCGCCGCGCGCACGAAGCTTGCCCGCAGCGCGGCAAAGGCCTTGCTGGCCTCCGTCGCCACCATCTCGCCGGGCTCGGTAAGCTCGACCCGGTGCGCCAGGCGGCGAAACAGGGCGACACCGATCTGCGCCTCGAGTTGCCGGACATGGTAGCTGACCGATGCGGACGACGTGCCGAGTTCCCGTCCTGCCTTGGTGAAGCTGCCGAGCCGGGCTGCCGACTCGAAGGCGCGGATCGAGGCAAGCGAGGGAAACCGGCCGCCGAGCATAAGTCTGATTTAGCCTCCTCGCCCGATCTTCGCATAGCCGGACGGCGCATGGCGATGACAATCTTGCGCAGGCTGAATGGCAGGGAGGAAGAGAATGTATGAGAATCGAGACCCGTCCGGATTGCGTCTACCCCGGAGGGACTTCCTGCATGCCGTCTCGGCTGGCCTCGTCGCTGCGCCGCTCGCCGGCACAGCCCTCTCACGGCAACCGGAGCGCGGAGGCGATGTCGATCTTGCTGCCCGCGCCCACGACTGGGATTGGCTGAAAGGCAATTGGGAGGTCTGGCACCGCCGCCTCAAGGATCGCCTTGCCGGAAGCAACGAGTGGCAGGAATTCGGCGGCAAGAGTGCGCTTTGGCTGGCGCTCGGCGGCCTCGCAACGATCGACGACAATATCGTCGACATTCCGAGCGGAAGCTATCGCGGACTGACCGTGCGGACCTTCGATCCGGTCACCGCCTCATGGTCGATCTGGTGGCTGGACGGTCGCAATCCGGAGCGGATCGATCCGCCTGTCCGCGGTCGGTTCGGAACGGACAGTGCCACGTTCGTCGGCCCCGATACCTACAACGGGCAGCCGGTGACCGTACGATTCCGTTGGCTCGACATTCATTCGCGTCGTCCGCACTGGGAACAAGCATTCTCGCCTGACGAGGGCAGGACCTGGGAGGTCAATTGGGAAAATTTCTTCACCCGCACCGCCGCACTGGCGACGCCGCTTACTCTCTTCGAAACGCGCAACCGCGATTTCGACTTCTTGGTCGGAAAGTGGTTGGTCCGGCACCGGCGATTGACACAGCGGCTTGCGGGTAGCGACTCCTGGGAAACGTTTTCCGGGACGCTCGAAAACTGGCCGGTGCTCGGCGGCCGCGCCAACATCGGCGACAATCTTTTCGCGAAGGCCCACTCGGCTAGGCGCGGCATCGGGCTCCGCGTGTTCGATCCGAAGGCGCAGCAATGGGTGAGTTGGTGGATCGATGGCGCAGACCCGTCGGCGATCGGAAACCCGCTGCGTGGCCGATTCGAAGGCGACACCGGGACGTTCTTCGGCGATGACGTGCAGAATGGCCGGCCGGTTCGCACCCGTGTGACATGGTCGCGGGTCAGCCCCAATTCCGCGCGTTGGGAACAGGCGATGTCGACCGACGGGGGCACGACATGGGAGACCAACTGGATCAGCGACCTGCAACGCCGCGTGTGATCCGGCACCGGCGCATTCCCTCCCCCCGTCTGATCGCCCCGGAAGAACCGGCAGAGGATTTGAGGCCATCGGCAGCGAAGCCTTGGCCTTACTCCCCCGCGATTGCGGGGGTTTAAGGTCTCAGCCTCGGACCGCCAGGATCACGGCGACGATCGCCACCATCAATGCGATTGCCGCGACAAACAGCGCCAGCGCGGCAACCGCCTTCCACGAATCTTCCCGACTGGCCTGCGTGGACGCGGACACCACACCGTCGGGGCGCCGGAGGCCGGCCACATAATAATCGATCCGGACCGGGCTTGCGCCGATGGCGCCCTCGCCGAGGCGGCTCGACGTCGCGAAGACACTGCTCCCCTCAAGTTTCCGCTTACGGGTAAACATCCACATCCTCCTCGCGCCCGGCCGCGTCTGCGCGGTTGCTGCTCCAACGCCGTCTCTCACGGGCGGTGCCGCCTTTCGTCGCAAATTGTGTGAAGGGCGAAGCGCCGGGGGACGAGGCGGGCACGGCGCCGCAGCCGATCAACGAAGACCCTGTGCAGCCCCTGCAGGTTGCTCGCCGTCGAGCTCGGCGCGATCGATCCACTCAAGGTCTTCGAGCGCGAGTTCGCGTCCGTCATCAGCCCGCACGCGCATCGGCGCCATTGGCAGGCCGCTGCGTTTGTCGACAAGCACCTTGCTCCCGCCGGTGGCCGCGCCCCAGCGATCGCCCCACTGCATCAGGGTGATGATCAATGGCGAAAGGCCCTTACCCTTATCCGTCAGGGAATAAACGACCCGCCGGCGATCGATCGGATCGGGTACGCGCTCGAGGATGCCGTGCTCGACGAGCCGGCTCAGCCGATCGGCAAGGATGTTGCGGGCGATGCCGAGCGCAGCTTGAAATTCCTCGAAATGCCGCAGCTTGTTGAAGGCGGCACGCACGATCAGCAGGGACCAGCGCTCCCCGACCACATCCAGTGCCGCCGCGATGCTGCAGTCGATCGGTTGTATCTTGAAGGGCCGGGGCGCTGTCATTGCCTGTACGGTATCGATATTTGGACGCTTGTCACGCCTCGCGCCGCACGCCGCGCACTTGGCTCGTCACCGTTGCCCGACCGCAACAAAGAGGCCTTCAGCACCCAGCATCACCTTAGCGGGAGAACCCGAAGCGCTTCAGCAATTCGGCCCGCGTCGCCGTCTCGCGCTCACCCTCAGGCATCCGGCGAACGTGCTCGTACACGCCGGGACTGACCTCCCGCCACCATGGCAGATCGATCGCGCTCTGACGCTTAAGGTGCGCAAGATAATCGTCGAGGGTCGCGAATACATGGCCCTGGGCAAACGGCAATTTGGCGATGCCCTCTTTCGTCGGAGCGCCTCCCCGGTCGGACCCCACGGAACGCTCCGACGCGTTGGCGTCGATTGCCGGCTGTTCGGGCAAGGGGCGAAAAGGACTGCCTGCGGTCATCGCGGCCAAGAGGAGAACATCCACGATCATTTGTCAATCGTGCCAAATCGGATCAGTTGAGTCTATTGAAAAGGTTAACCAATTATGTTCTGCTGCCCGCATTCGCTCGATTCCCGGCGAACTTCACATGGGGGCCTAGCCACATGGCATCACCGCTAATTCGTTTCGACGCACAAGGTCGCTTTCTCAGCAATTCCTTGCTCGAGAAGTCTGGTCAGGAAATCTACAGCCCGCACGCCATCTCGGATGTGTTGAACCTCGCAGTTCCCTCCTCAATCGCCGATGAGCCGAATGGAACGGTGATTTCGGTCGGCGGCTCGCTCAGCGGTGTGATCGACGCAACGGGAGACGTCGATCGGTACACCGTCAACCTCGTCGCCGGGCAGACCTACAGCGTCTCGCTGCGCGGAACCGGCGTCAACGCGCTCAACGACACGTTCCTGACGATCGGCAGCCCGACCAACACCCTCGTCGATTATGACGACGATGGCGGCAACGGCCTCTATTCCTTCATCACCTTCACCGCCACCACGACGGGCGCTTACTCGATCGTCGCCGAGTCGTTCGCCAACCCGGGCGACCCTGGAACCGGCACCTACACGATCGATGTCCGTCAGCAGGGAACGGACTCGGTCGGCGCGACCAATGCGACTGCGGTTGCGATCGATCTCGGCACGGTGTTCGGCTTCCGCGAGACCGGAACGGACGTGGATCGCTATGCGGTCACCCTCGAAGCCGGCAAGCTCTACACCTTCCAGGTTGCCGGCGGCGCGGATTACGAGACCGACTTCGCTTCGGTTCCGACCGGTGAGCTCGACACGATCCTGCGCCTGCGCAATGCGGCCGGCACGATCGTCGGCTCCAACGACGACATCAACTTCCCGAACGACATCAGCTCCGGCTTCAGCTTCCTGGCGACGTCGAGCGGGACCTTCTACCTCGATGTCACGGCCTATTCGGGACAGACCGGCGGCTACATTCTCGAGAGCAGCCTGGTTGATCTCAGCTCGCTGGACCCGCTCGACTCGATCGATTGGGTCAATGCCGACAACGTTCCGTTCACCGACGTCAACGGTACGCCGACCGCCTACGTCTATTTCGCTCCTGCCGGCCAGAATTTCGGCGAGACGGCTGACGACGGCGTGTCGCCAATGGTCACCTTCGGCTGGAACGACTATGAAAAGCAGCAGGTGATGCAGGCGCTGGAGGAGTATGAGAAGATCCTCGGCGTCAATTATGAGATCACCACTGACGTCAACCAGGCGACCTTCCGCCTGATGACGACCTCCTCCGATGAATATGGCGCCTATTTCTATCCGCAGGATCCCTCCTACGGCACCCAGCAGGGCATCGGCGTGTTCAACGTCGACAGCGGTGGCTGGAACCTGCCAGGTCAGGCAAGCCTGCAGCGTGGCGGCTTTGCCTTTGCGGTCATCCTCCACGAATTCGGTCATGCCCATGGTCTTGCCCACCCGCACGATACCGGCGGCGGCTCGGACGTCATGCTCGGCGTAACCGGCGCGACCGGTTCCTACGGTCTGTTCGATCTCAACCAGGGTGTCTACACCGTGATGTCGTACAACGACGCGTGGGACAAGCATCCGGACGGCCCGTCGCCGTTCACCCTCGCGGGCATCGGCCGCGGCTGGTCGGGCTCGCTCAGCGCCTTCGACATCGCCAAGCTGCAGGAGCGCTACGGCGTTCACGAAGCGAACACCGGCAATGACGTCTATGTGCTGCAGGACGCCAATGCGACCGGGACGTTCTACCAGACGATCTGGGATACGGCGGGCACCGACAGCATCGAATATTCCGGCAACCGCAATGCCCGGATCGATCTGCTCGCGGCGACCTTGGATTATTCCCCGACCGGCGGCGGCGTCGTCTCGTTCGTCGACGACATCTGGGGTGGGTACACGATCGCCAACGGAGTCGTGATCGAGAACGCGTCGGCCGGCGGCGGCGCCGACCAGCTGCTCGGCAACAGCGCGAACAACATCCTGAACGGCAATGGCGGTAACGACATCCTCGTCGGTCGCGGCGGTGCGGACACGCTGAACGGCGGCGATGGTTTCGACACGGTGAGCTATGTCGGCTCCAGTGTCGGCGTAACCGCGTCGCTCGCGAGCCTCAGCGGATCGACCGGCGATGCCGCCGGCGATCGCTTCACCGGCGTCGAAGCCCTGTCAGGCAGCGACTTCGGCGACACGCTGACGGGTGGCAGCAACAACGACACCTTGAGCGGCCTTGGCGGCGACGACACCCTCTCCGGCGGCAACGGTCTCGACACCTTGCTCGGCGGTCTCGGTGCCGACAGCCTCACCGGCGGCAACGGCAACGATACGCTCGACGGCGGCGAGGGCAACGACACGCTGTCCGGCGGCAACGACAATGACACGCTGCAGGGCGGTGCCGGCAACGACACCCTCGACGGCGGCAACGGCAACGACGTTCTCAACGGCGGTGCCGGCGATGACACGCTGAAGGGCGGCAATGGCGACGACGACTTCGTCTTCAACACGGCCGGCACCGACACGATCAGCGGCTACCAGGCACACGAGACGATCGATCTCTCGGCCTTCGGGATCAACAGCTCTGCTGTCACGATTACCGCCGGCAAGATCTTCGTCGAACTCGGCGCGAACGATCTGACGATCTTCGTCCAGGGTGCGAACGTGACCATGGCGGACATCCTGTTCACCGCCTGATCGTTCGAACGCGTTCGAACCGGTCTTAGGAAGTGGCGCCTCGGCTTTAGTCGGGGCGCCATTTTCTTTGCGCGGAGAGGGGCGTGATTGTCGTCTTTTCAAGGCCGATCAAGCCCGGCAACGCGGCCTCGTGGGTGCGTGCCGGCGTAGCGTCACGAACGTCCCGCGCAGGGAACTTCCGAGCTCTTCGCCAGCGACGACTAACGCTTCGCGCAGTGCGGCCGCGACAAGGGCGGCGGTGGCAACTTGGAATGAGCTGCAGCTACGGCAGCCGAGCGCTCGCGCGCGGTGTCGCGTCCGGGATCGATGACGCTGCCGCGCCGATAGGATTCATCGTGGCCGTTTTCCTGAATCGCTGAGTGCTGGTCCGGTCGCGACATGAAAATCGCCCAACCGGTTCAGCGGCTCCGCTTTTCAACGCGCTGCGGCATTCAGCGCGATCTCATAAGGTTCGCCCTGCTCCGGAACGACCTTCAGCAAAGCCGACCAGCCTTTTGCCGGAGCGTTGCCCACATGGAGGCGGACCAAGGTGACGGGCACGCCGGGTTCGAGCCGGGCCCGCCCCGACTGAATCGAGCGGTTGCCGGCAGTGCCGCTCGTCACTTCCAGGCGATAGCTGCCGGCGAAGGGGGCCTCGGATGCGCCGACCACCTTCAATTCCAGCCCGCGATCCGACGGCTGTTCGACAAGGAGGATCGGCCGCGGAGCGGGCGCCTCCGCGGCGCCCGAGCCCGGAGCTGCGGCGATGGCGGCGAAAAACGCGGCGCCGGCCGCGCCAATGCGGTGCCGCTTGGTCATCGCGGCGAGCCCCCGTTCGCGCCGGCGGCGATCGCGCTCACGATCGCGTTCAAGGCCGCGGCATTGACCGCGGGATCCGCGCTGTCGCTCTCGCCTCCGGTCTCCGGCGGCACGTTGCCGCCCCTCAGCACGACGGCAGCGATTCCCTGCGCTTCGAGCGAACCGGTATCCGCCCCGGTATCGCCGAGCTGCCGGGCGGCCTCTCGAGTCGTCGACGGCTGGTTGGTGCGCTGCTCGACGAGGAGCTTCTGCTCGAGAGTCAGTTCCTCGTTGTTGCGCCTTACGAACTCCCCGGCGCGGCGCTCGATCACGCGTGCGCAGGCCTTGTCTTCGGGCAGTCCGCTGCGCAGGGCAGGATCGCAGCGGTCGTCGCCGCCGACCGCAGCGACCGCCCCGGTGCGCCCCTCGCTTGGCTTGGAAAGAGGATCGGCCGGTTCCGCGGTTCTGCCACCCGTGTAGAGCTGTGCGGAACCGCGCTGATTGCCGCGCTCGGCGGTGACCTGGGCCGACGTGGAACGTGCTTCGCCGCTAGCGCTGATCTGGTCCTGAAGCGCAGCGCCCGATCGGGCACGATCACTCCTTCGGACGGCGGTCGAGATCTGCTCGACGGGAGCGCTGCTGCTGGAACCGATCTGGTCGATGGATCCCCTCACCCCCTGTCCATGAGCGGAGGTGGGCAGCGCTGCCGCCGCGATTACCCAATGAAGGCCGTATCCTTTGGTCATCACCTGAGATGTCCGATCTGCGCCCGAGCCAAGAACAACGCCGCGGTGCGGAATATGCCAGTCACAATGGACCGAACCTCACCCGACTTCAATTCGCTTGCGTGATCGAGAGAACCGGATGGCCCTGATCGAGCTGGAAGCTGAGGCCGTTGCCCTGCTGCAGAACGGTGAGCTGCTGTCCGCCCGATTGAATTGCGGTGAGCCGGTTCTGATCCCCCTGCTGCGCGAGATCGGCGACGTTGCCGCCTCCATTCTGAGTAAGATCGATCTGGTTGCCGCGGCCATCCTGCAGCAGCTGCGCGGCGTTGGCGGCGATGCCGTCATTGTGTTGCCGGGCCTGGACGACGTTGAAGGCGCCATTCTGGCTGAGGGTGAGCACATTCGAACCCGAACCGGCTTGAGCAAGCAAGGCTAGGTTCGAGTCGCCGCTCTGACGGGCGTTGATGCGACCGGAGCCGCTCTGGCTGGCTTCGATCCTGTTGCGGCTGCCGGCCTGACGGAGCTCGGCGCGGGCAGCCGAGCCCATCTGCGAGACCCGTGCCTGATTGGAATCGCCGATCTGCTCGACGTAGACGGAGCGATCCGACGTTGCTCCGCTCTGCGCCCAGGCCGGGCACGCGAACGGAAGGAGGGCAAGGCCCAAGACGATCGGCGTACGACGCTTCATGCTCCGCTCCTCCAGAAGAAGGCCGGCCGGTACCCCTGAGGAGTACCGGCCGGTTCATACTTAGTTGCTCGACGGAGCGCCCTGAGTGACCACGGCCGAGTTGCCGGTGCCATTCTGGTTGATCGTCGAGACGTTGCCGTTGCTGTACTGGCTGACGGTCGCGCTGTTGTCCGCGCCATTCTGGGTGATGTAGGACTGATTGAGATCGCCGAACTGATCGACGACGGCGCTGTTGTCGCTGCCGGACTGATCGATGTCCGAGCTATTGTCGCTGCCGTCCTGGGTCAGCGAGGCAAATTGGCCGCTGCCATTCTGGGTCAATGTCGAGCTGTTGTTGTCGCCTGCCTGATCGGTCTCGCCGGTGTGACCCGCGCCGTTCTGAACGATGGCGGAACTGTTGCCCGAGCCCGACTGGGTGATGCTGGCATATTGACCGGAGCCGGTGACGGTGCCCTGGTTGATGGTACCGCTGTTGCCGTCGCCGATCTGATCGACATAGGCTTCCTGGTTCCAGCCGAGCTGGTCGATCTCAGCGCTGTTGTCGCTGCCGCCCTGCGACACGTCCGCAACATGCGAACCGAGCAGACCCTGATCGATGTTCGAGCTGTTGCCGTCGCCACCCTGGTCGACAGTCGCGTCCGACAGAGCGCCGCGCTGCAGAATGGTGGAGCCATTGCCGTTGCCGCCCTGCGTGACGTCGGCGGTGTGCGCAGCGCTGATCGTGCCGCCCTGGTCGATGCTGGACGTGTTACCGTCGCCTTCCTGCTCGACATAGGCGTCCTGAAGACCGCCATTCTGGACGACGGTGGAAACGTTGTTGCTGCCGCTCTGGACTACGCCGCGCACCGTCGCCTCGTCGCCGTCGCCGGTCGAATTGCCGACGCCGCCCTGGGTGATCGTGGAGACGTTGTCGTCGCCCGACTGCAGGACGTTGGCGCTGTTCGCAGCGACGCCGAGAATGCCGCCTTGCTGCGTGAGGGTCGACTGGTTGTTGACGCCCGATTGATCGACGATGGCATCGTTGAAGCCGCTGGTCTGGAACACCTGCGAGGTGTTGCCGCTGTTGCTCTGGTTGACGCTGGCGGTGTTGGTGCTGCCGGTTTGGAGCACGGTCGAATCATTGTCGGTGCCGCTCTGGTCGACATAAGCGGTGTCGTTGCGGCCGCTCTGCTCGACGCGCGAAACGTGGTCGTCGCCGTCCTGGCTCACCTCGGCGAGCGCGTTGTCGTTGATCTGCTTGACGCTCGAATGGCTGTCGCCGTTCTGGCTGACGACCGCGCGATTGTCGTCGTCGCTGCCGGTGGCGTCATCCTGGGTGACGACGGACTCGGCGCCGGCCCCGGTCTGGGTGACTTCGACGACATTGTCGTCACCGCCCTGATTGACGGTCGACAGCGCGCCGCTGCCGGCTTGGGCAACGGTGACCGAACCGTCGCTGCCGGTCTGGCCGACCGTAGAGCTGTTGTTCTGCGCGAAGGCCGGCGCGCACGCCAGGAAAGCAAGCGTCGAGACGCTGGTGAAAAGGATCTTCTTCATGATATTCTCCCCATTGAATATTTTGCCGCGTCCAAGATCATCAGGGATGCGCGGCAGTTAATTCGAAGGCGGCAGGCCGACTAGGTCTGCCGCCTTCCCCCTGCTCAATTGCCCTGCGGAAGTCCCTGAGAGACGATCGCCGAGTTGTTGGTGCCGTTCTGCGTGATCGTCGAGCTGTTGCCGTCGGAATATTGGCTGACTGTGGCCGCGTTGCCGCTGCCGATCTGCGAAAGAACGGAATTGTTGTCGTTCCCGAACTGCTGAACCAGCGCGTCGTTGCCGGCGCCATTCTGGAGGATGTCGGAATCGTTGTCGTTACCGGACTGATCGACATCAGCGTCGTTGGCCGAGGCGGACGCGGTGATCACGCTGTTGGTCTGGTTGATCAGGCTGGTATTGCCGTCGCCGGACTGATCGGTCGACGCCGACATCAGGCGCGCGCTGATCGTGTTGCTGCCGCCATATTGGTTGATCTCGCTCGTGTTCGAGCCGCCCGACTGGATGATCGAGGCGTTGGCGACGCGCGGATCGGGACCGCCGGCTGGGTTAGGCGCGTTGTTCACGCTCTGATTAACCTCGGCATAATTGCTGTCGCCGACCTGATCGATGAAGGCGTCGGACAGCTGACCGGACTGAACGACCTGCGCTTCGTTGTCGTTGCCGTCCTGGTTGACGCCGACAGCGCCGAAATCATCGCCCGCGGCATTGTCGAAGCCCGACTGCAGGACGTTCGACAGGTTGTTGTTGCCGGCCTGCGAGACGTTGAGGTCACCCGAAGAGCCACTCTGGGTGGCATAGGACTGGTTGTCCGTTCCGAGCTGGGTGATCAACGCCTGCTGCCCATTGGTCTGAAAGGCGTTGCCGTTCGAGCGGCCCTGAGTCAGTTCCGAAACGTTCCCGGAGCTTCCCTGGATGACGTTCGCAATGGCGCCGGCGCTGTTCTGGGTGACGGTGGAGTCGTTGTCGTCGCCATTCTGGGTGACGAACGCGGCGCTGCCGGCATCGTCCTGCTGCAGGACTACCGAGCTGTTCGCATTGCCCGTCTGGAAGACGTTGGCTTCGGCATCGGAGAAGAGCTGGTCGACCGACGAGCTGTTGCCGTTGCCGTCCTGGATCAGGCCGACGTGCGGCGAAGCGGCCGTGCTCACCTCGTTCGAGCTGCCCTGCTGGTTGATCGTCGAAACGTTCTGGTCGCCGTCCTGCTGGACGCTCGCGCCGTTGTTCCAGCCATTCTGCGTGATCGTCGAGTTGCTGTCGCCGTCCTGATCGACGATCGCGCGATTGCTGTTGCCGAGCTGGTCGACGTTCGAATTCGCGCTGTTGCCGGCCTGGGCGACACGGGCGATCTGATATTCGCCTTCCTGGTCGATCAGCGAGGTGCCGTTGGATCCCGACTGGTTCGCTTCGGCGGTCTGGTTCCGGCCGTTCTGGCCGATCGTCGAGCTGTTGTTCTGGGCGATGGCGGGCGCGGCGATGAGCAGCGCGGCCACCGACACCGATGACAGGATGGAAAGCTTCATGGTTGCGATTCCTTCAGCATGGGATGATAGCCATGCCACCCGGATTCGGGTGACATGATCGGGTTCAGACGCCTACTTGTCGCGGGCATCGGAGCTGCAACTCCGGTGCCCGCATGATCTGTCGGCCGACTGGGGCTGCAACCCCGTCCGACCCCTGGACTCGTCCGATCGGCCAGCCCCAGGCAGCTCGTCGACCTCTCCTTGCGGCAGCCCCTCTTGGGTGGGCGCGCCGTTGAAACTGGGAGCAGCCTAGCGGCTGCCCCTGGTCGCCTCCTCCTTCATCGGCGGAACGTCACGTGGCTTGATCTTCATCGGCGGCGCCCGGCGCGATTGCGCCATTGCGGCCTGAACCTGCTCTGCGGAAAAGATGCCGTCCCGCTCCTGGGTGTAGCGCCAGAGAAAAGGCCAGCCCGCCTCACGATCGGCGAAATCCCAAAGCTTCAGCTCCACGCCTTCCAGAACGAGGCCGTAGACCGCCTTCTCGATCGCCTGCTGGAGGGCGAGATGATCCGGCTCGTTGGTGGTGAAGCCTGCGTCCGCCTCGAGCAGTTCCTTGAAGGCGACGAAGCGGAATGCATTGGCCCCGATCTGGTGGGACGCGATCGTCTTGGAGGCGGTGACGGTGGTCAGCACCTCTCCGGTCCGCACCGAGACCGCGCGGAGATAGACGGTGACCGTATCCTGACGATATTTGGTGCTTGCGCCGATGCCGAGGAAGCCGGCTCCCGCGCCCCCGGTGACCGTGTTGGTGTCGTAGCCGATCACCCCGCCCTCGATCAGCACGCCGGCGAACAGCATGGCCGGCAGGGCCTGCGGATTGACGGTTTGTTCACCAAGATAACGCTCGCGCATCTCGCGGATGATATTGCGCTCGTTGAGCAGGTTCTTCAGCGACTCGCGCTCGACGATCGTGAACCACTGGCGCTTGCCGGCATCCTGCAGCGCCTTGACCAGGATCGAGCCGCCGCCCTGCGTTACCGCGCGCGAAAGCGTCTGGCCGACGTCGGACGGCTTGAATTGCCCGGTCTGGTCGGTGAAGGAATAGACTGCGACCGCAACCGGCCGCGACGGCGGTGGCAGCGCCGCAAGCATGTTCTGGCTCGGCGTCTTTGCGGGGATCACGGGCAGGCGCGACATCTCGGGGATATCGGAGCGCCCCACCTCGCCAAGGCTCATGCAGCCGCTCAACGCCACGCATCCGGCAAGCAACACCAAAGAGCGCATTGCTCAGTTCACCTCGACAAAGGTCGGAACGATGATCGTCGAGACTTCGCCGGTTTCGTCGTTGGTGATCGTCAGGGTGACGTTTTCGAGCCCGCGATCGAAGCGGATCGTCTGACCACCGAAGCTGATCGTCCCGCTTTGCTGGGGATTTTCGCCGAAGATCGCCTCGGTGATCTGCGAGGACAGAGCGGAAAGCAGGCGCGACTGCAGCTGCCGCGCGAATACGTCCGCTTGCGAGTTGGAACTCGTCGCGGAGGGATCCTTATAGTCGTTCTGGGCATTGGCAACGCCCAGCAAGTGCGCGGAATTGAAGGGATTTCCACCGAAAGTGGGACTCACCGGCTCGTAGCTCAAATCCTGAGCGGCAGCGCCGCCGGAGAACGTGACCAGACACGCACAAGCGACAAGCAAACGGCCGACGACGCGGCTTACTGACCCCATGTACCCCCACCCCTTGACTGGATCGACGCGACTCGGCGTCGTCCTGTTAACCTCCGTTTAATCTTTTTGTCGGCGGGCTGGCACCCCTATTTTTTCGCTCAGGGCAGATTCCCCGGCTCGCAACCATTTCTTCCCTAAGCATAATTTTGCATCGCTCCGTCTTTGTCCCCCTTTGGAACGGCTGGGAGTCTGGGTCTGAACGCTGGTTCGGCCGTTTCCAAAGGCCCCGGTCAGAAGCCAATCCTGCCGCTGCGGATCCAGCCGGCGCCGCCCGCGAACACGAGGCAGCGGCGGCGCATCGCAGCTTCCGATTTCAACGGCCCGGCGCCCGCACTTGCATGGCCCGAATTGTCGCCGGCCATTTGTCGGTGACCAGGGGATTAATCACTTTCAAACTTCTGTGTGGTCTTTGGAGCGCCATGGAAAGCGTGCACCAGCCCCTCGTGCCGACCGCCGCCGATGCCGCGGATCGGACCTTCGATCCGCCTGTAACGGCATCTCATCCGTTGCGGCCGCCGTTCGTGGTCTCAGAAGCCGTGGCTGCCGCCGCGCGGCAATCGCCCGAAGCACCGGCGCTGTTTGCCGCCTGCGGCACCCTATCCTACGCGGCGCTCGACGCGCGTGCCGAGCGCCTCGCCGGGTGGCTGCGCACCCAGGGTGTCGGCCCCGACAGCCTCGTCGGCATCTGCCTGGAACGGTCGTTCGACCAGCTGACCACAGCGCTCGCGACATGGAAGGCGGGCGGTGCCTTCTTGCCGCTGGATCCGGCCTGGCCCGACGAACGCCTGCGCACGATCGCCGACGATGCCGGCTGCGTCCTGATCCTCGGTCGCGACGACTGCGCCGACCGGCTCACGGGCGTCGCGTCTCCCGTTCACGCGCTCGACTGGGACAGGCAGGCGATTTCCGGATGCGAGGCGCTCGACCTCGGCGCGCCGGTAACCACCGAAAGCCTTGCTTACGTCATCTACACGTCCGGGACGACCGGCACGCCCAAGGGCGTCGAGATCACCCACGGCAATCTGTCGCATCTGATCGCCTGGCATCTCGATGCCTTCGCGGTGACCGCGAGCGATCGGGCGACCCATCTCGCAGGGCTCGGCTTCGATGCCTCTCTCTGGGAGGTCTGGCCCTATTTGTGCGCAGGTGCCTCGGTCACCTTGATCGAGGATGCCGCGCGAACCTCGCCCGACCGGCTAAAGGCGGCGCTGCTTGCTCGCGACATCACCATCGCCTTCGTCCCGACCGCGCTGGCGCAGGCGCTGATCGCAGCGGACTGGCCGGCGGACACGCGATTGCGCTTCGTCCTCACCGGTGCGGACCGGCTGACCGCGCGTCCGCGCCCTGGCCTGCCATTCGCTTTCGTCAACAATTACGGCCCGACCGAGTGCACCGTCGTGGCGACATCGGCCGTGATCGCCCCCGATGCCGATCAGGGGCTGCCACCGATCGGCGCACCGATCGGACAGACCTTCGTCCGCATTCTCGATGCTGCCGGTTGCCCCGTGGCGTCCGGCGAGACCGGCGAGTTGTTCATTGGCGGCCCGACGGTGGGCCGCGGCTACCGGCGGCGGCCGGACCTCACCGCAGAGCGCTTCGTCATCGATCCGTTCGGTGCCGGACGCCTTTACCGCACCGGTGACCTTGCGGCGCAGCGCGCCGACGGTCAGCTCGAATTTCACGGCCGCGTCGACGATCAGGTGAAAATCCGCGGTCATCGAGTGGAGCCCGAGGAGGTGGCGAGCCTGCTCGGCCGACACGATCTCGTCACCGCCGCGTCGGTGATCGCCCGGCGAGACGCCGAAGGCGCCGATGCGCTGATCGCCTACGTCGTTCCGAACGGCGCGTTGACGGCCGAAGATCTCCGCGACTTCCTCGCCGCTCGGCTGCCCGAATACATGATCCCGGCGACCTTCGTGCGGATCGACACGCTTCCGCTCACCGCCAACGGCAAGATCGACAAGGCCGCCCTTCCCGCTCCGGACCAATCCAACGCATTCGCGGGTGCCGGCTTTGCCGCGCCGTCCACGCCTGCCGAACTGCGGCTTGCGGAAATTCTGGAGGACGTTCTCGGCCGTGGCGGAGTCGGCGTGGACGACAATTTCTTCCTGCTTGGCGGCCATTCGCTGCTCGGCACCCAGGTCGTGCTCCGCGCCGGCGAAGCGTTCGGGATCGAGCTTGCGCTGCGCGATCTGTTCCTTGCCCCCACGATCCGCCAACTCGCCGCCCATATCGAGGCCGTGCTGCTGCGCATGATCGAGCAGATGAGCGATCAGGAGGTCGAGCAACGTGCCGCCGAGTGACATGAGCCCGAGCGCTGCGCCGCGTCCCGCCCAGGCTGCGCCGGCCGACCCGAGCCTCAGCCTGTTTCAGCTGCTGGACCCGTCGGTGCATGCCGATCCGCATCCCTTCTACCGGCGTCTTCGCGAGGAGGCGCCAGTTCATTGGGATCCGTTCATGCACACCTGGGTGGTGACGCGCTACGAGGACGTCCACACCGTCCTTCATCAATTCTCGGCCGACCGAACGCCGAACCCCGATCAGATGAAGGCGCTCGGCCTGCCGTCGCTCGGCCCGGTCGCGGACGTGATGGCCAAGCAGATGCTGTTTCTGGATGCGCCGGCGCACACGCGCCTGCGCAAGCTTTGTTCGAGCGCGTTCACCCCGCGCCGTGTCGAGGCGATGGAAGAGCAGATCCAGGAGATTGCGGACACTCTGATCGACGCCGTCATCGACCGCGGCCAGATGGACGTCATCGCAGACTTTGCAGAGCCGTTTCCCGCTATCGTCACTGCCGGGCTGCTCGGCGTTCCGCGCGAAGATCATGGCTGGCTGAAGGCCAAGTCCGCCGATTTCGCCGAGATGCTCGGCAACTTCCAGCACAATCCGGACCGCGTGCATCGCGTGCTGAAGAGCGTTGCCGAGCTGACCGACTATTTCCGGGACGCAATCCGCAACCATGGCGACCGGCCCGGTCTCGTCCGCTCGCTGGTCGAGGCGGAAGTCGACGGCAACCGCTTGAGCGAGGACGAGGTGATCGCCAACACCATCGTCACCATGGTCGGCGGACAGGAAACCACGACCAACCTGATCGGCAACGGGCTGCTCACCCTGATCCGCAATCCCGACAAACTTGCCGAGTTGCGCGACGAGCCTCACATCATCGCGACGGCGGTCGAGGAATTGCTGCGCTTCGAAACGCCGAGCCAGCACACGGCGCGGATCGCTCATGCCGACACCGAAATCGGCGGCAGGCTGATCCGCAAGGGCGAGGCGGTGATGGCGGTGATGGCGTCGGGCAATCGCGATCCGCGGCGCTTCGCCGATCCCGATCGGCTCGATCTTCGCCGCACCGAAAACCGCCATCTGGCGTTCGGCTGGGCGGCGCATTTCTGTTTCGGTGCCGCGCTGGCGCGGATGGAGGCCCGGATCGCCTTCACCACCCTGCTCCGCCGGCTGGACGATCTCGCTCTGGCGAGCGATCGGCTGGAATGGCGACCCAATTCGGGGCTGCGCGGGTTGCAAGCGCTGCCGATCACTTTCCGGGCAGTGGGAGCCGCCGCGTGACGGGTGAAGCGCAGCTGTCGGACGCCAAGCGCCAGCTGCTCGAAAAGATGCTGCGCGGCGGTGGCGGCGTCGAGCGTCCGGCGCCGGTCGCCGCCGTCACCAAACGCAGCGAAGGCACGCCTCTGCCGCTCACCGCCGACCAGCGCCAGGTTTGGCTGCACGCGATGATGGCGCCGGACGTGCCGCTCTACAACGAGTCGATCACCATCCACCGCTACGGCAGCTTCGACCGGACGGCGATGCAGCGGGCGATCAACGAGATCTTGCGGCGCCACGAGGCCTGGCGCACCGCCTTCGTCGAGGAGAATGGCGAGCCGGTGCAGCGTGTTCGGGCCGACGTTCAGGTTCCGCTGCCGCTCGACGACGTCAGCTTCCTGCCCGAGGCAGAACGCGATGCGATGGCGATCGCCATCGGCAGCGACGATGCGCGCCGGCCGATCGATCTCGGCGAAGCGCCCTTGTTCCGGGCGCGGATCGTCAAGATCGCCGACGACAATCACCGGCTCTACCTCACCCTTCATCACATCATCTTCGACGGGGTCTCGATCTACCGCGTGATCGTGCCCGAGCTCGCCGCCCTCTACGAGGCATTCGCGGCCGGCGAGGCATCGCCGCTTCCGGAGCCGGCCCTGCAATATGGAGACTATACGGTCTGGCAGCAGACCCATCTCTCTTCCCCGCCGATCCAGCGGCAGATCGACTATTGGCGGTCCACGCTCGCCGATCCGCCGGCGAAGCTGGAGGTGGCCGGAGACCGTCCGCGGCCCCTCGCGCAAAGCCATGCCGGGTCAATGGAGACCTTCCTCATCCCGCTTGCACTCACCGAGCGGCTGAAGGCGCTCAGCCTGCGCGAAGGCGTGACCCCCTATATGGTGCTGCTTGCCGCCTACAAGGCGATGCTGCATCGCTATACCGGCGAGCAGGACATCATCGTCGGCGGCGTCACCGATCTTCGCCGCCGCCCGGAGCTCGAGCGCGTCGTCGGCTATTTCCTGAACACGATCGCGATGCGCTCCCGCCCGACCAGCGGCGCCGCGTTCCGGGACTTTCTGCACCAGGTTCGCGACACCGTTCTCGGCGCGCTCGGCGCCAGCGAGGCCCCGTTCGACGAAGTGGTCCGCGCGCTCGGCATTCGCCGCACGCCCGGCGCCCACCCGCTGTTCAACACCCTGTTCTCCATCGAGCCGCCGGTCGATCCGTTTCCGGAAGGATGGGATCTCACCCAGATGGACGTGGTCGTCGGCGGCGCGAAGTTTGATCTCTACCTCGAACTCGACGAGCGTCCCGACGGCATGCTCGGACGGTTCCTCTACAGCACCGAGCTCTACGATCCGGCGACGATCCGGCGCATGATCGGCCATTGGCTGACCATGCTCGAAGGCATTGCCGACGATCCCGGCACCGCCATCGCCGATCTCCCGATGCTGCCTGCAGAGGAGCACGGGCTGCTGGCGCAAGCCGCACAGGGACCGGAGCGCACCCTCACATCGCAGATGCTGCCGGACGCTGTAGCAGCGATGGCGGAGGCCTGCCCGCATGCAACGGCGATCCGATGCGGCGAGGCGAAGATGAATTATGCTGCGCTGAACGCGGAGGCCAACCGGATCGCGTCCTCGCTCGCCGCCGCGGGCGTGGGCCGTGGCGAGCTGGTCGGCATCTGCCTGGAGCGATCCCCGCGCATGGTCGCGGCGCTGATCGGGGTGTTGCGCAGCGGCGCCGCCTACCTCCCGCTCGATCCCGATTTTCCGGAGGCGCGGCTGGATTACATCGTTCGCGACGCGGGTCTGGCGGCACTCCTCACCGAAGCCGCCCTTGCGCCTCGGCTGCCGGACTGGGGCGTGCCGACGTTGCTGATCGAACAGGCGGCACTCGCAGAACCTTCCTTCGAGGCGCTGCCGGCGTCGGCCCTCGATCTCGCTTACGTCCTGTACACGTCCGGATCGACCGGCCGTCCCAAGGGCGTCGAGATCAGCCACGGCGCCCTCGTCAACCTGCTCGGCTCCATGCAGGAACTGCCGGGTTTCTCCGCGCGCGAGTCGCTGCTGGCGGTGACCACCCTGTCCTTCGACATCGCGGCCCTGGAGCTGTTCCTGCCGTTGCTCGCCGGCGGGA
Organism: Sphingosinicella sp. BN140058; assembly: GCF_004135585.1. NCBI lineage: Bacteria > Pseudomonadati > Pseudomonadota > Alphaproteobacteria > Sphingomonadales > Sphingosinicellaceae > Sphingosinicella > Sphingosinicella sp. BN140058. Next base: position 5,212,011 of record NZ_CP035501.1, on the reverse strand, counting down.
CCGTGATCCTGGCGCCGCGTGCGACCGCGCGCGATCCGCTCCTGCTCAGGCAATTGTTCGAGGCAACCGAGCCTGCGGTGATGCAGGCCACTCCGGCGACCTGGCGCGCCTTGATCGAGGCAGGCTGGCGGGGCGCGCCGGGTCTCAAGCTGCTCTGCGGCGGAGAAGCCTTGCCGCGCGATCTTGCCGACCAGCTGCTCGAACGGGCCGGTGAAGTCTGGAACGTCTACGGCCCCACCGAGACGACGATCTGGTCCACGCTCGAGCGTGTCCTGCCGGGCGCCGGACCGGTGGCGATCGGGCGGCCGATCGCGAAAACGCAAACGCTCGTGCTCGATGCGAGCGGCCGAAGGGTCCCGGTCGGCGTGGTCGGCGAACTTCACATCGGGGGCGCCGGCCTCGCCCGGGGCTATCGCGGCCGCCCGGACCTCACCGCGGAGCGCTTCGTCACGAGCCCCGAGATGCCGGGCGAGCGCCTCTACCGAACGGGAGACCTGGCGCGGCTGGCACCGGACGGCCGCCTCTTCTGCCTGGGCCGCGTCGACAACGACCAGAAGATCCGCGGCTTCCGCGTTGCGGTCGAAGAGATCGAAGGCGGGCTTGCGGAGCACCCGGCGATCGCTGCCGCCGCGGTGCGCAGCTTCGTCGATCCCTCGGGCGCACGTGCGCTCGCCGCCTTCTTCGTGGCACGCGGTGCCGAGGTTCCAGGGTCGGGCGAGCTGCGCACCTTTCTCTCGCGAACCTTGCCAGACTACATGATTCCGTCGCGTTTCCAGGCCGTCGAGCGCTTGCCGATGACTCCCAACGGCAAGATCGACAGGAACGCCCTGCCGGAGCCGACCGCCGCCGCCGGTGAAGACGCTTACCTCGCGCCGATCGGCGAAACCGAGGAGAGGCTTGCCGAAATCTGGCGGGCACTGCTGCAGGTCGACCGTGTCGGCCGGAAAGACAGCTTCTTCGAGCTTGGCGGCCACTCGCTGCTGGTCGCCCGCTTGCTTCACCGCATCGACGGCGCCTGGGGGCGGCGGATCGGCATGGCCGAATTCTTCCGGGGCCATCGCCTTTCCGAGCTCGCCGCCACGATCGAGCGAAACGACACGGCGGCATTGGGCGATCTGGTGCCGCTTCAGCCAAAAGGCAGTCGCCTGCCGTTGCTGTGGCTGGACGGAGGACCGTCGATCCGTGCCCTCGCCGAACTGGTCGGGGAGGACCAGCCCTGCTTCGGGCTGGAGCTAGACCCGATCCTCGAATCCGTGCTGGCGCCCGGGGTCTCCTTCGAGGAGATCGCGTCCGCGGTCGTGGCGGCGATCCGGGTCGCTCGGCCGACCGGCCCCTATCTACTCGGCGGCTGGTGCACGGCGGGGATCCTCGCCTTCGAGGTCGCCCGTCAGCTTCGCGCGCAGGGCGAAGAGGTGCCGTTCCTGGGCCTCGGCCACGCGATCAACCCGGTCGCCTTCCTGCGCGTCTCTCCGTTGCGGATGAAACTTTCCAAGGCCCGCTACCACGCGGCAATGTGGATGCGCCTGCCGGGTTCGCAGCGACTGGCTTACGCTCGCGCCCGCGCCCGCGGTGTGCTCGAGGAGACCGGCCTTGCCGATGCCGAACTGCCAGAGACACGCTACCGCAAGTTGCGCGGCGCGCTCGAGCAGGCGGCGTACGGCTATTGCCCGCAACCTTATGGCGGCGACGTCACCCTGTTCCAGCCGATCGATCGCCTGGATGTGCTCGATACTGCGCCGGGCTGGGCCGAGGTGGTCACCGGCCGTCTTCGTGCGCTCGATGTCTCCGGGGAGCACGGAACGATGTTCGATCCGCCCTATATCGAGGAATTTGCAGCGCGCCTGCGCGAAGCGACCCTGCACGCGCAGGCCAGCCCATTTGCGGAGGATGGCCGGTTGTGCGAGGCAGCCGAGTAACGCGTTCGGAATGAGTCGGGCCGACGCCGGGTGAAGGTGCGCCGCGGATGACGATCGATGTCGCGGTCTTCGAATTGGCGCAGGAGCCGATCGCCGCGCTGGTGGAGCTGCTCGACCGGGACGAACGCAGTCGTGCGCAGGCCTTCCGCTTCGACCGCGATCGGGATCGTTTCGTAGCCCGCCGCGGCGCCCTGCGGCGCCATCTTGGTGGGCGTCTGGGCGTGAATCCGGCGACGTTGCGGTTCGCCTGCAACGATTATGGCAAACCGTTCCTGGTCGATTATCCCGAGCTCCATTTCAGCCTTTCCCATTCCGCGGGACTTGCCATCTGCGCGACCAGCACCGCTTCGATCGGCTGCGACATCGAGCATTGCGATCCGAAGCTGGCCGACAGCGCCGTCGCCGAACGGCTGTTCGCCCCTGCCGAAATCGCCGCCTTGTCGTCCCTCCAAGGCGAGCAATGGGTTGGCGGTTTCTTCGCGTGCTGGACTCGCAAGGAGGCGTTCGTGAAGGCGCTCGGCCTGGGCCTCTCCCATCCGCTCGACGCCTTCGCGGTGTCCCTGGATCCGACCGAGCCGCCGCACCTGATTTCGGGAGGGGATGGATGGGCATTGTTCGCCTTCACACCTGCGCCAGGATATCAGGCGGCCGTCGCCTATCCGGAGGGGACCGGCCCGGTGGTCGTGGCGGATACCGAGCTTGATCGGCGCGCCCCGTCCCGACAATGAGGGCCGATGGCCTCGCCCAAGACGCTCAACGCGAAGAATCTCGAAGCGCTCGGCGCTGCCCGTCTCGCGGCCTTGCTGATCGAGGTGACCACCGGCAGCGCCGCCGCGAAACGCCGGTTGCGGCTCGAGCTTGCCGGGGAAGCGGGCGTCGACGCCGTGCGCAGCCAGATCGCGAAGCGCCTCACCACGATCGCAACCGCGCGGAGCATCGTCACCTGGGGCAGGGTCAAGACCGTCGCAGCCGACATCGAGGCACAGCATCGTGCCATCATCGAGCAGGTCGCGCCCGCCGATCCGAAGGAGGCGCTCGCCCTGCTGTGGCGCCTGATCGATGTCGCCAACGCGGTGCTGCCTCGAAGCGAGGATTTCAACGGCAAACTGCTCCGCGCCTTCGAAACCGCGGCGGCCGATCTTGGCCGCCTTGCCGAGGCGGCAAAGGCAGAGCCAGCGGAACTCGCCGAGCGTGCATTCGAGGCTTTGGTCCAGGATGGCCACGACATTCTCGGCACGATGATCCCGAACCTTGCTCCCGCTCTGGGTGCGGAGGGGCTTGCCCGATTTCACGCTCTGGTAATGGCCTGGCGGCCAGAACCCGTCGAGGATGGCGCATCGGGAGCGAGCGAAAAGGCTCGGTTCACGCCCGAGGGTGCAGAGCGGCGGCAGCGCGAACGCGCTGCCCGCGTCATGCTGCAGCAGATTGCGGACGCGCAGGGCGACGTCGATACCTACGCCGCCCTGTTCGACGCACCGGCCCGATCGATTCCGGCGGTTGCTGCCGAAATCGCGCTGCGCCAGCTCGAGACGGGTCGTGCGACGGAGGCGCTGCAGACTTTGGACGCGGCGCCACCGGGCGGCCGAGTGGCCGAGACTACGCGCGGCTGGCACGAGGTCCGAATTGCCGTGCTCGAGGCCCTCGGACGCGGCGAGGAGGCCCAGGCGGCCCGCTGGGCGCGGTTCGAAGCCACCCTCGCCCCCGCCGAGCTGCGCGCCTATCTCGACAAGCTTCCCGATTTCGAGGATTTCGACGCGGAGCAAAGTGCGATTGCCTTTGCCCTCGCCTGCCCGGATCCGCGGCGCGCCCTGGAGTTCCTCGTCGCCTGGCCTGCCCTCGACAAAGCCGATCGTCTCGTCCGCGAGCGTCCGCGTGTCTGGAACGGCGACCATTATGAGCTGCTCACGCCCGCGGCCGAGGCGCTGGAATCGAAATACCCGCTTGCGGCGACGATCCTGAGACGCGCGATGATCGATTTCACCCTCGTGGGGGCAAGGTCCAAGCGCTATCGGCACGCCGCGCGTCACCTAGCCGAATGTGCTCATGCAGCGCCCCGCATCGAGAGCTTGGGTGATCTTCCGAGTCATGACGAATATCTCGGTACGCTTCTCGCCCGCCACGGAAGGAAGATCGGGTTCTGGCAAGAGGTGTCGCGAGAACTGCCGACACCGGAGCCTTGAGGTTTCGGCCCTTGTCGGAACGCAATGAGCGCTTCATCTGCGCAGGCCAACGCTCGTGAAAGCCGCGCCGTGACCTTTCGACCGCCCCGAAGCCTGTCAAACTCGCCCGACGCCGGCCTCGCCGGACTTGAACGGGAAATTCTCGGCGAGAAGGCCGACATCCTGGGCCAGGCCGGACAAAAAGTGCAGCGTTCCATCGCGGCGCTGCGCGACTCGGACGAAAGCGGGCGTACGGAGGCGCTTCGGGATGCGGCACGTGCCGTGCAGGCCTATTTCATCCAGCGGGAGCTTTGTGGGCTTCGCAATCATGCGCCGGTGATCGAACAATATGCGATCCCCCGGGCAGTGCTGATCCGCCTCGGCGCCTGCTAGCCCCCTGGTACAGCCAAGCCCCGGAGGTCAGGGGCCCTGTACCCATTTGCCGCTGTCGTCCTGCTTCCAATAACGCGGCTCTACTCCCTCGCGGCCACGCAGGCCGCGCCAGGCCTCGCGCGCCCCGTCGAGACTTTCCGTGTCGAAGAAGAAATAGGCGCGCTCGAAGCGAAGGGCATCCTCGCGCCAGAGGCCGTCGGCGAGGGCAATCGCGGTGGCTCCGTTGACCGGTTCCGGCTCGGTGGAAAGCAGGATCGGCTGGCTCTCCGCACGCGCCCGGCCGTGCGGCAGAAAGCTGTCCTTGGCATAGGTCCAGAGCTGCTCGTCGAGACGGGCGAGTTGCCCCGCCTCGCCGACCAGCAGCACGCGCGCGCCCTCGGCGAGGAGCCGCTCGCAGATCGAGGGTAGGATCCGCTCGAGGGGCGCCTGGGTCAGGTGGTAGAAATTGACGACCACCTCTCTCAGCGTTCGTAATTGTCCGCGATCAGCCGATCGAGCAGGGCCACGCCATAGCCGGTGGCGCCCTTGGCGTGGAGATGGCCGGGTTTGTCGGCCCAGACCGTCCCGGCGACGTCGAGATGGGCCCATTTAACCCCGGGCTCGACGAAACGCTGAATGAACGTGGCCGCGGTGATCGACCCGCCTTCGCGAGGACCGACATTCTTCATGTCGGCAATCGGAGAGTCGATCAATTTGTCATAGGCCTCCCCTACCGGCATCCGCCACAACCGATCGCCGGTCGCCTGTCCGGCGGCCTGCAGCTGGCCGGCAAGCCCATCGTCGTTCGAGAAGACGCCGGCATATTCGTGACCGAGGGAAATGATCATCGCACCGGTCAGGGTGGCGAGATCGACGAGCACCTCCGGGTGGAACTCGCGTTGAGCCCAGGTGATCGCGTCGCACAGGACGAGCCGGCCTTCGGCGTCGGTGTTGATGACTTCGATCGTCTGCCCGGACATCGAGGTGACGACATCGCCCGGCCGCTGCGCCTTGCCGTCGGGCATGTTCTCGGCAAGCGCGCAGATGCCGACCACGTTCGCCTTCGCCTTGCGGCCGGCAAGCGCGAGCATCGCGCCGGCAACGGCACCGGCACCGCCCATGTCCCACTTCATCGCCTCCATACCGGCCGCGGGCTTTATCGAGATGCCGCCGGTGTCGAAGGTGATGCCTTTGCCGACGAACACCACCGGCTTCGCGGAAGCTTCCCCGCCGCCGTTCCACCGCATTACCAGCAAGCGCGAGGGCTGCTCCGATCCCTGGCCGACGCCGAGCAGGGCGAGCATGCCGAGTTCGCGCATCCGATCCTCATCGAGCACGTCGATCTCGATGCCGAGCGGCTCCATGCGGGCACGGCAGCGCTCGACGAAGCTCACCGGGAAGATGATGTTGGCAGGTTCGGTCACCAGCTCGCGGGTAAAGCAGATCCCGTCCAGCAGGGCGGACTGCGTCTCCCAAGCGGCCTCGGCACCCTCCCCCGCGCCGACGATCACGACCTCCTCGAGGGTGGCCTTCTGCTTGCGGGAAATCTTGGTCCGATAGATGTCGTAGCGCCACGAGCGGGCCGCAGCGCCGAACGCGATCCGGGCCGCGGCATCGGCACCGACGTCGAGCCCCGAAAGGTCGACGACGAGCCGCGTCTCGCCGGACGTCAGCAGACGCGCGGTGAGCGCACCGCCGACGCGCTCGAAAACGCCGGGATCGCTGCGGTTCGATCCGAGGCCGACGAGCAGGAGGCGCCGCGCGGCGCCATTGTCGTCGACGAAGATCTCGGCAATTCCACCGGCTTCGCGCTCGAAACGCTGCGCCTCCGCCGCCCGCGCGGCGAGCGTCCGCGCGCCATCGTTCAGACCGGCGAGGCGCTCGGTCAGCAGATCCTCGCCCCAGACCGGGATGGCGAGGGCATGGGAACCGGTCGGACGCTGGGCGGTGAAGCTGATCTTCAAGGGAGTCACTCCTGTGACAGGATGCAAAAGGTTGATGCTCCTGTAGGCAAACGCCGTGCCCCTTGCCAAGGTCCGCTTGATCTTTGCCGGCGCGCAGGCGGCCAACCGCCATTGCGGCGCGGCCATTCCGATGCAATAGGCTCGGCCTGTCGCCCGACAGATGCGGCGGGGAATGTGAAAAGACCGAACCTTATCTGCCTGACGGCTCTGCCCCTTTTGCTGTGCGCGCCCGCGGCTGCGCTCGCCCAGAGCAGCGAAGCGGCGGGGCCGCCGGCACCGGCCGAACTCGGTACCGACTCGCGCCAGGTCGCGTTCAGTGCCGACACGCTGGCCTATGACGAGACCAACGACGTCGTCACCGCCACCGGCGACGTCCGGATGAACAGCGAGGGGAACAAGCTACGGGCCGATCGCGTCGTGTGGACACGGACGAGCGACGAGGTCAGGGCCGAAGGCAACGTCCGCCTCGTGACGCCGGAGGGGGACGTCGCTTATGGCGAGAGCATCGTTCTCCATGACTCGATGCGCGATGCGGTGGCCGACCATCTCCTCGTCGTCCTCGAAGGCGGCGGTCGCCTGGCCGCGGACCGCGGCGAGCGCAAGGACGGTTATACGACGCTCTATCGTGCCGCCTACACCCCCTGCGCCGTGACGCATCCCGACGGCTGCCCGAAGAATCCGACCTGGCAGATCACCGCCGTGCGGGTCGTCCACGATCCCTACAAGAAGCGGATCCGCTACGAGGGCGCCGGGCTGAACCTGTTCGGAACCCGGATCATCGCCCTTCCCGGCCTGTCGCACCCGGACGGCAGCGGCGGCGGCGGCAGCGGGCTGCTGGTGCCGGACGTGCGCTTCAGCCAATCCAACGGTCTCGAGATTTCGACGCCTTATTACCTCAAGATCGCGCCCGACAAGGATGCGACCATCGCGCCGCACCTCTACACCGACGTGCTGCCGATGATCGAAGGCCATTATCGCCAGCTCACCAGTCTCGGCGCCTTCCAGGTCGCGGGCTATCTCACATATGGATCGCGCATCCCGATCGACGACGCGGCGGGCGTGATCGACAAGGACAAGGGCATTCGTGCCTATATCGAAGGCAATGGCCGCTTTCAGCTCGACCGCGACTGGAGCATCACCGCGTCGGGGCGTTACGTCACCGATCGCACCTTCCTGCGCCGGTACGACATCACACGCGACACCCGCCTGCGCTCGATGGTCGACATCGAGCGGATCCGCGACGACAGCTACATTTCGATCGCCGGCTGGGCATTCCAGGGTCTGCGCACGACCGACAATGCCGGCCAGCAGCCGGTCGTGCTGCCGGCGATCGATGCCCGCTTCCGCCTCGACGATCCGATCTGGGACGGGAAGATCGAGCTTCAGGCGAACAGCCTTTCGATCCTCCGCACCGACGGCCAGGACACGCAGCGCGCCTTTGCCGCGGCGAAATGGGAACGGCGCAGCCTCACCGACTGGGGCCAGGAACTGATCCTCACCGGTTATGCGCGGGGCGACGTCTACCATACCAGCGACGTCGATCTGACCCAGACGGCGCTCTACCGCGGCGAGCGTGGTTGGCACGCGCGCGGCATCGGCGCCGTCGCTGCCGAGTTGCGCTGGCCGCTGGTCGGGTCGTTCATGGGCGGAACCCAGCGGCTGACCCCGCGCGTCCAGATCGTGGCCTCGCCCCCGACCGAGAATCTCGCAATTCCCAACGAGGATGCGCGCGCGGTCGATCTCGAGGATTCAAACCTTTTCGCGCTGAACCGATTCCCCGGCTATGATCGCTGGGAGGATGGCGCGCGCATCACCTACGGCTTCGACTGGGGCTTCGATCTGCCGGGGGTGAGCACGCGGACGACGATCGGGCAGAGCTATCGGCTGAGCGAGATGGAGAGCATCCTGCCACCCGGCACCGGTCTGTCCGACCGCTGGTCGGACATCGTCGGACGAACCAACGTGAAGGTCGGCCACAAGTTGAGCTTCGTCCACCGCTTCCGGCTCGACAAGGACAGTTTCGAGTTGCGCCGCAACGAGATCGACGCCGTCGTCGGTGGCCACCAGACCTACGCCACGATCGGCTATCTGCGGCTCAATCGCGACATCGATCCCTCGATCGAGGATCTTCGCGACCGGGAGGAAATCCGCCTTGGCGGCCGGATCCGCTTCGCCCGCTACTGGTCGCTGTTCGGCTCGACCGTGATCGATCTGACCGATGCCAAGGAGGATCCGACCTCCGGCGCCGATGGCTACGAGCCGGTGCGCCACCGCCTGGGCATCAGCTACGACGACGATTGCATCGAAATAGGCGTGACGTGGCGACGCGATTATGACACCACCGGAGACTTCCGGCGCGGGAATACCTTCCTGTTCCGGGTGGCGCTCAAGAACCTCGGCCGCTAAGCTCGGGTTCAGCATGGCTAAGGCATTTGCAGCGCCTGCTTTTATTGGAGGATTGATGAAGCTCGGGACTTTTCGCAGGGCGGCGCTGATGCTGGCCGGCACGATGGTGGCGGCGACTGCGCTTGCCCAGAGCGCTGCCAATCAGGCTCCAGGCGCCGGTCAGAGCGGCCCGGCCCAAAGCGGCGCCGGCCAGACCGGGCTTGACATCCCTCAGGATGCCCGCTTCCTCGCCAAGGAGGATCCTTCGATCCGCAAGGCGACGGCGATCGTCAACGGCACCGTCATCACCGGCACCGACATCGACCACCGCATGGCGCTGATCCGCATCGCCAACGGCGGCAACATTCCGCCCGAGGAGGAGCCGCGGCTCCGGGCGCAGGTGCTCCGCAACCTGATCGACGAGACCCTTCAGATCCAGGCTGCCGAAGCGCAGGACATGAAGGTCGAGCAGAAAGACATCGACAATTATTTCACCCGCTATGCGCAGCAGTTCAAGCAGTCTCCGCAGCAATTCGCGGCCTATTTGCGCCAGAACGGGTCTTCGGAAACGTCGATCAAGCGCCAGATCCACGGTGAGCTCGCCTGGAGCCGCCTGCAGGCGCGGCAGATCGAGCCGTTCGTCAACGTCTCGCAGGAAGAGGTTACCGAGCTGATCAAGCGCCTGAACGCCGCCCGCGGCACCCAGGAGTTCAAGGTTTCCGAAATTTTCCTGTCGGCGACCCCGGAAACGGCTGCCGAGACCCGCGCCAACGCGCAGCGCATCGTCGAGCAGCTTCGCAAGGGCGCGTCGTTCCGTGCCTATGCGCGTCAATTCTCCGAAGCCTCGACCGCGGCCGTCGGCGGCGACCTGGACTGGGTGCGCTCGGAGCAGCTGCCGGAAGCGCTCGCCGCGGCGGTGAAGCAGATCCCGGTCGGCACCGTCAGCGATCCGATCGCGATTCCCGGCGGCTTCTCGATCATCGCCGTTGAGGACACGCGTCAGTTCCTTACCGCCGATCCGCGCGATGCCGTGCTCAGCCTCAAGCAGATGACGGTGCGCTTCGCCAAGGGCACTGCGCGGCCGGAGGTCGAATCGAAGGTCCAGCAGCTGGTCAGCACCACGCAGTCGATGGGCGGCTGCGGCGGCGCAGAGGCTGCCGCTCAGAAGATCGGGGCCGAGGTCGTGACCAACGATCAGGTGCCGGTGCGGACTTTGCCGCCGCAGATGCAGCAGAGCCTGCTGAACCTTTCGATCGGCCAGGCCACCCCGCCCTTCGGCGCGGTCGACGATCGCATCAGCGTCCTTGTGATGTGCGGCCGCGACGATCCGGCGCAGGCCCGCGAGGTCTCGTTCGATCAGGTTTACGGCCAGCTGACAGAGCAGCGAGTCAACATGCGGGCGATGCGGTACCTGCGCGATCTTCGCCGCGACGCCGTGGTCGACTACCGCTGAGCGGCCGGCCGTCTTGACCAAGCCGCTTGCCGTCGCGCTGGGAGATCCGGCAGGCATCGGCCCCGAAATCACGGCCAAGGCATGGGAGCGGCGACGGGCGGAAGGCCTGTCGCCCTTCTTCGGTGTCGGCTCGCCCGAGGCCGTGTCGGCAGTGTGGGGCGGGCCAATCGAGGTGGTCGCCGGCCCGGACGAGGCCGCTGCCTGCTTCGAGCGGGCCTTCCCCGTGATCCGGGTCGACGGCGGTGCCGACAGCGAGCCCGGCAAGCCGACGCTGGAGGGTGCCCGCAATTCTTTGGACGCGCTCGAGATCGCAGTCGGCCTGACCCGTTCGGGGGCGGCCTCGGCGATCGTGACCGGGCCCGTGTCCAAGGCCCAGCTCTACGCAATCGGTTTCGTTCATCCCGGACAGACCGAATTCGTTGCCGAACGCTGCGGCATTTCGGCCGGCATGGTCGCGATGATGCTCGCCGGGCCCACCCTGCGCACGGTGCCGGTCACCACCCATGTCCCGTTGCGTGACGTTCCCGATCTTGTCACCACCGATCTGATCGTTGCCCGCGGCCGGACGACGATCAGAGGGCTCCGCCGCCAGTTCGGGATCGAACGGCCACGCATCGCCATTGCCGGTCTCAACCCCCATGCCGGCGAAAGCGGGGCGCTCGGCCGTGAGGAGATCGATACGGTCATTCCCGCCATCGAGCGGCTGCGCGAGGAGGATGCCGAGATCATCGGCCCGCTCGCAGCCGACACGATGTTCCATCCACGCATGCGCGCTACCTACGATGCCGCGCTTTGCCTGTACCACGATCAGGCGCTGGTGCCGCTCAAGACCCTCCATTTTGACGAGGGGGTCAACATCACGCTCGGTCTGCCGATCGTGCGCACCTCGCCCGACCATGGCACCGCCTTCGCAATTGCGGGGCGAAACGAGGCGGAGCCCGGCGCGATGATTGCTGCCCTGGCGATGGCAGCCGAATGCGCGCAACGTCTCTACCAGGCCTGAGATGGACATGGGGGCGCTTCCGCCGCTGCGCGAGGTAATCGCGCGGCACGGCCTCAGCGCCTCGAAGGCACTCGGCCAGAATTTTCTGCTCGACGAACAATTGCTCGATCGCATCGCTCGCATCCCCGGAGATCTTGTCGGCAAGCGCGCTTACGAGGTCGGCCCTGGCCCGGGCGGCCTCACCCGCGCTCTGCTCCGCGCCGGTGCCGAGGTGGTCGCGGTTGAACGCGACCGCCGTTGCCTGCCTGCGCTGGACGAGGTGAACGTCGCCTCCGGTGGACGGCTGCGGGTGATCGAAGGTGACGCACTGGCGATCGACGAGCGCTCGGAAGCCGGCGACGGTGCGCATATCGTTGCCAACCTCCCTTACAATGTCGGAACCGCCTTGCTCGTCCGCTGGCTCGGCGGCGAGATCTGGCCGCCATTCTGGGCATCGCTCAGCCTGATGTTTCAGCTTGAGGTTGCCGAGCGGATCGCGGCCAGGCCGGACACGTCGGCTTACGGCCGCCTCGCCGTTCTCGCCCAGTGGCGCAGCGACGCGAAGGTGGCGATGAAGGTTCATCGCTCAGCCTTCGTTCCTCCGCCGAAGGTGATGTCGGCAGTGGTGCACATTGTTCCGAAGGCCGCTCCTGCCGGAGTACGTGCAGCGACTCTGGAGGCGCTCACCGCCGCCGCGTTCGGTCAGCGCCGCAAGATGCTTCGGCAGAGTCTAAAATCGCTGCCCGGTGCGCTGGAGGCTCTCGAAACGGTCGGCATCGACTCGGCGCGCCGCGCCGAGACGCTGTCGGTCGACGAATTCGTCGAGGTCGCGAGAGCCATTCCGGCGGCGGGCAAGATCTCTTAAGGCTTCGGCGCCGTGGTCGGGGCCGGAACCTGGGCTGTCACCACGTCCGCCGGCGGACCCTTGGCGATTACCGATGCCAGCGTCGTGGCCTGCGGACACGGGTTGGCGCAGAGGCTCTTCACCCGTTCCAGATTCTGCTTGGCGCGTTCGACGGCACCGCGCTGGACATAGGCTTCGCCCTGCCCGGTGAGCGCGTTGACGTCGTTGGGCTCGAGCTTGAGCGCTTCGCTGTAGAAACGGATCGCCTTGCCGGGCAGTTTCTGGCTCTGCGCGACGCGTGCGAGGCCGACATAGGCCTGGCGGTTGCGCGGATCGACGGCGAGCGCGCTCTCTAGGAGATCGATGGCTTCGGAATAGCGCGCCCCGGACTGAAGCGTGCGTGCCTGCTCGGTAAGTTGCAGCGAGCGCGCGTCGATCTGGTCGTCGGGCTTTTGACCGTGACCTGCGCTGGCCATCGTCGCCAGGGCGATCGCGGCCGAGAGGGCGATGGGGGTAAGGCGCATCAAAGTCTCCATAAACAGGCCGCAACGAGGTCTAGCATGGCGCCTGCCACCGTGCGACGAAAAAGCCGTCCGTATTGTCACGCGCGGGGGCAAGAATCCGCCCGGTTCGAGCGTCGCTCCCCGCCGTGATGGCAAGCGGCGCCGGAACCAGGGATGAACGCGCCGAAAAGCGGTCTGCCTGATCCCGCCCCTCCTGCCGCAACAGCGAACAAACGGCATAGACGAGAAATCCGCCGGGACGAACGAGTTCCGCCGCAACATCAAGAAGTTGGGACTGAAGCGCCACCAACCGCGCGAGCCGGTCCGGGGTGAGCCGCCAGCGCGTTTCCGGGTTGCGTCGCCAGGTGCCGGTTCCGGAACAGGGCGCGTCGACGAGAACGATGTCGGCCGTACCGCGAAGATCGGCAAGCGCCTCCCGTTCGCGGCCCGGGTTGAGCAGCAGGGTCTCGACGTTCGACACCCCTGCCCGTACCAGTCGCGGTGCCATCCTTGAAAGCCGGCTCCGATCCGCATCGGCGGCAATCAACCGGCCTTTGTTCTCCATCTCGGCGGCGAGTGCCAGCGTCTTGCCGCCGGCGCCGGCACAAAGATCGACGACCGTCTGCGCGCCGTGTGCCTCGCAAGCGAGCGCGAGCAATTGGCTACCCTCGTCCTGCACCTCGACCAGGCCGGACAGCCACGGCTGCCCCTCCTCGATCCGGCTTCCTTCCGGAAGACGAAGTCCGATCGGCGACAGCGGAGTCGGGACGGCATCGGGCAGGGCCTCAAGCGCGACCTCGCGTTCGCCCTTGAGGCGATTGACGCGCAGATCGAGCGGCGCACGATCAAGCAAGGCGGCGCGATCGGCACCGTCGAGCGTCGGATCGAACAGGTCGTCGAGCCAGCGCGGCGCGACCGAAGCGGGCGCGGGGGCCTCATCTCCGGCAATCGGCGCCGGTCCGTGGGGCGAGCCGTCGAACAGCGCGCGAAGCTCCGGCTCCTCCTCCGCGACGCCGAGCATCGCCGCGCGCCCCGACGCGGGCGGTTCGCCGGCGCGACGGATCGCGCGGTAGACCAGTTCGCGCACCGCCCGCCGATCTTTTGACCCGGCGAACCGGCGAGTCTTGAACCAGCGGGTGATCAACGTGTCGGCGGCGGGACCTGCTGTACGTGCGGCGACGATGATCTCGTCCAGCAACTCGATCGCGGCCTGGACGCGGGCTGCCGGGGTCATGCCGCCCGCTCCCCGAGACGGCAGGCGGGCGGGGCCGGCTCAGCGGGTCGGGTAATTGGGAGCCTCGCGGGTGATCGAAACATCATGAACATGGCTTTCGCGAAGGCCGGCATTGGTGATGCGAATGAACTCGGCGCGGGTGCGCAGGTCCTGCAGCGTCTCCGAACCGGTATAGCCCATGGCCGCCTTCACGCCGCCGACCAGCTGGTGGATCACCTCTCGTGCCGGGCCCTTATAGGCGACCTGGCCCTCGATTCCCTCGGGCACCAGCTTCAGCTGATCCTTGATGTCCTGCTGGAAATAGCGATCGGCCGAGCCGCGCGCCATCGCTCCTACCGAGCCCATGCCGCGATAGGATTTGAACGAACGCCCCTGGTACAGGAACGTCTCGCCCGGGGCCTCCTCGGTACCGGCGAGCAGCGAGCCGACCATCACGCACGATGCGCCGGCGGCGAGCGCCTTGGCGATGTCGCCGCTGGTGCGCAGGCCGCCATCGCCGATCACGGGCGTGTCCGTCTTCGCCGCTTCCTCGGCCGCATCCATGATTGCGGTGAGCTGAGGCACGCCGACACCGGCGACGATCCGGGTGGTGCAGATCGATCCCGGCCCGATGCCGACCTTCACCGCATCGGCGCCGGCGCCGATCAGCGCCTTGGTGGCCTCGCCCGTCGCAACGTTGCCGGCGACGACCTGGACGTGGTTGGACAATTTCTTGACCCGCTCGACCGCTGCCGCGACGTCGCGATTGTGCCCGTGCGCCGTGTCGATGACGATGAGGTCGCATTCCGCGTCGACCAGGGCTTCGGTGCGTGCGAAACCCTTCTCGCCGACCGTGGTCGCCGCAGCGACGCGCAGACGACCCGAACCGTCCTTGGTCGCTTCCGGATAGGTGACCGCCTTCTCGATATCCTTGACCGTGATCAGGCCGACGCAGCGGCGATCCTGATCAACCACGAGCAGCTTCTCGATCCGGTTCTGGTGGAGCTGGCGCTTGGCTTCCTCCTGTGTGACCCCGGGCGCAACGGTAACGAGATTGTCCCTGGTCATCAGCTCGGCAACGGGCTGGTTCGGATTTTCGGCGAAACGCACGTCGCGGTTGGTGAGGATACCGGCAAGACGTCCCTGGGCATCGGTGACTGGAATGCCCGAGATGCGGTGGCGCTTCATCAGCTCGAGCGCGTCCGCCAGGGTCTGCTCGGCGGTCATCGTGATCGGATTGACCACCATGCCGCTTTCATAGCGCTTGACCGCGCGCACCGCCGCCGCCTGCTCCTCCACCGTCATGTTGCGGTGGAGCACGCCGATACCGCCCAGCTGCGCCATGACGATCGCCATGTCGGCTTCGGTGACCGTGTCCATCGCCGCCGAGAGGATCGGGATGTTGAGGCCGATATCCTTGGTCACCCGCGTACGGGTGTCGGCCTGGCTGGGGAGCACGCTCGATTCCGCCGGCTTCAGGAGCACGTCGTCGAAGGTCAGTCCCAGGCTGATGTTCATTCTTTCCTCATCACGTTCGGTGGCGGTCTATAGGGGCGGGCGGGCGAGCGTGCCAGCAGCGGGCACGTGCCGGTAGAGATTGGGATCGGTAAGCTTGAGGCCAAGGGCGACGAGCAGATCGGCATCTTCGGCGGCACCGTCGAGAACCAGCCCCGGACCCGGATTATCGCCGGCCTGGTGGTAATTGCCGCCGAGAAACATCTCGAGCAATTTCATGTCGGAGAACGACCCGCCGACCATCAACGTGGGCACGCCGAACTGCGCCAGCGCCCAGCCATCCTGGCGCTGGACGAGCGCATCGGCCTCATCGTCAGTATCGAGGGTCCGCCCAGCCTGCTTCACGGTGGCGTCGACCAGGCTGTCGAGCGCCGGGACGCCCCTGCCCATCACGGCGACCTTTTCGCCTTTCGGGGCGATCGCCACCGTGTCGAGGTTGATCGCAGCGACGATGGAGGAGAGCGGCACCGGCGGACGCGCGGCGAAAGCACGCGCACCGAGCAGCCCGAGCTCCTCGGCCGTCGTTGCGAGGAACAAGGTGTCGCGGGGACGGCGCGGCGCCGCCGCGAGGCCGCGGGCGATTTCGATCAAGGCCGCGATGCCGCTCGCATTGTCGACCGCACCGTTGCAGATCCGGTCCGGCTCGCCTTCCGCGCGGCAAATGCCGAGATGGTCCCAATGGCCAAGGTACAGCAGGGATTCGCCGGAGTTGGCCGAACCCCGCAGACGCCCGATCACGTTGTGGGTTAGCGTCCGCTTCACCTGGGTGTTGGCGTCGATGGTGCCGGACACCTTGAGCCGCCGCGGTGCAAAGCCGGTGTCGGCCGCGGCCTTGCGCAGCATTTCGGGGTCGCCGCCGGCGAAACGGATCAGTTCGATCGCAGCGTCGCGCGACATCACGCCGCGAAGCGAGGGAACGATGCTGGCCTCGAGGACGTCGCGGCCGCGCTCATAGGCCATCTGCACGCTTCGCCACGGCACTTCCGCGGGCGCGACGCTGATCACGGCGGCGGCGCCCCTGCCAGCCAGCGCGGTCACCCGCGTGTCGTAGTCGGGAATTCCTTCGGGGGCTTCCCGCAAGATCAGAACGACCGCGCCCTTCAGATCGATGTTGCCGATCTTGTTGCCATAGCCGACGAACCACAAGGGCGCCGACGAAAGGCTCTCACGCGGCCCATTGCCGAGCAGCAGCACTGCGGACTGGTCCTGGCCGTGGTGGCGAAGCTTGCGTCGCCACGAGACGGTCTGCGTCAGCGGCGTCCGATTGACCAGGGTGACCTGCTGGAGCCAGCCGCCGTCGTCCCCCGCCGGCTCAAGTCCGATCGCCTGCCATTGCGCGACGATATAATCGGTGGTCTTCTTCTCGCCCGTGCTGCCGGGAGCACGCCCTTCGAAGGCATCGCTGGCGAGGATGTCGATGTGGCGTTCGAGCGCGTCGGTGGAAACGCCTGCGGAGAGCGGCGTTGCGAGCGCGAGGAGCAGCGGAAGGAGGACGACTCTGGGGGGCATCCCGCCGCTTAGAGCAGCCGCCCCGCGCCTTCAACCCCGCCATTCCCGGCTTTTCGGCTCAGCCCGCGAGCCGAGCACGCGCGAGCAAGCGCTCAGCCTGCGCGACATGCATGCCCTCGATCATCCGGCCTTCGAACCGCTCGGCACCGCCGGTCGCTGCGGCGATCAGTCGCCGAGCGGCATCGATTTCCTCGACGCCGGGCCCGAAGATGCGATTTGCCGCGTCGATCTGATTGGGGTGGATCAGCGTCTTGCCGTCAAAGCCGAACGCGCGCCCCTCCTCGCACTCGGCGACCAGACCGGCGTCGTCCTCCAGTCGGTTGTAGACGCCATCGAACGCCACGGTTTCGGCAGCGCGCGCGGCAACGACGATTGCCTGCAGTGCGTAGGCCAGTCCGCGCCGGCCGGCACCGGGCGGGAGCCCCAGATCCGCGGCAAGATCGTTGGTTCCGGCGATGAGGCCGGCGGTCCGCCGTGCGATGGCGGCGGCGTCGATCACCCCGGACGCGGTCTCGATCATCGCGAGAACAGGCTTGCCGCTGCGGATCGACTGAAGTTCGGCGGCCGATTGGACCTTGGGCACGATCATCGCGTCCGCCGCGCTGCTGCTGACGGCTGCGACATCTTCCGCGTGCCACGGATCGCCGATCTTGTTGACCCGGATCGCCACCGGACGCCCCCCGAAGCCGGCCGTCGCAGCTTGCACCGCGGCCTCCCGGGCCTCGGACTTGGACTCCGGCTTCACCGCATCCTCGAGATCGAGGAAGATCATGTCGGCGTCCAGCCCCCGCGCCTTTTCGATCGCCCGGGGATTGGACGCCGGCAAGAACAGGAGGGAGCGGCAGAGGCGCAGATCGGTCGGCATCGTCTCTCGATTTCGCTTGGAAGGTCGCCCGCTTGCCTACATTATGCCGGTCTTCGCAAGGGGGAGCTGGGGTCAGATGCTCGAATTCATCATCGCGTTGCTGGTCATCCTCGTCATCCTGTTCCTGATGTCGGGGATCAAGATCGTCCGGCAGGGCTACCATTATACGATCGAGCATTTCGGGCGGTTCACCACCGTTGCCCATCCCGGCTTCAACTTCTACATGCCCTTCTTCTACCGGGTCGGCCGCCGGGTGAACATGATGGAGCAGGTGCTCGACATCCCGGGCCAGGAGATCATCACCAAGGACAATGCCATGGTCTCGACCGACGGCGTCGTCTTCTTCCAGGTGCTCGACGCGGCCAAGGCCGCCTACGAGGTATCGGATCTTTATGTCGCGATCATGCAGCTGACGACGACCAATCTCCGCACCGTGATGGGCTCGATGGATCTCGACGAAACGCTTTCCAAGCGCGACGAGATCAATGCCCGCCTGCTGTCGGTGGTCGACCAGGCGACCGAGAGCTGGGGGGTGAAGATTACCCGGGTCGAGATCAAGGACATCCGTCCGCCCGCCGACATCGTCAACGCGATGGGCCGGCAGATGAAGGCGGAGCGCGAAAAGCGCGCCGTGATCCTGGAGGCTGAGGGCAGCCGGGCCTCGGCCATCCTGCGCGCGGAGGGCGAGAAACAGGGCCAGATCCTCGAGGCGGAGGGTCGGCGTGAGGCGGCGTTCCGCGATGCCGAGGCGCGCGAGCGTGCTGCCGAGGCCGAGGCGAAGGCGACCCAGGTCGTCTCCGACGCGATCGCGGGCGGCAACACGCAGGCGATCAACTACTTCATCGCTCAGAAATATGTGGAGGCGGTCAGCCAGTTCGCGACGTCACCCAACGCCAAGACGATCCTGTTCCCGGTAGAGGCGACGCAGTTGATCGGCTCGCTCGGCGGCATCGGCGAACTCGCCAAGGAAGCTTTCGGCGGCGGCGGCGGCAGCGGCAGCGGCGACAGAAAGACGGCCGCATCCGACAATGCAACGCCGGCCCTTCGCAAGCGCAGCCCCTTCGAGAGCGGCGGGAGCTCGGCCCAGTGAACGATCTGGAGCCGCAGTGGCTTTGGCTGCTGGCGGCGACAGTCCTCGGCATCGCCGAATTGCTGGTACCCGGCGTGTTCCTGGTCTGGCTCGCGGCCGCCGCGGCGCTGACTGGCCTCGCCACTCTGGTGTTCGGAATTCCGGTGGCGGCACAGCTCCTGCTGTTTGCCTTGCTCTCGGTAGCCTCGGTTTATGCCGGGCGGCGCTGGTATGTCGGCAATACGCCGCCGAGCAGTGATCCCTTGCTCAACGATCGTGCCGCCCGCTTGTACGGTGAGATCCTGGTCGTCGTCGCCGACATCGAGAACGGCCGCGGCCGGGTGAAGGTCGGTGACAGCGTCTGGGCATGCCGGGGCCCCGACTGCCCTGCGGGAACCCGGGTTCGCGTCGTCGGAGCCGACGGATCCTGCCTCAAGGTCACTCTCGCCGCGCCTGCTCCGCTGGCGCCGCCGCCGGACGCCGCGAAGGAATTACCAAAGGAAGGGGAAAATCCGTGAAGTCTTCCGCCCTGCTGCTCCTCCTGCCGCTCGCCGCTTGCGGCAGCGCCATCGCCGCCCCGAACGAACGCGCCGCCGCGCCGTCACCGGAGCAGGTGGTCGCGGCGCGGCGCGCCGCATTCACGCTGACCGGCGCCACCTTCGGCAGCATGAAACCGGTGGTCGAGAGCGGCGGGGATGTGAAGCCGCTCGGCTTTGCCGCGCGCGGCCTGAACCTTTGGGCGCAGGCCCTGCCCGGCATGTTTCCCAATGGGAGCCAGTTGCCGACAAGCCGGGCCAAGCCGGCGCTGTGGCAGAAGCGTGCCGACTTCGAGGCCAAGGCGGCCGCGTTCCAGGCGGCCACTGCGGCGCTTCAGAAGGCTGCGGACGCGGGCGACGCAGCAGCGTTCAAGATCGCCTATGGCGAAACCGGCAAGGCCTGCGGCGGGTGCCACAGCGCCTATCGCCAGGAAGCGCCAAGATAAGGGCGCAAGCGGACGCCTTGGAGCCCCCTCTCGGCCGGCTCGGCACGGAAGGGGGCGATCACGGCAGGTCGGGCGCTGCCCCGTCAGTCGCCCCGGCGGCGCTGGTAGAAGAATGCCCCGGCTGCGGCGGCGACGCCGGCTGCGGCGGCACCCAGCCCGATGTTGCGCCAGTTGAAGATGCTGGTTTCGCCTAGCGCCTCGCCGCCTTTCTCCTCCTCGAGGAACGCGGCATTGGCACCGTTGGCCGAGAGGCGGACCTTGCCATCCTCGATCGCGGCGACGAGCCCCTCCGAGAGATAATGATGGTGACTCGCATGCGAGCCGCTGTCGGGCTTGGTCATCTTGATCCGCTTGCCTTCGACCTTGTCGACCGTCCCGACATGGACCCCGTCGGCACCGATGATCTCCATATGCTCGCGAACCTGGCTGAGATCGGCCATCGATATTTCTCCCTCTGGTGGAATTCAGCCGCGATAACGCTCCGCCTCCGTAATGGATGCAGGCAGCGGCGCCTGGTCCGGCGGGACGAAGACGAGCCGTGCCTCGACCGAGAAGAGCCGCTCCCGCGAGTAGAAAGCGAGCGGCCAGACCCGCCGCCCCTCCGGCATCATCAGGAGCGCATTGACCTTCTCTCGCAGCGGCAGCGACTCGTCGGTTCGCGCAAGCACCTGCCGCGCACCGATGATGAAGCACTGGGTGATCGTCTCGTGATAGCCCTGCTTGTCGTCGTTGATCCCGCCGACGCTCTCATTGAAGCGGCGAATGATGGCGGGAAGATCACGCTCCGGCACGATGTCCGGCCGCTCGACCAGCAGCCAGACGCAGGATGCGAGATGGGCTTCGTGCGTCCATTCGGCACGCGTCAGCGCGCAGGCGAGCAATCCTTCGCCGAGATGCCGCACCTCGGCATCGGTCGCGAACAGCCGCGGCGGGAAATCTTCACTCATGCTTTTGCCTCCCCCAAAAAGAAAGGGAGCGCGCCGGCCGCTGCCGACGCGCTCCCCGGATCGTGGTGCTCGGACGTCAGGCGGCGTGCGGTGCAGCTTCCTTGACGCCTTGATCGACATGGGTCTCGAACTTGGCGAAATTCGCGATGAACAGGCCGACGAGCTTGCGCGCGGTCGCGTCGTAATCGGCCTTGTCCGCCCAGGTTTCGCGCGGATCGAGGATCGCGCCATCGACTCCGGGCACCGAAACCGGCACGTCGAACCCGAAATACGGATCCTTCCGGAATTCGGCGCCGTTCAGGCTGCCGTCGAGCGCGGCATTGAGCAGCGCCCGAGTCGCCTTGATCGGCATGCGCTTGCCGACGCCATATTTGCCGCCGGTCCAGCCGGTATTGACCAGCCAGCACGACACGCCGCCCTCGGCGATCCGCGCCTTGAGCAGATTGCCGTAGACGGACGGATGGCGCGGCATGAACGGCGCACCGAAGCATGTCGAGAAGGTCGCTTCGGGCTCGGTCACGCCAATCTCGGTCCCGGCGACCTTGGCGGTGTAGCCGGACAGGAAGTGGTACATCGCCTGATCGGGCGTCAGTCGGGCGATCGGCGGCAGCACGCCGAAGGCGTCCGCGGTCAGCATGACGATATTCTTCGGCGGCGGGCCCATATTCTCGGCCGACGCATTGGGAATGAAGTCGATCGGATAGGCGCCGCGAGTATTCTCGGCGAGGCTGTTGTCGTCGAGATCGAGCGCCCGCGTCTCGGGATCGATCACCACGTTTTCCAGCACCGTGCCGAAGCGCTTGGTGGTCGCGTAGATTTCCGGCTCGGCCTCGGGCGAAAGCCGGATCATCTTGGCGTAGCAGCCACCTTCGAAGTTGAACACGGCGGTGTCGGACCAGCCATGTTCGTCGTCGCCGATCAAGGTCCTGCTGGCGTCCGCAGACAGGGTCGTCTTGCCGGTTCCCGACAGGCCGAAGAAGACGGCGGTGTCGCCGGCGGGACCGATATTGGCCGAGCAATGCATCGGCATCACGCCCTTGGCGGGCAGCAGATAATTGAGGATGCCGAACACCGACTTCTTCATCTCGCCGGCATAAGCGGTGCCGCCGATCAGGATCATCCGCTCGGACAGATTGACCGCGATTACCGTCTCGCGGCGCGTGCCGTGACGGGCGGGATCGGCGCGGAAGCTCGGCAGATCGATGATCGTGAATTCGGGCGCGAAGCTCTCGAGTTCATGGGCGTCGGGCCGCACCAGCAGGGTGCGGATGAACAGATTGTGCCAGGCCAGTTCGTTGATTACCCGAACGCGGACGCGATGCTCCGGCTGCGAGCCACCATAGAGATCGGCGACGAACAGGCTGTCCTTGCTGCCGAGCTCGGCGAGGAAATCCTCGCGCAGCGCGTCGAAATGATGGGGCGCCATCGGCTTGTTGTTGTCCCACCAGATCGTGCCTTCGGTTTCGCCGTCGCGCACGATGAACTTGTCCTGGGCGGAGCGGCCGGTGTGCTTGCCGGTCTTGACGACAAGCGGGCCGTCCTTTGCCAGCACGCCTTCCTCGCGGACGAGCGCCTGCTCGACCAGCTCGGCGGTGTTGAGGTTCCACTGCAGATTGGCGGGCGTGGTGATGCCCTGATCGTCGAGTCCATGACTGGGCACGCGCGTGACCACAAATTCTCTCCCGTTTTCAATGAAGCGAGGCTTTGTACCCCTTCTCCGATCGCGGCCGAATATCGAAGCCCCCGAGGCGCGTCAAAGACAGCGCTGTCAGGTTGGTTGCCCGCTCCAACCGCTTCGGATAGAAGCCGCAGGCATGGCGGCGAGAGGCGATTTTCTGCGATGTCCGTGACGATTGCGCTCGTCGACGACGACCGGAACATCCTCACGTCCGTGTCGATTGCGCTGCAGGCGGAAGGCTTTGCGACTCGCGTTTATTCGGACGGCGAGACGGCGCTGAAGGCGCTGGTCGACAACCCGCCCGATCTCGCCGTCCTCGACGTCAAGATGCCGCGCATGGACGGCATGGAATTGCTGCGGCGGCTTCGCGAAAAGACCGAGCTCCCGGTGATCTTCCTGACGTCCAAGGACGAGGAACTGGACGAGGCGCTCGGCCTCGCAATGGGCGCGGACGACTATATCAGCAAGCCCTTCTCGCAGCGCCTCCTGATCGCGCGCATTCGCGCCATCCTGCGTCGTGCCGAGCTGCGGGCGACGCCGGTCGAAGCCGAGGACCAGGCGCCGGAAGCGGCGCAGATCGTGCGCGGACGGTTGGCAATGGATCCGGCCCGCCATCGCGTCACCTGGGACGGCAAGGATGTGACCCTGACCGTGACCGAATTCATGATCCTGGAAGCGCTCGCCCAGCGCCCCGGCGTGGTCAAATCGCGCAATCAGCTGATGGACGTCGCCTATCAGGACGACATCTATGTCGACGATCGGACGATCGACAGCCACATCAAGCGCCTCCGCCGCAAGTTCCGCCAGGTCGATACCGGTTTCAAGGGTATCGAGACGCTGTACGGTGTGGGCTACCGCTTTGGGGAGGAATGAAGCGCGGACGCGCTGGACCGGGCGCTGGATGCTTTTGCACCGGATCCTCGCGGTCAACATCTTCGCGCTGGCCATCCTTGCAGGGTCGCTTTTCTATCTGGACGGCTTTCGCAGCCGGCTGACGGCCAATGCGGTGCTCGACGCCGAAACCCAGGCGCGCACGATCGCCGATGCAATGAAAGTCGCCGAGCCCGCGGAGCAGCCTTGGCTGATCCGGCAGCTCGGCCAGGACACGCGCACCCGTCTGCGCCTCTATCGCCGCGACGGCACGAGGTGGATGGACAGCTGGGACGGCGCCCATCCAACCTACGAACTGCGTGACCCTGCCCGCGAGCCGCTGCGCAAGGACATTGCGCGGATGCTGGACAATGCCCTCGACGCCATCGTCGGCGCACCCGCCTCCCCGGATCTGGTGCTTCCCGCAGTCGATCGGCTGAACGCCTGGCCGGAGGCCGGCGCTGCCCTGAACGGTCAGCGCACCACCGCGATGCTGCGCCGGGCGCCCGAGGGCACGCCCTATATCTCGGCGGCGGCGCCGGTCGGCACCGATTCGGTGCTGCTGCTCACCCGCAACGCTCGGGACATCCGCGCCATCGTCCGGGACGAGCGCATGACCCTGGGCTTCGTCCTGCTCGCCGTCATCATCGTCTCCGTTTTGCTCTCCCTGTTCCTCGCGCGCACCATTGCGCTGCCGCTTCGCCGGCTGGCGCGCGCGGCGCATCGCGTCCGGCTCGGCCGCGCCCGCGAAGTCGCGGTGCCCCTGCTTCCGGAGCGGCGCGACGAGATCGGGCTGCTCGCCCGCGCCCTGCACGACATGACCCAGTCGCTGCGCCAGCGCATCGACGCCACCGAAGCCTTTGCCGCCGACGTCACCCACGAGCTGAAGAACCCGCTGGCGTCGCTCCGTTCCGCGGTGGAGACGCTCGGCAAGGTCAAGGATCCCGAGCTGCAGCGGCAGCTGCTCGAAGTGGTCCATCACGACGTCGCCCGCCTCGACCGGCTGATCGTCGAAATCGCCGAAGTTTCCAGGCTTGATGCCGAGCTGTCGCGGGCGCGGTTCGAACCGGTGGACCTAGGGGCGGTGATCGAGGCCATGCTGCCCCATTGGGAGCGGCGGGCCGCGGAACGGCAGGTGCGCATCGCCTTCGCCCGGCCCCGCTCCGGCAGCGCCGTCATTCCGGGGGACGAATCCCGCCTCGCCCGCACCATCGACAATCTCGTGGACAACGCGATTTCCTTTTCGCCCCAAGGGGGTTTGGTCGAGATCGGCGCGGCGGAAATCGATGATCAGGTCGTGGTGACCGTCGAGGACGAGGGCCCGGGAGTCCCGGCGGGCAAACGCGCCCAGATCTTCGACCGCTTCCATTCCGATCGTCCCGCCGAGGAGGAATTCGGCCGCCATTCCGGATTGGGCCTGGCCATCGCGCTGGCGACCGTGGAAGGCCATGGCGGCCGCATCCTGGTCGAAGACCGCCAGGGCAAGAGCGGTGCCCGGTTCGTGATCCGCTTCCCGCTGCCGGTGGCGGCGCCGTGACCGAAGCACTCGTCCATGCCTCGACCGTCGCGATCCGCGGCCGGGCCGTACTGATCGCCGGGCGCTCGGGCAGCGGGAAGTCCGATCTGGCGCTGCGCCTGATCGATCGCGGCGCGATCCTCGTCAGCGACGATTATACCCGATTGTGCGCATCCGGCAGCACGCTGCACGCATCGGCACCGGAGCAGATCGCCGGCAAGTTCGAGATCCGCGGCATTGGGATCGTCGAGCAGCCGACGATCGCGGACGCGCCGGTCGCCCTCGTCGTCGATCTCGATCGGGACCCTGAGCGGATGCCGGCCGCCGTGACCCGGTCCTTTTGCGGTATCGAAATTCCGCTGATCGGCCTCTCGGCGCTTGAGGCATCGGCGCCGATCAAGGTAGAGAGCGCCCTCCTCCGCTTCGGACTTTCCCATCCGTGACCGCTCCCGCCGCGAATGCCGTTGCCGATCCCCAACGGATCCTTCTCGTCTCCGGCCTGTCGGGGGCCGGCAAATCCACCGCGCTCAAGACTCTCGAGGATATCGGCTGGGAAGTCGTTGACAATTTTCCCCTGTCGCTGCTCGAGCACCTGCTCGATACGCCGCTCGGACAGGGCAGCTCCCGCCGGCGGCGGCCGCTCGCCATTGGCATCGACAGCCGCACCCGCGACTTCGACGCGCGCCGCATTGTTGAGCAGATCAAGGCGCTGGCGCAGGACCACGAATTTCCGGTCGAGACCCTGTTCTTCGATTGCTCGGGCGCCGAGTTGCTCCGTCGCTATTCGGAGACCCGCCGCCGCCATCCCCTGGCGCCCGATCGCCCCGCAACCGACGGGATCGCCGCTGAGCGCGAGCTGATGGCGCCGCTTCGTCGCTGGGCCGATCATGTCATCGACACCACCGAAACGCCGCCGAATGCGCTTCAGCAGCAGATTCGTCAGCGCTTCGGTGCCGGCGCGCTGGAGACGACGGTGACGATCATGTCGTTCGGCTTCTCGCGCGGCCTGCCCCGCAATGCCGACAGTGTGTTCGACATGCGCTTCCTGAAGAACCCCTATTGGCAGGACGATCTCCGGCCGCTGACCGGTCTCGACCACGCCGTCGGGCAGCACATCGCCGAGGATCCGTCCTACGAGCCGGTCGTCTCGCGGATCGAGGACTTGCTCCTCACCCTCCTCCCCCGCTACCGGGCCGAGGGACGGTCCTATGTCACCATCGCCTTCGGCTGTACCGGAGGAAGACACCGGTCCGTGCACGTCGCCGAACGGGTGGCCGGACTGTTGCGTGAGAATGGATTTTCGCCCACGGTCGACCATCGTGATCTCGCCTCGCTGCCACGCGACGGCGTGGAGGGCGGCCCCGCGGGGGCGGGCCGCAGGAATAGGATGGATTGATGATTGGTTTGGTTCTGGTGACCCACGGCCGACTCGCGGCCGAATTCGTCACTGCGATGGAACATGTGGTGGGGCCGCAGGAGCGGATCGAGGCAATCTGCATCGGTCCGGACGACGATATGGAGGGCCGCCGCAACGACATCGCCGCCGCCATTGGAAGAGCTGACGATGGCACCGGTGTCATCATCCTCACCGACCTGTTCGGGGGAACCCCGTCCAACCTCGCCATCTCGCTGATGAAGTCCGATCGCGTGGAAGTGATCGCGGGCGTCAACCTGCCGATGCTGATCCGCCTGGAAGGCGCGCGCAAGACCATGGACGTCAAGGGCGCGGTCGTCGCCGCCCGCGACGCCGGCCGCAAATACATTTCGGTTGCCTCTGAAATTCTTGGGGAGACGGTCTGATCGTGCCCAGCCGCACCGTCGAGCTGCGCAACAGGCGCGGCCTTCACGCCCGGGCGAGCGCCAAGTTCGTCACCATCGCCGCCGGCCTCACCGCACAGGTCGAGGTTGAGAAGGACGGCACCAAGGTGTGCGGCACCTCGATCATGGGCCTGATGATGCTCGGCGCAGCCATGGGCGATTCGATCACGATCAGCGCCGACGGCGACGACGCCGAGCGGGCGGTCGCGGCGCTGGCAGAACTCGTCGAGGAGCGCTTCGGCGAGGATTGATGCCGAGGCAGATTACCGCTTTCTCCAACCCGCTCGTCAAGCAGGTGCGCGGCCTGCGCGAGAAGAAGAACCGGCGCCGTGAAGGGCTGTTCATCGCCGAGGGCCTGCGCATCCTGACCGAAGCGCGCGACGCCGGCTTCGTACCGGAAATTCTGTTCTACTGGGAACACACCCAGCATCCCCTGCTCGACGCTTTGATCGCCGAAACGGAGGCGAAGGGCGGCGATGTCGTCGAAACCAGTTCCGACATTCTTCACAAGCTTTCCGGCAAGGACAATCCGCAGACCGTGCTCGGCGTCTACCGTGCGCTCGATCTCGGGCTGGAACGGATCGACCGCACCGCCGCACCCTTGTGGATCGTTGCCCAGTCACTGCGCGATCCCGGCAATCTCGGCACCATCCTGCGCACCGGCGACGCGGTCGGCGCGGGCGGACTCATCCTCGTCGACGACTGCGTCGATCCGTTCTCGGTCGAAGCGGTGCGGGCGACGATGGGCGCCTTGTTCACCCAAAGGATCGCCGCCGCGTCCTGGGTTGATTTCGTCGGCTGGCTCCGCCGCGGCGAAGGGCAGTTGATTGGCACCAGCCTCAAGGCCACCCACGATTATCAGCAGCCCGCTTACGCAAAGCCAGCCTTCATCCTGGTCGGCAACGAGGCGCAGGGCTTGCCGGAAGACTATGAAGCGGAATGCGATCTGCTGGTGAAGATGCCAATGCTCGGCAAGGCCGACAGCCTCAACGCCGCAGTCGCGACCGCCGTCATGGCCTATGAAGTGATCAATCAGTGGCGGCGCCAGCGCTGAACCTGGCCTGCGACGGCGTTCGACGCGCGGGGCCCTCATCCCGGCAGGTTTCAAGCCGCGACCGACTGGAACATCGATTCCGGCCATGCTTTTTGGCCGGATGAGTAATCGCGTATCCATGCCGCGCTGGCCCGCCTGGGCGATGCTGGCGATCTGCGGCGCCTTCGCCTACCCTGCGATGACTGCGCCCGTCCCCGACGATCCCGGCCTCGAACATTATGAGGCGCGCGGCAACGAGCCCGGCTGGAACCTCGTCATCGATCACCGCTCGATCGCCTATTTCGGACCCGGCGGGGCGAGCAAGATCGCGGTCGAACGCCCCGATCCACGGCCGAGCCCCTATGGGCGGCGCTACGCCACGAACCGGCTGACCATCGACCTCGTCTACCGAAGCTGCAACGACGACCTGACCGGGCACGGCTACGAACACCAGGTCCTCGTCACCGCCGACGGCA
Source organism: Sphingosinicella sp. BN140058 (assembly GCF_004135585.1). Classification (NCBI taxonomy): domain Bacteria; kingdom Pseudomonadati; phylum Pseudomonadota; class Alphaproteobacteria; order Sphingomonadales; family Sphingosinicellaceae; genus Sphingosinicella; species Sphingosinicella sp. BN140058. The sequence goes on along the minus strand of NZ_CP035501.1, from coordinate 5,183,942 downwards.
AGACCAGCCGCGGCTGCGGCGGCGCGCGGCGGCAGGACTGGGACGTCTGATTTCCGTCCACTTGGGTTCGGCGCAGTCGCGGAGTTTCACAGACTGCAGGCGCGGTCCGCTAGGGAGCGGTGCCGCGTCTCACCTTCGCGTTTTTCGGGAAGGAAATGGAACATAGGTGCCCGCCGAGCTCCTTCGCCCGCTTGGCAAGGCAGTCCCATGTCGCGCCGATTGTGTCCGGCCGAAGCACGAGATTTGCGGCGGCATCCACCGTCCAGCCCCTCAGCTCTTCGCGGCTCGGCGCCTCCTCCTCGCAAATTCCGACTTCCTCGAGCAATTCTTCCCATTGTGCATCGCTGAGGAGCGATCCCCTTCGCACAAGTGCGGTGAGACTCTGCGCTTCGCAATCGGTTGCAAAAACGCGCGCCGAAACCTCGTCAGGGAAGCCGATTGCGCCCAGCTCCAGGCCATGCGGCTGTTCCAGATCGATCCCGTCCCGCCCGATGGACTCGATCAAGTTCGCGATGAATTCAACGTCGGTCATGTGTCACCCTCCTACTTATGGGCGACAGGAAGCAGCTCGGGTCCGCTACTCGGCAGCCTCGGGCAAGTCTCCGGCATCGAGCTTGGTGAGGGCGCGCGGCGTCGCGTCGATCACCGGCAGCGCTTCGATCTCCTTGGCGCCGCTCGACACTTCCAGCGCTTCGAAGCGCTTGGCCTGGGTCATCACCTGGCTTTCGAGGCTGCCGACGAAGGCATTGTAAGCGCCGGTGGCGAGATCCAGATTGCGGCCGAGGCGGGCGACATGGGCGCCCATCGTGGCGAGCCGGGCATGGAGTTCCTTGCCGAGCTTGGCAATCTCGGCGGCTTCCTCGGCAAGGCGCTCCTGCCGCCAGACGCTGGCCACGGTCCGTGCCAAGGCGACGAGGTTCGTCGGGGTCGCCAGCAGCACCCGCCGTTCGAACGCCCAGTCCCACAAGCCGCCATCCTGCTCGAGCGCCGCGGTGAGGAAATGCTCGCCCGGAATGTACATGACGACATAATCGGCGGATTCGCCGAACTGATCCCAGTAATTCTTGCCGCCGAGCTGCTGGGCATGGTTGCGGATCGACTGGGCGTGCGCTTTGAGGTGGGCGGACCGGATCACCTCGTCGACCGCCTCGCTGGCGTCCAGAAATGCGTTGAGCGAGCATTTGGCGTCGATGATCAGCTTGCGCCCGCCCGGTAGACGCACGATCACGTCGGGCCTCAGCCGACCTTCGTCGGTGTCCACTGAGACTTCGGTGCGGAAATCGGCGAACGCCGAGAGCCCGGCCTGCTCGAGCACGTTCTTGAGGCTCTGCTCGCCCCAGCGCCCGCGCGCCTTCGGGCTCGATCGAAGCGCGTTGACGAGCCGGGCGGTTTCCTCGCGCACCTGGGTCTGGCCGGAGCGGACCAGCTCAACGGCCTCGCGCAGCTCGCGATAGGAGCCGACCCGTTCCTTCTCGACGTTGGAGAGCCCTTCCTCGTAGCGCTTGAGGGTCGCCTCGACCGGCTGGAGAAGCGCCTTCAATTTCTCCTCATTCTGCTTGCCGGCATGGCCGAAACGCTCCTCAGCCCGCTTCAGGAAAAGATCGTGCGCGCCTTCGAGCGCCCGCCCCGCAACCTCACCGAAGCTCTTCTGCAGCTTGGCTTCGATCTCCTTCAGATTGGCGAGCTGCTCCTCGTAGCTGCGCCGGCGCTCCTCCTCACCGCGTTCGAAGGCCGCCTTGGCTTCGGCGAGCTGCTGGCGCTCGGCACGAAGGGTGCGAAGCTCCTCCTCCATCGGGGCGATGCGGGCGGCGGCGGGGCGAAGCGTCGCCGCCTCCTGGGCGGCTGCGTCGCGCTCGGCGGCCAATGTCCTGACCTGATCCTGCAGCGGCTCGACACGCGCCGCGACGGGGCGCAGCGCCGCGGCATCCTGAGCTGCCGAATCCCGCTCCGCGGCCAGCATGCGCACCTGTTCCTGGAGCGGCTCGATGCGTGCCGCCACCGGCCGCAGCGCCGCGACGTCCTGCGCCAGGGTGTCACGCTCGGCGGTAATCGCGCGCAGATGGTCCTGCAACGCCGCTGCCTGCCGTGCGCGCTCCTCCGCCACCGCGAGATCGGCAGCGGCGCGGCGGAAGCCCTCCTGCTGCTCGTCGCGTTCCTTCCGCAAAGCCGCCGCCGAACGGCCGCCCAGCACGAAACCGAACGCAACTCCGGCAATGGCGGCCATGGCGATGACGATGAGTATGAGGCTGTCCATGCCCTGATCCCTGGTGGAACGAAGGGCGAACTTACGCGAGCCGTGTCCCAGGCTCAAGCGGCTGGCGGCGAAGTCCCTGATTTAGCTGTGGAGAAAAGCGGAGGAGCGCCCTGCCCCCCGCGGCGGGCCAAGTCGTCACGAAGTTTCTCGTCATCCCAGCGCACGCTGGGATCTCAGAGACGAGAGGCGCGGTGCTCGCCACAGGCGCTAAGCTCAACTGCGATGAGATCCCAGCTTAGGCTGGGATGACGAGTGTAGTGCAACGATCCAGGTGGTTTACGCAGCCAGCTTGGCGCGCTCCTTGCGGTACTTGGACAGCTTCTTGAGGATCATCTCGCGCTTCAGCCGGGAGAGATGGTCGATGAAGAGGATGCCCTCGAGATGGTCCATCTCGTGCTGCAGGCAAACGGCGATCAGCCCGGTCAGCTCTTCCTCGTGGGCGACGCCGTCGCGGTCGAGCCAGCGCGCACGGACCCGGTCAGGGCGATCGACCTCGGCATACATTTCCGGGATCGAGAGGCAGCCCTCATTATAGGGGACGAACTGATCGGATTCTTCGAGGATCTCGGGATTGATGAAGACCAGCGGCTTGCGGATCGGCTTGCCGTCCTCATCCTCTTCTTCCTGAAGATCGATCACCAGCAAGCGCTTGGGAACGCCGACCTGGATGGCGGCGAGGCCGATGCCGGGCGCGGCATACATCGTCTCGAACATGTCGTCGATCAGCTGACGGATCTCGTCCGTAACCTGTTCGACGGGCGTGGATTTCTGCCGGAGAATGGGGTCCGGTGTCTCAATGATCGGGAGGATGGCCATAGCCGAAAAATAGGTGGGCGGAGGCCGAAAATCAAGCTTATACGGGGCGTTATGAGACCGGACGCCGGGCTCGGAGCGCCTGGGCGAGCGTACCCTCGTCGAGATAGTCGAGCTCGCCGCCGACCGGCAGGCCATGGGCAAGCTGGGTGATCCGCACGGGATAGGTCTCCAGCCGCTCGGCGAGGTAGTGGGCGGTGGTCTGTCCTTCGAGCGTGGCGTTCATCGCCAATACGACCTCGTCGATGCCGCCGGCGGCAATCCGGGCGACCAGTCGGTCGATGCCGAGATCTTCGGGGCGGATCCCCTCCAGCGCCGACAATCGCCCGCCGAGCACGTGAAAGCGTCCCGGAAACAGCCTCGACCGGTCGAGCGCCCAGAGATCCGACACCTCTTCGACCACGCACAGCAGGCGATCGTCGCGCCGCGTGTCGGAGCAGACCGAACAGGGATCCACCGTGTCGACGTTGCCGCAATTGGAACAGACCGAAAGCCGCTCGTTGACCTGCTCGAGCGCGCGCAGCAGCGGCGCCAGCGCCACCTCTCGTTTCTTGAGGAGGTGCAGGACGGCGCGACGCGCCGAGCGCGGCCCGAGCCCGGGGAGGCGCGAAAGCGCCTGGGTCAGCGCATCGATTTCGGGAGAGGCCATGGCGACTAGGTAGCGGCGGCAGCGCACGGTTTCAAATCGCCGTGAAGGATGACGAGCGGCCCATCCCCGGTTAGAGCGCCGCCATGCGCATCGCCTTCATGGGAACTCCCGATTTCGCCGTGCCGACCCTCGCCGCCTTGCTCGGTGCCGGGCACGACGTCGTCGCCGTCTATTCGCAGCCGCCCCGCCCCGCCGGACGCGGCAAGGCGCTGCGCCCCTCGCCGGTGCAGCAGAGCGCCGAAGCGACCGGGATACCGGTGCGGACCCCGCTCACCCTGCGAGACGCCGAGGCGCAAGACGCCTTTCGTGCGCTCGACCTCGATGTCGCGGTCGTCGCCGCCTACGGGCTGATCCTGCCGCTGCCGATCCTCGAAGCGCCGCGGCATGGCTGCCTCAACGTTCACGGCTCGCTGCTGCCGCGCTGGCGGGGCGCTGCGCCGGTTCAGCGCGCCATCCTGGCAGGTGATGCCCATACCGGGATCACGATCATGCAGATGGAGCGCGGGCTCGACACCGGCCCGATGCTCGCGGTCCGCGACACGCCGATCGAGCGCAAGAGCGCCGGCGATCTCACCGACGAGCTCGCGCGGATCGGCGCCGAGCTGATGGTCGACGTCCTCGCCAAACTCGATGCAATCACCCCGATCGTGCAGCCGGACGACGGCGTCACTTATGCGTCGAAGATCGAGAAAGCGGAGGCCAAGCTCGATTTCACTCGCTCAGCGGTCGAGGTCGAGCGGCAAGTGCGTGCCTTCATCCCGGTGCCGGGTGCGTTCTTCGAATATGGCGGCGAGCGGATCAAGGTGCATGCCGCAGAGATCGGAAGCCTGAGCGGCGCGCCTGGAACGGTGCTCGATCACGGTCTCGCAATCGCCTGCGCGGAAGGCTCGATCGTTCCGTCGATCGTCCAGCGCGCCGGGCGCGGCCCCATGACGGCCTCCGAACTCCTTCGCGGCTTCGTCATTCCCGCCGGCGCACAGCTCGGATGACTCGCTTCCGGCTGATCGTCGAGTTCGATGGTGGTCCGTTCATGGGCTGGCAGCGGCAGAACCACGGCCCCTCGGTCCAGCAGGCGATCGAGGAGGCGGTGGAAGCGATCACCGGCGAAGCGGCGATCCTGCATGCGGCGGGCCGCACCGATGCCGGCGTCCATGCCCTCGCGATGTCCGCCCATGTCGAGATCGGAAAGGAGATTGCCCCGTTCCGGCTCTGCGAAGGTCTCAACGCCAAGCTCCGCCCGCTCCCGATCGCGATCCTCTCGGCGGAGATCGTGCCCGACGACTGGCATGCCCGGTTCAGCTGTATCGGGCGTCGCTACGTCTACCGGATCGTCAATCGGCGCGCGCCGCTGACGCTGGACGCCAGCCGCGCCTGGCAGGTGGCGGTTCCGCTCGATGCCGATGCGATGGACGAAGCCGCTCAGCGTCTCGTCGGCCTGCACGATTTCACCACTTTCCGCTCGGTCCAATGCCAGGCCGAAAGTCCGGTCAAGACCTTGGACCGGCTCGATGTCGTCCGCCGCGGCGACATGCTGGAGGTGCACGCCGCCGCCCGCTCCTTCCTGCACCACCAGGTGCGGTCGATGGTCGGCTGCCTGCAGCTGGTCGGTCGCGGAAAGTGGACTGCGGACGATCTGGAGGATGCGCTGGAAGCGCGAAACCGTTCTGCCCTCGGCTACAACGCGCCACCCGACGGGCTCTACTTCGTCGAGGCCCTATATTGAGGCTGATCCTGGCCGAGCCCGAAGATCCGGCCGAGCGACTTGTCGAGCATCAGCAGCTGCCACAGCAACCGGCCATGATCGGCACGCGCAGCCCGGTGATCGGCCGCGGCCTTGGCGATCGCCGCCTCGTCGAACCAGCCGAGCTCGGCCAGGGCCGGGCTGCGCGCGATCGCTTCCGCCGCCCCGGCCAGCGGTCCTCGGAACCAGGCGCTGATCGGCGTCACGAAGCCCATCTTCTTGCGATGGAGGATCTCGTCCGGAAGGTAGCGGCCGAGGGCGCGCTTCATCAGATATTTGCCGGTCCCGCCGCGCAGCTTCATCCGCGTCGGCAGGCGCGCGGCGAATTCGACCAGGCGGTGATCGAGCAAGGGCTCACGTGCTTCCAGGCTCACTGCCATCGAGGTCCGGTCGACCTTGGTGAGGATGTCTCCCGGCAGCCAGATCTTGAGGTCCGCATATTGGGCCCGGCCGAGCGCATCGCGCGCAGGTGCCGCCCGCATCGCCTCGACATAGCGCTGCTCGCCACGATGGCCTTGCAGAGAGCGTCTGAGATCTGACGTGTAAAGCCTTGATCTTGCAAGTGGCGGCGTAACCCCGACCGCAAAGGCATAGGCCTCCTCGCTCGATTGGCCGAGCGCCTGCAACGTCGTCTTGGCGCGAAACATCTGCGGCGCCCAGTCGAGCTTTGGATAGGCATCGCCAAGTCTCCCGACGAGCGCGCGCGCGCCCTGGGGCAGCAAGCCGCGCACCCGCTCCTCGGCCGAGAAGAATTTGTAGCGCCGATAGCCGGCGAAGGCCTCATCGGCGCCGTCCCCGGAGAGCGCGACCTTGACGCGCTCGCGGGCGAGCTCCGAGACGCGGTAGGTGGCAAGGGCCGAGGCGTCCGCGAACGGCTCGTCGAAGGCGTCGGCAAGCGTGTCGATCAGCGCGAAGTCGTCCGCGGCTACCCGGCGCGTGCGGTGACTGGTGGCGAAGCGATCCGCGACGATCTTGGCGAAGGCGGTCTCGTCATGATCGGCCTCGGTGAAGCCGATCGAGCAGGTCTCGACCGCGGCCCGGCTCGCCTCCGCCATCAGCGCGACCACCGCCGAACTGTCGACGCCACCCGAGAGGAAGGCGCCGAGCGGGACGTCGGCGACCATGCGCGAGCGGACGGCTTCCCGCAGACGCTCGACCATCTCCTCCTCGAGTGAGGCCACCGACGCGCGTACCGTGCTGGAGAAATCGACGTCCCACCAGCGCGACGGCTCGGGCACGCGGCGGCCGCGCCGGACAAGCAAAGCATGGCCGGCGGGAAGCTTGCGCACGCCCTCGACAAGGCAGGCGTCGTCGGGGACGTAGCCGAGCGTGAGATAGTCCTCGACGGCGTGCGGGGAGACTTCCCGCCGCAGGAGAGGATGGGCGAGCAGGCCCTTCAGTTCGGATGCGAAGATCAGGCCGCCATCCGCAAGTGTCGCATAGAATAGAGGTTTGACGCCGAGGCGGTCTCGCGCGAGGAAAAGGCTGTCTCGGCTCGAATCGTAGAGCGCGAAAGCAAACATGCCGTTGAACCGCGACAGGCATTCCTCGCCCCATTGCCGCCAGGCGGCGAGGATCACCTCGGTGTCGCTGTCGGTGCGGAAGAAATGCCCTTTCGCTTCCAGCTCCGCGCGAACCTCGCGGAAATTGTAGATCTCGCCATTGTAGGTCAGAGCGAGCTTGCCGTCGGCCGAGAGCATCGGCTGGACGCCGCCTTCCAGATCGATGATCGAAAGCCGCCGGTGGCCGAGGCCGACACCCGGCGCGGTCCAGACGCCGCTGCCGTCGGGGCCACGATGGGCGAGCGTGTCCACCATCGCCCGGATCCGCGCAGGATCGACGGGCTTGGGAACCAGAGGGTGAAAGAGACCGGCTATGCCACACATCAGCGTGGCTGTGGCGCAGTGGAGGCGCCGTCCGCAAGCGTTGCGACTGGCCCAAGCGACGAAAGGAAACCGTCCAACGCCGGGCGGGGGCTGACGCCCTTGGCCGGTTCGGGCGCGGAGACGAGAACCGCCACCGCGCGCTGCGGTCCGCCGAGCAGTCGCACGCGCATCGTCTCGAGCTTCACCGCCGCCGCATTGCCGGTGACGATGCCGCCGACCCGATAGAAAGTCAGGACCTCACGGATCTCGCCGTGCGATGCGATCCGCTCCGCCTTGCCACCGTCAGGCGGCAGCGCGTCGGCTGTCCACGCCCAGACATCCTCCGGACCGACGGCACCCTGGCCGTAGCCGACCAGTTCGCGCCCCTCCGTCTGCCGGGCGAAGACGGCGATGGCGAGGTCGACCTCTTGCCCGGCGGCATTCCGATAACGCTGCAGCCGCAGTGCATCGGCGCCGGCGAAATGGGGCCGCCACGGTCGACCTCGATCCGCCGGCACCTGGGTCCAGCCGCGAACCTGCGGCATCGCGATCTCGTGCGGTGTGGCGCTGCTGCCTGTCGCCGCGATCAGCGCCGACCAGAGCGGCGGTGCGGCGGCAAGCACGACCACGGCGGCCGCAACCTCGATCAGCCTGCGCCTGGTGACCGGCACGGCCGGCAGTGTCGACGGGTCAAACCACGCGTCGCCAACCTTGCGGTCGAAGAACCGCCAGCCCGCAGCCATGATCAGCACCATGACGACCGCGAAGAAGATCCAGCCGTAGAGGATGTGATCGAAGCCGACCGCATATTGGAGGCTGCCGGTGCGCTCGGCGGCGTAGATCGTCCCCCACGCCCGGACGCCGTTGGCGAAGATCGGGATCGCCGTCGCGGCGGCCAGGAAGGCGAGCCGGCGCGCCCAGCTGCGGAAGCAGAGATTGGCGACCAGCGCCCCGTAGGCGATCATGGCGATAAGGAAGCGGACGCCCGAACAGGCTTCGGCGACTTCGAACAGGCCGATCGGCGTGGTGATGAAGATGCCCTCGATGTGGGCGGGCACCTGGCTGAGCTGCAGCAGCAACATGGTGATTTCCGCCGTGACCGTCTGCATCGGCGGCACCGCTTCCTCACCGGCCGGAATGGCGAACAGCAGATAGAAGAGTGGGAAAGCGATGCCCCGCGCAACCGACTTGCCGAGCAGCGCGATCACCGCCCCTTGGAAGATCAGCACGAGCGCGAGGTGCCGGGCGAGCGCCACCCCGCCCGCATCGCCCAGCAGCCACAACAGCGCACCGCCGCCGCCAAGCAGAAGGCCGGGGAGCCATGCGGACGGCGTCAGCTGACGCAGCTCCGGCAGGCGCAGCGACACCAGCCATAAGGCGATCGGCGGCACCAGGAAGCAATGGTTGAACGTCGGGCTGCGCCACCAGATGTGAATCATGTCGATGAGATCATGGTGGAAGAGCAGCAGGAAGGCGCCACAGACGGCGGCGAGCGCAAGCAGGTGCGGGCGCCAGATCCGGCCCGCTGGAGAGTCGGCCGGCCGAGCCGACGCCGCGATCGGCAGCGCGGAATTCATGCCGCTTGTACTCGCCGTGGTATGCCGACGATGTTGGCAAGCGGCGCCAGGCGCACCTCCCAACGATAGGCTTCCTCCATCCGGCGCCGTGCCGCCGCCCCGATCGTTGCTGCGCGGACGGGGTCGCACAGGAGATGGCGGATCGTCTTGGCCTGCGCGTCGGCGGTGTCGGCGACCAGCAGGTCGCGGCCCGGCGTCGCTTCGATGCCCTCGAACGCCGCGGGCGAAGCAACGACCGGGCGCGCCATTGCCATCGCCTCCAGCACCTTGTTCTGAATGCCGCGCGCGATCCGAAGCGGCGCGACAACGACATCGGCGGCGGCGAGCCAGGTGCGCACGTCCGGCACGGCGCCGGTGACGAGGATTCGCGGGTGCGAGGCGAGCCTTCGCACCGCGTCCGACGGGTTGCGCCCGACGATCGCGAACCGTGCCGTCGGCACCGCAGGCAGAACGGCTTGGGCGAACCAGCGCACGGCGTCGACGTTGGGCGCATAGTCCATCTGTCCCGTGAAGACGAGCAATGGTGCTTCCGAACGGGAGCCGCGCTCGAAGCGGGCGTGAGGATCGTAGAAATCGAGGTCGACGCCATTGTGAAGCGCGCGGATGTCGGCATCGGCGAGCGCAGCACGCGCCTTGAACAACGCCGCTTCGGCGTCGCTCACGAACAGGCTCACCGCCGCTCGCGCCGCGGTGGCGCGCTCGAAGGCGAAGAGTTTCTCGGCCTCGCGCTGGTGGATCGGCGCCAGCAGCCCCCCCGCCCCTGCATAAGCCTGAAACTTGGCCGAATCCATGTCGACGAAGTCCATTACCAGCCGTGCCCCCTTGGGTACGAACTGCGCCATTTGCCCCGAGAAGGCGAAGCAGGTGGAGATCGGCCGCTCGCGGCTGATCCGATCGACGAAGCTGCGCAGCTCCCGGCTGTCGAACAGGGTCAGCGACACCGGTTTGCCCGAGGCCAGCGCGCGCAGCGCCGCCGCCGCTCTGCCGGTGCGGCGGATCTCGACGTGCGCCTCGCCCAGGCGACCGCCCAAAGCCGCACCAAGCGCCGGCAGATGCGCCGCGTCCGCCTCGTCATCGGCAAAGGCCGCGAGATGGACGGTGCCCAACCCCGCCAGCGCCTTCAGGATGTTCCACGATCGGATCTTGTCGCCGCGATCCGGCGGGTACGGGATGCGGTGGGCGAGGAACAGGATCTCGCTCATCCGAGCCCCCGGGCGATCGGCGGCCCGATCCGATTGGCGAGCCAGAGCGGCATCTTCTTCCAGGCTGCCACCTGGAGCCGGTATTTCGGACTCAGTGGATTGGTTTGCCGCGCCTCACCCTTCGTCGCGTAAACAAGCGGTTGCGGCGCAAATCCCCAGTTTTTCTTGAAGGCGTAGGCGCCGGTGCCGAGCTTGGAGCGGCCGAAATCGAACCGGTTGCAGCCGCGCGCGGCCGCATGCCGCATCAGGGCGAAATACATGCACTCGTTGGCCCGGAGCGCGCGCGCCGCGGCGGTGCCGCCCCCCCAATAGGGAAAGACCGTGCCGCGGAAATAGAGGCTGAGGACGGCCGCGACCGGCACGCCATCCTTGCGCACGACGAGGATGTCGGCATCGTCGCCGAAGGCCTCCAGCATCGCCGCGAACAGGCTGCACGGGAAGACCGGCGTGCCGAGATTGCGCACGCTCTCGCTGTAGACGCGGTAATGCGCATCCTGGTCGCGACCGACCGAAACCTCCAGCCCCAGGGTCAGCGAACGACGGACCTCCGCGCGCTGCTTGCGCGGAATCGCCTGCAGGATCGCGTCTTCGGCCGACGGCAGATCCCGTACGAAGCCGGCATAGGTATTCCCGCAGCGCGCCCAGTCCGTCGGCAGCACGCCGCCGCGAAGCTCGACGCTGGCGCAGCCGCGCGCCTGTGCCAGCGACCAGGCAGCATCGGCAAGCGCGTCGCCACCGTCGCCGAGAATGCCACCGCCGACGCCGAAGCCGGTCGAGACCAGGGCCGACCCGAACAAAGGCGAGCGCATTTCACTGAGCGGCAGCACGCCCCTGATCTTGCCCACGACATCTTCGGCGACGAGAATGTGCGCGGCCTGGCCGCAGCCGCGCTCGACCGCGCTCGACCAGGCGGGAAGATGGAACGGCTCGGCATCCGGATGGCCGCGCACGAACGCTGCCACCGCTGCGTAATCGGCGGGCGTTGCGGCGCGCACAGTGCGGATCGGCGTCAGCGCGTTCATGCCAGCCGTGCCCGCTCTTCAGAGACGACCTGATCGGTACGACCCCATCGATGAGACTTGAACAATCTCATCAGCTTGGGGCGCATCCTTTCCAGATTGGTGTAATGGCGGATCCGTGATTTGAGTGGCGCGTGCGCGATCCTTGGCTGACCCGGATCGATCTCCCAGGGGTGGAAATAGAAGATTGCGGGCCGTTGCTCGATGCGGTTGACGCGGCCGACGGCCCAGTTGGAGAAGGCATAAGGAAGCAGGCGAAAGAAGCCGCCGCCGCCGGCTGCCATCCTGCGGCCGGCAAACTCGACAGTGGTCACCGGCAATTCGATGAGTTCCGACCCGGGAAGCGGGCGGTGGGCGAAGCGCGGTGCTTCGCGCCAGCCATAATGATCGTGCGCGATCGGCGCGACGCTGGACGAATAAGCATAACCCTCTTCCGCCAGCACCGCGTGGGCCCATGGCGTACGGGCGTCAATCGAGAAGCTCGGCGCCCGATAGCCGGTCGGCGCCACCCCGGCAGCGTCCGCGATCGCCGCATGCGCCCGCTTCAGATCGGCCCGGAACAGAGCAGGAGTCATGGTGAAGACCCGGTCGTGATCCCAGCCATGGCTGGCGATCTCATGCCCCGCCTCGACGATCCGGCGGATCAGCCGCGGGTGGCGCTCGGCGACCCACCCCAGGGTGAAGAAGGTCGCCTGGACATCGGCTTCCGCGAACAAGGCGAGCACGGCGTCCGTGTTGCACTCGACTCGGCGTTCGAGACCGTCCCAATCGGTCTTGTCGATCACGGTCTCGAAGGCGCCGACCTGGAACCAATCCTCGACGTCGACCGAAAGGGCGTTCAGCATGTCGGCTCCCCGCCGTCAGGCGGCGTTGCTGCGATAGCCCGGCGCGTCGCTGTTCTCGACCCACTCGACGAGCAAGGTCAAGACGCGGCGCAGCACGATGTCCTGCTCGTCGATCTTGGCCTCGAGCGCGGCGACTCGCCGTTCCAGCGCAAGATCGCGCACCGGCTCGGCCGGGGTCGCGGGCGCGGCAGACGGAAAGGCGGGTGTCGCCGCCGTGCGTAGCGTGTGCACCCGATCGGAGATGTGCGGCTTGTCGGCGGCCATATCGGCGATCACGGTTTCCACCGCAGCTGCGCCGATCCTGTCGAGCTGCTCGATCGCGCCGTGCAGCAGGATGCGGTTGGCAAGCTGGTTAAGCCGGCGCGGAATGCCGCCGCTGTGGCGGTGCATCGCGGCATAGGCCGCGGCATCGAACGATGGGCGACCGTTCCAGCCGGCGATCGCCAGGCGGTGCACGACATAGGGTTCGATCTCGACCGGCTCCATCGCCTCGAGATGATGGGCGGCGATGACCCTCTGGCGAAGCTGCTCCAGCCCAGCATCGGTAGCCAGCCGATCCCGAAACTCAGGCTGGCCGAGCAGAAATATTTGAACCAACGCACGCCCTTGACGCGTATAGTTCGACAGCATCCTCAACTCTTCGAGGGCCGAGGTGGGGAGATTCTGGGCCTCGTCCACGATCAGCAGGGTGCGCTTGCCGCGATCCGCCTCCTCGCTCATCTGCTGTTCGATGCGGTCGAGCAGCTGCGCCTTGGGAACGCCGGTGGTCGGGATGCCGAGGCCGATCGCGGTCAGCCGGAGCATGTCGTCGCCCTCGACCTGGGTCGACACCAGGCTGATCGCGTTCAGCCGCTCGCGATCGATCGTCGCAAGCAGGTGCGCGACGAGCGTCGACTTACCGGCGCCGATCTCGCCGGTGATGGTGATGAAGCCTTCACCCTGGGCGATGCCGTAACCAAGATAGGCCAGCGCCTTCTTGTGGGTCTTGCTGTCGAACCAGAAGCGCGCATCCGGGGTGAGCTGGAACGGCCGGGCGGAAAGGCCGTAATAGTCGGTGTACATCGTTTTCCGTCCCTTCTCAGAAGGCGTAGCTGAGGCCGAAGAGGAGCGATCCGACGGTGCTGTCGAACTGCCCGGACTGGCTGGTGTAGAGACCCGCCGCGACATGCGCGCGGATGTTGTCGAGGAACAGGCGCCGCTCGTAATTGGCGGTGACTCCGGTCAGGAAGCTGCTGTCGTCGCCGGCGATGCCGCTGTCGAACCAGCCGGCATAGGCACCGACTCCGAAGCTCGACGTGCGCGTCAGCTCGCGGGTCGCCGAGGCGCTCAGGCTGAGGCTCTTGTCGGTAACGCCCTCGAGGATGAAGCTGCTGTCCGGAGGCGCGAGGTACCGACGCGTGTCGTAGCTGGCGCCCAGCCCGAAATTCCAGGGTCCGCGGCCGCCCGAGAGCAGGATGTTGGCGCCGCGGTTGCGGAAGTTGAAGCTTTCGATCGAGCGAAGCGCGTCGTCGAAGCAGGTGCCGGTGCCCGGATCGTTGCCGAAGGTGCAGCCGCCGAGGCCGATCGGCCCACCGGTCAGCGGATCCCGGCGCTGGTCGAAGCGCCGCGGCACGCCCGCAAGATCAGTGACAAGCAACCGACCAAAGCTTGCGACATTATCGTAAACCGAAGCGCTAAGTGCATAGGAATTATTGATCCTGTGCTCGAGCGATCCAACGAAGGTGGTGCCGCCATAACGGTGCCCGACGCGCGCCTGAAGTTCGGTGCGCGGGCTCGGCCGCCAGAGGATGCCGGCGTCCCAGATCAACCCGCTCTCGTCATACGCGACCAGCCGCGGCCGGGAAGGATCGGCGACCAGCCGGCCATTGGCGTCGATCACCGGCAGGCCGGCGGCGTCACGGCGGAAATCCTGGAGCGAGCTCTTCTGATCCTCGACACCGATGCCGCCGGTCACGGCAAGCGTCGGCGAGACCGGCACGACGACGTCGCCGCGCACATATTTGCCTTCGAACGTCGCGTCCAAACGGTTCATGTCCTCGCGGACGTAGCCGCCGCCGACGGTCCAGCCGAACGGCAGTTCGCCCGGGCTCATGCCGACGCTTGCGGTGAGATTGTGGACCGTGCTGCTCGTGTAGCGGTCGAAGCGTCCCTGGTTCGGTCCGACATCGCCGCCGGCCAGGCTGTCGTCATCGTCGACATAAACATAGCCGAGGCGGTAGGCAGCATTGACGGTGAGCGGGCCGGCATGGGTCGACAGGGTCGGGCCGGCATAGACGCTGTAGACCTCCGCGGCGCCGTTGTCGGCGGTGCGGAAGTTCGGCACCGGCTGGCGCGGATCGGCCGAGGCCCGTGCGGCCATCGCGCCGGCATCGAGCGCCAGCACGCCGGGCACGGCATCAAAATGGACCGAGGCGAGGCCCGAATGGCTGTCGTCGTCGGCGACGTCGCCATTCCACCCGATCCGGCGCTGGTAATCGTAGCTGATCGTGGCGGTGAGTCGCTGCCCCTCGTAGCTTGCCTCGACGCCGCCGCCGACGCCGGTATAGGTCAGCACATCGCCGTCGTTGAAATCGGCGGTAAGCACCTGTTCGATCTGCAGATAAGGATGAACGCTGGTCCGGCCGGCACCGCTGACGCTTGCCGAGGCGGCGATCGCGACCGCCGCAGCAAGTGCGATCGAAGCCAAGCTTCGGCCTCTAAGCCACGCTTTCTCGGCTATTTTCATTGGCCATATCCGTAATAGCTGCCGAAGCGGCGGCCGTTGACGGCAAAGCCGGTGCCGTTGAGCAGCAGCCGGATTTGGTCGCAGGCGGAAAGGAGCCCGACCGCTTCGCGCAGATCGGCCTCGCTGGTCTGATCGGCCCGCACCACCATCAGCAGCTGGCCGACATGGCTGGCGAGCACGGTCGCCGGCGACGCCATGAGGGCGGGCGGCGAATCGAACAGGATGATCCGGCGCGGATCGGCCAGACGGGCGAGAAGCCTCCGGGTCCGCTCCGACGCGAGGAGCTCGGTCACGTCGCCGACCGGACGCCCGGCTGGAAGCAGCGACAGGCCGCGCAGGTCCGTGCGGACGACGAAGCTCTCCGGATCGGCGTCGGGATCGGCAAGGGCATCGGTGAGGCCCGGCCCTGCCTCGAGACCCAGCAATGCGAGCACCTCAGGCTTGGGGAAATCCGCATCGATCAGCAGGACCTCGACATCCTTCTCGGCGGCGAGCGACAGCGCGAGGTTGATCGCGCAGAAGGTCTTGCCCTCATTCGGCAGCGCCGAGCAGACGAGTATGTTGCGGGCTTTGTCGTCGCTGCCGGCGAGGTTGCGCAGCAGCTGCCGCTTGACGATCCGGAACTCCTCCGCCAGCGCGCTTCCCGGCGCATCCGGCGCAATGAAGCCGCCTCGCGCCAGTGCTTCAGGATCGATCTTGCCTCCCCGCCCCGCAACGCGCGCTGACACCGTTGCCGCCGCCGGTGCAGGGCGAGGTTCGGGCGCAGGTGTGCGTAAGGGCGCGGCCGGAGCCGCGGGCGCGACCGCGGCCGGTGCTGCAGGCTGCGTGACCTCATGCGGGGCCGAGGGCGGCGTGCCGAGGCCGAAGCCGTAAAGATCGGCCGCCCGCTCGAGGAGCGAACCGCCTGCGCGTAAGGGGCTCTGGTCGTTCATCTTCATGCCCCTCACGCAACCGTGCTTCGCTGCCAGAACTCGACGGCCATCAGCAGCGCGTAGCTTCCGGCCAGCGCCCCTGCCCCGCCACCGAGCCAGAGCAGATGCTGCCGCCTCCTGGCCTTGACCACGTCGGTGACTACCTCGCTGATCGATCCGAGCACCGGCAGGCCGGTGATCGCCTCCAGCCGGCTTTGGGTCGGGAAGGTCGTCTGCAGCTGCCCCCAGACGAAGGCACCGCCGACGCCCGCTGCCAGCGCCGCGAACAGGATCGCGGTCAGCAGGATCGGCCGGTTCGGCGTGATCGGGATGCGCGGCGCGGACGGCGGATCGATGACCTTGAACTTGATCGCCGCGGTTTTGGTCTGGACGTCGCTGCGCAGGCGGACCTGCTCGCGATCCTCCAGCAATTTGTCATATTGCCGTTTCAGCACGTCGTAATCGCGGTTGAGCTGGGCCTGCTGGGCGGCGACGCCCGGCTCGGTCGCCTGCTTCGAGGAGAGCTGGGCGAGATCGGCATCGAGCTGCGCCTTGCGAACGGAGGTCGCCTGAACCTGCGCCTCGCGCTCGGCCAGCATGCCGCGCAGCGACACGTAGGCAGGATTGGGCATGCCGGCGGCACCCGACGGCCCTTCCCGGGCGGCCAGCGGCCGCAGCCGGGCGATCTGTGCCTTGAGCGCGACGACATCGGGATGGGCGTCGGTCCAGCCGCGTGCCGCGGCCTGGGCAAGCTGGGCCTGGAGCAACGCGACCTGCGACGACACCGACCCGTTGTCCGCCCCGGCCACCCCCGGCAACGTGGGCGGCGTGCTGCCGAGTTGCGCCCGCAACGCAACCAGCGAGCTTTGCGCCTGCATCATCTGCTGCTCGACGCCCGAGAGCTCCGCGCGGGCGGCGGCCATGCGAGATCCGATCGAGCCCTCACCCGGAAGCACGCCAAGATATTTCTGCTCGAATTCGACCCGGCGCTGCTCCGCGGCCTGCAGATCCTGCTCGCGGCGGCGAAGCTGCTCGTCGAGGAAGGTCAGGCTTTCGCTGGCCTCGTCACGATCCCCGGACAGGTTCGCTTCCACGAAAAGATCGAGCAGGTTCTGGACGATGCCGGCGGCTAGCTTCGCATTCTGGCCGTTGGAGAAGCCGGAAATGCTGGCCGTCGCGCTGATCTCGAACAGATTGTCCTGCTGGGCCGTGACCTTGATTGCCTTGCGCAGCGCGTCGACCTGCACGGCGAGATCGCGTTTCGTGGCGACGAGATTGTTCAATTCGGTGCGGCGGACGACCTTCTCGAGATTGTCGGTCGAGGTCAGCGTCTGCTTGATCCGGGTGATGTCGTTCTGGCGATCGGCGGCGGTGATGCCGACCTGCGTCGGCAGGATCGACTGGAGCTGGACGAACACGCGCGCCTTGGATTCGTAGCTGTTCGGGATCAGCGCCACGACCAGCCATCCGACCAGGCACAGCCCCCAGGCGACGCCGAGCGCGAGCCAGCGACGCCGCCACACCTGGTGGAGGGCAATCCGCAGCTGTTCGTAAAGTCCGTCCATCCGTGGCGTGATCCTGGTCGAGAGGAGATGAAGCCGTCAGCGTCTTCGGCGGCTCAGAACATGCTTTCCGGGATGATGATCACGTCGCCGGGCTCGAGACGGACGTTGGCAGCGGTGTCGCCCTTCTTGAGCAGTCGCGCGATCTTGAGATCATATTCCTTCTGAGCACCCGAGCCCTTGTCGTGGCGGATCAGCCGGGCACGATCGCCGGCCGCATATTCGGACAAACCGCCGACCTCGATCATTGCGTCGAGCAGGGTCATGTTGGCGCGATAGGGAAGGGAAGCGGGCTTGGCGGTGGCGCCGACGATGCGGATCTGCTGGCCGAACGTGCCCTGGAAGCTGTCGACCATGACCGAGACTCGGGGATCCTCGACATATTTGGTCAGCGCCAAACGCAGATCCTCGGCGAGCTCGGCCGGAGTCTTGCCGGCGGCCTGGAGGTCCGAAATGAGCGGCGTCGTGATCATCCCGTCGGGACGGACCTGCACCTTGCCGCCGAGATCGGTGTTGCGCCAGACGAAGATGTTGAGGCTGTCGAGCGGTCCTATGATATATTTCTCACCGGAAATATCGTCCGAGCCGACGAAGGTCGCGGGCGGCAGCCGGTTGCCGGTGGAGGGCGTCGAAGCGCAGCCGGTGAGCGCAGCCGTGCTGGCGCCGGCGGCGAGAGCGAGCTTGATCATGTGCACGCGCATCAATTTCTTCCTCTTCACGTCCACCGTCGCTGCCTGGAGCACGAACGGCCGCAGATTTGGGTCTGCTATGCTCTGAAGAGGTAAAATTACCGTTAGGAACAATCACCTTTTGGACGCCGTCCCGAACCGGGACTGCTCCTGCAGCGACGGTTAACGATGTCTTTCGATATTCCAGCTGCCCAGAACGAGTGTACCGGCAATCCATTTCGCTCGCACTGCTTCCTGGCTGCGGGGCAATACAGGTCACACCCGCTCGAGGCGAGGACAGCTTTGATCCTGCACTTTGCCGGGAAAGATCCAGCAAGAAGATGAGTGTGTCTTTACATGTTGCCGACAAGAAGTTCACGTGGCGCCGGATGCCCCAGGAACGCCTCAGGACTCGCCGAGCGTCCATAGGCGCCGGCGAGGAACAGCGCGACGAGATCGCCCACCGATGCGGCGGGCATCATGACGTCGTCGGCAAGCCGATCGAGCGGCGTGCAGAGGCAGCCGACGATGCTGACCTCCTCCTCCGGCGCCGCGCCGAAGCGGCTTGCGATCGCCACCGGGAAGTTTCGGCGGACGACCTGGCCGAAATTGCCTGAGGCGGCAAGCTGGTGGTGCATGCCGCCGTCGGTGACCAGGAAGGTCTTGCCGAAGCTGATCTTTCGATCGACGATGCGGGTGAGATAGACGCCCGCCTCCCCGACCAGCCAGCGTCCGAGCTCGATCGCAAATCCCGACGCTGCGAGAATCTTCGGACGGGCCGCCAGCGCGTCATGCAGCGCGGTACCGACCTGCTCGACGTTCAGGGGCACGTCTCCGCTGACGTACGGGATGCCGAAGCCGCCGCCCAGATTGACCATCGGCGGCGGCGCTCCGGCGGCCTCGGCCAGCCGCGCGGCGAGCGCGATCGTCGCCGCCTGCGCTTCGATCAGCGCGTCGGCCGACAGCGCCTGCGAGCCGGCGAAGATGTGGAATCCGCGAAATTCGGCATCGGCGACGATCAATTCGCGCACAAGCGACGGCACCCGCTCGGCATCGACGCCGAAGGGCCGCGCGCCGCCACCCATACGCATGCCCGATCCCTTGATCTCGAAATCGGGATTGACCCGCACCGCAAGCCGGGGGCGGCGGCCGCGCGCCCGGCCGATCGCCAGAGCGCGCGCCGCCTCGCCTTCCGATTCAACGTTCAGTGTGACGCCGGCATCGATCGCCGCGACGAGCTCATCGTCGCGCTTGCCGGGGCCGGCGAAGGAGATATCCGACGGCTCGCACCCGGCGGCGATCGCCATCGCCATCTCGCCCGCCGAGGCCACGTCGAGCCCGTCGACGTGCTTGGACATCCCTCTCAGCAGCGGGGCGTAGGAGTTTGCCTTTATGGCATAATGAAGATTGATGCCGGAGAAGGCCTTGCGAAAGCGACCGATGCGATCCGCAATCATGCAGGCATCGTAGACGAACAACGGCGTGTCCCCAGCCTCGGCGACGAGATGGTCGGCGCGGCGTCCGCCGATCAGCAGCAGCATCCCATCCGCGTCGAACCCGTCTGGGATCGGACCCATCCCCTTGCTCATGCCATCAGCTCCTGCTTCAGCCTTTCGCGATCCAGCTTGCCGTTGGGCGAACGCGGCAAATCGTCCCGCCACAGGATTGCGGACGGTTGCATGAAATTGGGCAACTCGCGCCTGAGGTAGGCGCGGAGCTGCTCGTCCGGTCCCGGGCCGCGGACGATCAATGCGATCGCTTCTCCGAACCGATGGTCGGGGTAACCGAGCGCCACCGCCTCCGCGACGACGCCGCTCGCCACCGCCGCCTCCTCGACCTCGGTCGGGCTGACACGATTGCCGCTGGTCTTGATCATCGCATCCTCACGGCCGACGAAATAGAGCAGGCCCGATGCGTCGCTGCGCACCCGGTCGCCGGACCAGACCGCGAGGCCGCCATGTTCCGAATGCGCGGGTGCCGGTTTGAACCGCTCCGCCGTCCGCTCGGGATCGTTCCAATAGCCTTTCGCCACTAGCGGGCCAGCATGGACGAGTTCCCCCTCCTCGTGCGGCGCCGCGGGCGAGCCGTCGGGGCGCACCGCCATGATCTCGGCGAACGGAATGGCGGTCCCGATCGAGTCGGGATGCTCGTCGAGCAGAGCGGGATCGAGCGACGTTGAGCGAAACGCTTCGGTCAGACCGTACATCAGGTGGATCTCTGCGGCCGGGAACAGCTCGCGCATCCGCCGTACGATCGAAACCGGCACCCTTCCGCCCGAATTGGTCAGCCGGCGAAGCGAAAGAGCGGCACGAGGCGGCCAGGCGGCCTCCACCAGTTGCACCCACAGCGGCGGCACGCCGGCAAGGGTGGTGATGCCGTGCGCTTCGATCGCGCGGATGACGTCCTTGGCCGCGAGATATTCGAGCGGGACCACGGCTGCGCCGGCCGCCCAGCTGGAAAGCAGCTGATTCTGGCCGTAATCGAAGCTCAACGGCAGCACGCCCAACACGCGGTCGGCCGGCGTCAGCCCCAGATAATGCGCGACGCTGATCGCCCCCAGCCACAGATTGGCATGGCTGAGCATCACCCCCTTTGGGCGGCCGGTCGACCCGGACGTGTAGAGCAGAGCGGCAAGAGTCTCCGGATCCGCGTCGGAGAGGCCGAGCCGATCCTCGTCCGCGAGCATCGCCGCGCCGCCCTCCTCATCCAGCACCGGGCAGGACACGTCGTCCGCCGCCAGGCCGGCAAGCCGCGCCTTGCCGCTGATCAGCAGGCCGGCACCGCTGTCGGCGAGGATGTGCGCCACCTGAGCGCGTTTCAGCACCGGGTTGATTGGAACGTGGACGAGCCCGGCCCGCGCGCAGGCGAGCGGCAGTAGTGCGGTCATCCGGCTTTTGGGCAGCCAGCTGGCGACGCGTGCGCCGGGCGCCAGACCTCGGCTGCGGAGCGATGCCGCAAGCCGTCCGATCTGATCCTCGAGACCCGCATAATCGAGCAGGCCCTCACGGGTGAGCAGCGCCGGCGCGGCGGGCGCGCCGCGCATCGGCAGATGGTCGAGCGGTCTTGGTTGGGGATCGGGGGCTTGCACCTTGGCTCCTGGCTGCGCCACATCGTCGGCCCAGGGGGATTAGCGCTTTGACCGCCGAGGTGGAACTGTTCGATGCGTGGGACGCGGTCGCTTCGGCGGCGGGCGGCACGCTCGACGCGCGCCGATCGCTGTTCGCGCGCCTCGCCTGGTTCCGCCTTCTGGCCCGCCACTGCCCGCCCCCCGGTGCCCTGCTCGCAGCGCGCTCGGGAGGCACCTGGCTGTTCCTGGCGCGGAACGGCCGCCGCGCGTCGGCTTATGCCAATTGGTACAGCCTGCGCTTCGGTGCGATCGGCAGCGCCGACGGTATCGCGGCGATTGCCCGGAAGCTTCGCAGCGTGCGGCTCGCATCGATCGAAATGACACCGATCGAGGACCCTGCCCCACTGGCCGCAGCGTTTCGTGCCGCCGGCTGGATCGTGTTCGTTGCTCCGGCTACGACGTCATGGCGGATCGAAACGACGGGCCTGAGCTTCAGGGACTATTGGGCCTCTCGCCCGTCGCGGCTGCGCAACACCGCGGAGCGCCGCGCCAAGGCGATTGAAACGCGTATTTACCGTCGCTTCGACGACGAGGCTTGGCGTGCCTATGAAGAGATTTATCGGGCCAGTTGGAAACCCGAGGAGGGGTCTCCGGCGTTCCTGCGTGCGCTTGCCGAGCAGGAGGGCGATCGTCTGCGGCTTGGGCTCGCCTTTCATCAGGGGCGGCCCGTGGCAGCCCAATTCTGGTTGATCGAGAATGGCATCGCCACCATTCACAAGCTCGCCTATCGCGAGGATGCCAGGCAGCTTTCGCCGGGAACCGTGCTGTCGATGGCGATGTTCCGCGCCGCTCTGGACGAGGATCGCGTCGAAGCGATCGATTACGGGACGGGAGACGAACCCTATAAAAGCGACTGGATGGATACCCGCCGCCTGCTCTGGCGGATCGAGGCTTTCTCACCGAGCACGGCCTCGGGCTTAGGCGGCGCTGCTCGGCGTCTGGTGTCCGATCTTGTCCGGCGAGGCGTGAGACGGTAGGCCGCGCAGACAGTCGAGGGGAATTGGGATCATGGTTGCCGCGTTGAACGACGATCAGGAAGTGGACGCGACCCTGCGCGCGGTGTTGGTCGACGTGCTCGGGCTCGGCGTCGACCAGGTCGCGGCCTTCACGGACTCGACCGCTCTGTTCGGCGATCTTCCCGAGTTCGACTCGATGGCGGTTGCCGGCCTGCTCAGCGAACTCGAGGAACGGCTCGGGATCCTGATCGAGGATGACGAGGTGGATGCCGACATGCTCGAAAGCTACGGCCGGCTTCTGACCTTCCTCAGGGCCAAGGCGCTGCGGTGAACCGCAGCGATCTCGCCTACGATCGCTACACCACCAACGGCAACGAGGAATGGCTGCTGCGGATCGGACCCGCAGACGCGCCGGCCTTGCTGGTCCTGCCGCCGCTCTTCGAAGAGTTGAATCGGCTGCGCGCAACCATCGTCGCGACGATGCGGCTGCTGGCGGAGCGCGGCTGGCGCTGCCTGCTGCCGGATCTTCCCGCCACCGGCGAGAGCATCCGCCCGCTCGAGACGCTCACCTGGGCCGACTGGCGCCGGGCCGCAGCCGATTGCGCGCCCTCCGACTTGCGCGCCACCATCGCCTTCCGCGGCGGCGCCCTGCTCGACGATGCGGTCGCCGTCGGCTGCGCCTGGCGGCTCAGTCCGGTGTCGGGAGCGTCCCTCGTCCGCGATCTCGAGCGTACGGCGCTCACCGACGACAGCGCGACCGGCGGCTATTCGCCCTCCGAGGCACTGCGCACGGACCTCATGGCAGCCATCCCCGCCGTCCCCCCGCGCCTCCGGACGCTAAGGTTGAGCACCGACCCCGCACCAGCCGATTGCCGGATCGAGGCTACCCCCTTTTGGCGCCGAGCCGAACCTCAGACTTCATCTGAACTTACCGACATACTTGCCTCCGACATCGACACTTGGGCCCGCGCATGCGCCGCCTGCTGACGATTGACTGTGGGGGTGCCAGGCTCGGCGCCTCGCTCGATCTCGCGTCCGGCACCACCGGTCTTCTGTTCGTCACTGGCGGCAGCCAGACACGGATCGGCTCGCACCGCTTGTTCGAACGACTGGCGGCGGCGCTCGCCGGCGACGGCACACCCTGCTTCCGCTTCGACCGTCGCGGGATCGGCGACAGCGAAGGCGAGGATGGCGGGTGGCGTAGCAGCGGACCGGACATCACCGCTGCAACTGCGACATTTCGGCGCGAATGCCCGTCCCTCGAACGGATCGTCGGCATCGGCCTGTGCGACGGTGCCACCGCACTTGCCCTGTTCGGGGCCGATGCCGGCGTCGACGGCCTGATCCTGCTCAACCCCTGGCTGGTCGAGACGCGTCCGGGCGAGCTGCCGGCAGCGGCGATCCGACGCCATTACCAGGAACGTCTCACGACTCCTGCGGGCCTGCGAAAAATCCTTTTCGGGTCAGTGTCCTGGAAGAAGGCACTGACAGGCATTCGAAAGATGGCACTGCCCGAGAACCGCGCCCTTTCGGACGAAGCGGCGCAGGCGCTGAGGCGACATGCCGGGCACATCGAAGCGATCCTCGCCAGCGACGACGAAACCGCGATCGCTGCCGAACGGGAACTCGCCCGGCCGGTCTTCGACGGCGTGCTGACCCGAGCCCCGGCGAAGCTCCCCACCGGATCGCACACCTTCGCCCGTCCCGCGGATCTGGAGCGGCTGCGCGCTGCGGTGGAGGCGGCGCTCGCCCGCCTCTGACCCTCAGGCAGCGACGGCGGCTTCGAACTCGGCTTCGGCCAGGAAGCGCTCGGCGTCGAGCGCGGCCATACAGCCGGTGCCGGCGGCGGTGACTGCCTGACGGTAGGTCTTGTCCATCACGTCGCCGCAGGCGAACACGCCCTCCACGCTGGTGCGCGTGCTGCCGGTCTCGACCGCGATATAGCCGTCCTCATCAAGCGCGAGCTTGTTCTTGAACAACTCGGTCGCCGGTGAGTGGCCGATGGCGACGAAGCCGCCATCGACTTCGATCTGCGAAATCTCGCCGCTCCTGGTGTCGCGCAACTGGATGCCGGTCAGCCCCTCCGGGTCGCCGCCGGCGACGAACTTGTCGACCGCCTTGTTCCAGAGGATCTTGATGTTGGGATGCGCAAACAGCCGCTCCTGGAGGATCTTCTCGGCCCGAAGCGTGTCGCGGCGATGGATGAGGGTGACGTCATGGCTGTGGTTGGTCATGTAGAGCGCCTCTTCCACCGCCGTGTTGCCGCCGCCGATCACCGCCACCTTCTTGCCGCGGTAGAAGAAGCCGTCGCAGGTCGCGCAGGCGGAGACGCCTTTGCCCTTGAGATGCTCCTCCGACGGAAGATTCAGCCACTTCGCCTGGGCACCGGTCGCGATCACGAGGACGTCGCCCGTATAGATGGTGCCGCCGTCGCCGATCAGGCGGAACGGACGCCGCGACAGATCGACCTCGACGATATGGTCCCACATCATCTGGGCGCCGACATGCTCGGCCTGCGCCTGCATCTGCTCCATCAGCCAGGGTCCCTGGATGACATCGCGGAATCCGGGGTAGTTTTCGACATCCGTCGTGGTCGTGAGTTGTCCGCCGGGCTGGATGCCCTGAACGACGATCGGCGCCATGCCGGCCCGCGCGCCGTAGATGGCGGCGGAGAGTCCGGCGGGGCCGGAGCCCAGGATCAGCATGCGGGTGGAATGGGTGGCGGTCATGCGTTGTCGTTTCCGAATGTGCGTTTCGCCGCTGAGATAGGGTGCGGGGGTCCTTCCGCGCAACCATCCATTTGCCGCCCCTGCCCGCCACTGGTAGAGGCGCCGGCATAGCGAAACCAAGGACCACGGAGAGGCTGCCATGAACGCGCCGACCAACCTTCACGACAATCCCCTCGGCCTCGACGGCTTCGAATTCGTCGAGTTCACCGGACCCGATCCCGAAGCCCTCGCCGGCCTGTTCACGGCGATGGGCTTCACCCATCTCGGTAACCACCGTTCCAAGAACGTCCGCCATTATGGCCAGGGCGACATCAACTTCATCCTCAACATGGAGCCGGCGGGTCAGGCGGCCGAGTTCCGCCAGGCGCACGGGCCTTCGGCCAACGGCATGGCCTTCCGCGTGAAGGACGCCAAGCGCGCCTTCGAGATGGCGATCGAACGCGGCGCCAAGGCTGTTGAAACGAGGCGCGGCCCCGGCGAGCTCGAAATCCCCGCGATCGAGGGGATCGGCGGTTCCTATCTGTATCTCGTCGACCGCTACGGCGCCGAGCAGATTTACGATGTCGACTTCGAACCCGTCCCCGGAGCGGTCCGGGACGCCAATGGCGCCGGTCTGCACACGCTCGATCACCTTACCCACAACGTCAACCGTGGCCGGATGACCCATTGGGCCGAGTTCTACGAGCGCATCTTCAACTTCCGTCAGATCCGCTATTTCGACATCGAAGGGAAACAGACCGCCTTGCTGTCCAAGGCGATGACCGCGCCGGACGACAAGATCCGCATCCCGCTCAACGAGAGCCAGGACGAGCACAGCCAAATCGAAGAGTTCCTGCGCGAATATAGGGGCGAAGGAATCCAGCACCTTGCGCTTGCCACCGACGACATCTTCGCAACGGTCGACGCGCTCCGCGCCAACGGCATCCGCTTCCAGGACAGCCCCGAGACCTATTTCGACATGATCGACGCTCGCCTCCCCGGCCATGGCCACAGCGTCGAGGAAATGCGCAAGCGTCGGATCCTGATCGACGGCTCGCCCGAGACGGGCGAAGGCCTGCTGCTGCAGATCTTCACCGAGAACATGATCGGTCCGATCTTCTTCGAGATCATCCAGCGCAAGGGCAATCAGGGCTTCGGCGAGGGCAATTTCAAGGCCCTGTTCGAATCAATCGAGCTCGATCAGATCCGCCGCGGCGTCCTGCCGACGGCGACCGATCACGGCTGATACAGCCCCTCCGTAGCATCAAGCCGCCGTTGTGACCTCGACGCCAGCCTGCGGGCACGGCGCCGAGGCACTGCGATCCTTCGGTGAACGGTTTCGATTCAACGGTTAAGCGGCAATTCTCGCGTTGGATTTCCGTTTCTTCGCCTATAATGAGGACATGGGGCGGCGCTGGGCGCGGCGTTGGGAAATTTGCAAGCGGAGGATGTGACGTGGGGGGAGCAATCGCCTTGGCCGTCGGGGTTTTGTCGAGCTACACTTTCTACCGGCTCAAGGATCAGGAAGAGCTGCGCGGTTGGGAGCAGAAGATGCTGCGTCCCGCCGGCTACATGCTCGTCGCCCTTTTCCTGGGGCTGGCCGGTCTCCTGTTCGCGATGATGGCCTTCGATTTCACCCAAGCCTGATTTCGAGAAGCTGCGCGCGGTTGAAGGCGGCGCCGGGACTGACCATCTTCGGGCGATGGCCGCTCATCGACACGCCCTCACCTTTCTTGCAGGATTACTGCTTCTCTTTATCGGCGCCTTAGCACCCGCCGGCGCCGCACCCTCGGCGCAGAGCCAGGCGACAGCAGTCTTCGCTGGCGGCTGCTTCTGGTGCACCGAAGCGGATTTCGAGAAGGTGCCGGGTGTGATCCGCGCGGTCTCAGGCTTCACCGGCGGCAAGCTTGCCAACCCCAGCTATGAACAGGTTTCGGCAGGTGGCACCGGTCATTATGAAGCGGTGACGGTTCTCTACGATCCGAACCGCGTGTCTTACGCGGCTCTCGTCAGCCACTTCTTCAGGACCATCGATCCGACCGATGGCGGCGGCCAATTCTGCGATCGCGGCGACAGCTATCGTACGGCGATCTTCGTCAAGAATGCCGACGAGCGAAAGATCGCCGAAGCCGCCAAGGCGGAGGCGAACCGGGTGCTCGGCGGCAAGGTCGTCACCCCGGTCGTCGCGGCTTCCCGCTTCTACGCAGCCGAGACCTATCACCAGGATTATTACAAGAAGAACCCGGTCCGGTATCGCTACTATCGCTACCGGTGCGGCCGCGATGCGCGTCTCGAGGAGGTCTGGGGAAAACGCTGACCTCAGGTCGCGCTCGACCGATCGTTGCGGCGGCCGCCTTCACCTGGCTTGCCAAACAACGGAGTCGCTACGCACGCTCTCGCGGCTAAAATACTTCATCCATGTGAATTGAGCGGACCTCTTGGCTGCTCGATCCCGCGTTCACGCCCGATGCAACGGTGGTGCCGAGCGCAATCGCCCTGCGGCTCCGGGGGCGAGCGCATCTGCGGGGGTGAGCACGCCATTGCACCGCCTGGCTCTTTCCCTGCGCCCCTGCACACAGAAGGTATCGCCATCAAAGCGGCCCGACTGCCGGAAAATCCTGATGTGAATCAAGATGGTGACACAAAGTACCGGGAGCGTGAGCCGCTCGGGTCCCGTCGCCGGGAGCGGCTGGAACCATGACGTCGCGATCCGGTTAGGGAGCAAAGCGCAACGAAGGAGCTCCCTCATGCTGGCAATGGATTATCGAGGCCCTTACCGGGTCCGGGTCAAAGACAAGCCGATCCCCAGGATCGAGCATCCCCGGGATGCGATCGTCCGGGTCACCCGCTCCTGCATCTGCGGTTCGGATCTCCATCTCTACCATGGCATGGTGCCCGACACGCGCGTCGGCATGACCTTCGGACACGAATTCTGCGGCATCGTCGAGGAAGTCGGCGCAGAGGTCACCAATCTGAAGGCCGGCGATCACGTGCTCGTTCCGTTCAACATCGCCTGCGGCCAATGTCATTTCTGCCAGCAGGGCCTGTTCGGAAACTGTCACGAATCCAATCCTCAGGCGACGGCGGTCGGCGGGATCTACGGCTATTCTCACACGGCCGGCGGCTATGACGGCGGCCAGGCGGAATATGCGCGCGTGCCCTATGCCGATTTCGGGGCGACCGTGATCCCCGACTGGATGGATCCGGACGACGCCGTGCTGCTCACCGACGTCGTCCCGACCGGCTACCAGGCCGCCGAAATGGGCGGTATCCAGAAGGGCGACACGGTGGTCGTATTCGGCGCGGGCCCGGTGGGCCTCATGGCGGCGCGCTCCGCCTGGCTGTTCGGCGCCGGCCGCGTGATCGTGTTCGACCACATCGATTACCGGCTGGAATTCGCACGGACCTTCGGCCCGGCCGAAGTCTACAACTTCAAGGAGGTCGACGACGTGGTCGTCTTCATGAAGAAGACCACCGACGGCCTCGGTGCGGACGTCGCGATCGACGCCGTCGGCGGCGATGCCGCGGGCAACGCGCTGCAGTGGCTGTTCGGCACCAAGCTCAAGCTCGAGGCGGGCAACGCGATCGCGCTGCACTGGGCGATCAACTCGGTGAAGAAGGGTGGTATCGTGTCGATCGTCGGCGTGTACGGGCCGACCGGCAACATGGTCCCGATCGGCAACGTCGTGAACAAGGGCCTGACCCTGCGCGCGAACCAGGCCTCGGTGAAGCGGTTGCTGCCGCGGCTGATCGACCATGTGAAGGCCGGGCACATCAATCCCAAAGCGATGATCACCCACCGCGTGCCGCTGGAGGATGTCGCCGACGCCTACCACATGTTCTCGGCGAAGCTCGACGGCTGCATCAAGCCGGTGCTGATCCCGAACGCGGCCTGAGCGAAGAGGAGCCGAGAGATGAATGCATTGACCGGAAACAAGACGCTCGTCGACACGTCGGCCATCAACGGCTGGGCCGTCGATGCCGATCCCCGCAACGATCCCACCTACCCTTACCGCAACCGCGACCAGGATCCCGGCCTCACCGCCGATTGGGTCCGCCCCCGTGTCCAGCAGTCGAATGTCGAGGTGCTCCAATCGATCGAGCACATCCGGCGGCCGGCGGTGTTCGGCACGTCGACACCGCCGTCGGCGGTCAGCGGCATGATCCGCCGGGTCGCCTTTCGATACAGCGAGAGCAACTGGATGCATTGGCTGCTGCTGATGGGCGCCGACCGAATCAACGTCGTCGAGGGCGTGGTCGAGGATCTGGGCCACGGCAAGGTGCCGAACATCCCCGGCGAGATGGGGGTGCGCGCCGAGTGGAAGCACAACAAGAAAGGCCTGGCGACCAAGGTCGCGGTGATGGCCGCGATCGGCGTCGGCGCCTATGCGCTGTTCAGCCGCGGCAAGGCCCGCCGGCCGGCCCGGGCGAGCGAGGTCGCGCGCCTCGAACTCTGATCAACGAAAAAGCGGACACGATCGCGTGATCGGCCCGCTTCTTCAAGATTTCGCGGCCCGCCCCTTAGGAGGCGGGCCGTTTCGCTTTCGTCAGAAATTGAGCGTTGCGCCAACCGCCAGGATGCGGCCGAGCGAATCGTAGCGTGCCGACAGAGTGTTGCTGCGCGACAGACCATAATTGTACGAGTTCGGCAGGATCGGCGGGGTCTTGTCGAGGATGTTGTTCGCGGAGACCCGGAACGAGAACGCCTCGTTCACCCGGAAGCTTAGCGCCAGATCGAAATAGTCGTAGGCGCCGATGCGATAGAAGGTCTCACGCTCACCAGCCGGCGTGTAGCCGAGCGCCGGATCGCCGGAGTTGCTGACATTGGTCAGCGGGCCCAGGTGCCGCCAATTGACCGAGGCGCTGAAGAAGCGGTCGGCGGTGGTGTAGGTACCGCGAAGGCTGTGGGTCCACTTCGGGATCAGCTGGCTGCAGCCGCCACCATAATAGCCGGTGCAATTATACTTGGCGAGGATCGGCGAATCCTGGCCACCGGCATAGGTGGTCAACGATCCGGCGAAATCGAAGTCCAGGCGACCTGCGCTGCCGAGCGCCAGAGCATATTGGCCCTGGAAATCCCAGCCGTGCGACTTGCTCTTGTAGTAATTGGTGGTGCCCCCGCGGATGAAGCCCGTCGACGGATTGCCGCCGGGCGCGCTGTACAGCGTTCCGTCGGCATTGCGAACGAACATTCGGCAGAAGAACTCGTCGCCGGTGGCAAGGCAGCCGTTCGAGAAATAATCGTAATCGTTGTAGCCGATCGAGTCGTTGAGATCGATCAGGAAGCGGTCGACCGAGAAGGTCAGGCCGGGAACGAAGCGCGGCCGCAACACGACACCGAACGTCTTGGTGTAGGCGGTCTCCGGGTCGACGGCGAAGCCGCCGCGGCGGACGGTGCAGCCGACCTCATCCGGGCAGACAAGGCTGGTGCTGCCGTAGAGATTGTCGGCAAGACCCGTGGCCGCGCAGACTTCGCGCGACGCCGTCGGCGAACCGTAGACAGCGGTGCGGACACCCGTCTTGGGATCGGTGACGTAGGTCACCGTCGGTGCGCAGATATCGTTATAGGCCGTGGTGATCCGATCGTAGCTGATGTTCGAACCCTGGAACGCTTCGACCACGGTCGGAGCGCGCTGGGCCCGGTTGATCGAGCCGCGGAAGGTGATGTCCGCCACCGGTGCCCACAAGGCTTCCGCCTTCCAGGTGGAGAAGGTGTCGGGGTTGCTGCTGTACTTGGACAGGCGATAAGCACCGTTGAACTGCAGCAGATGGGCGAACTTCTTGCGCTCGACGATCGGCACCTGAAGCTCGACATTGCCTTCCCAGACATGCTGCGAAAGCGCGGCGTCGCTGCCGCCATTCTGCTCGCGCCAGATTTCGTCTGCGAAACTCTTCAGCCGGTCTTCGCGATACTCGGCGCCGAACGCGATCGCCACGCCCTGCTCGGCCCAGGGGCTCTTAATGCCGTAGGTGCCGAGATCACCCTGCACGGTGGCGATGCCGTTGTAGAGCGTGTTGATCGTCGTCGACGTGCCGAAATTGCCGTCGACGAAGTATTCGTAAAGGGCAGCATCGTTGCGCGTGGAACGCGGGCTGAAGGCGTCGAAAGGCCGGCAATTCGGATCGGTGCCGTTGACTACGGACGCGCAGGTCAGCGTGCCGTTGACGTTGACGACGTTCAGCGAATTGTTCACCCGGTCGAAATCCGGGAGACCCCAGGTGGTCTCCTGCCGATTACGGGCATAGACGCCACCAACGTCGTAGCTCCAACCCTCGGCGAAGCTGCCGCGCAGGCCGCCGGTGATGCGGAGACCCTTGTTGAGGTAGACGTCTTCGATGTCGGGCACGTTGGCGAAGCGGTAGCGCACGTCGAGCGGCGCCGTAGCGGCGGTTCCGGCGAGATTGCCGCAGATCGTCTGGGCCTGGGCCGGGGACATCAGCGGATTGTTGCAATTCACCTGATACGGGCTGTCGCCATAGGCCGTGTAGCTGAGGGCTCGGGCGGGATATGGGTTGCTCGAACGATCGCGGAACCACATGGCGTTGGCATAGACTTCCGCCGCATCCGAAATCTTGAACGAGGTGAAGCCGCCGGCATTCCAGCGCTCGGCTTCGCGCTGGAAGGAATAGCCGTCATAAGGATTGGCTGCGAGTGCGTCCGTGAAGGGAACGAAGGTGCCGTTGCCGTTCGGATTG
Organism: Sphingosinicella sp. BN140058; assembly: GCF_004135585.1. Lineage (NCBI taxonomy): Bacteria > Pseudomonadati > Pseudomonadota > Alphaproteobacteria > Sphingomonadales > Sphingosinicellaceae > Sphingosinicella > Sphingosinicella sp. BN140058. Next base: position 5,152,624 of record NZ_CP035501.1, on the reverse strand, counting down.
TTGACGTAGGCGTTACCGTTATTGGCGCCCGAACGCGGCGAAAGGTAGCCGTAGGGCGTGTAGGTCGAGGTGGAGCAGGTCAGCGGACCATCCTTGACCGTCTCGACCAGCTGGCATCCCGACGTCTCGCGCGCCGAATACGGGACCAGCGCCGCCTTGCGGTAGTTGACGTAGCCCGAGATGTGAAAGCGATCGTCGAACAGCTTGGTGCCGGCGGTCAGCGAGAGGTCGACGCGGCCGCCGTCGGTCGCGAAATTCCGCGCCGGGCTGTCGAAGCCATATTGGCTGGCAACATCCGAGATCAGGCCGGCTTTGTTGTTGTGGGCGTAGAGGTTGTAGTTGCCGTTGATCTGAATGCCTTCGAAATCGTCATTCATGATGAAGTTGACGACGCCGGCGACCGCGTCCGAGCCATAGACGGCCGATGCACCGCCCGTGAGCACGTCGACGCGCTGGATGAGCGCGGTCGGGATCATGTTCGCGTCGATGCCGTTCATCGTGCCGAGGCGCTTGCCGTCCACCAGAGTCAGCGTCCGCTCGAAGCCGAGATTGCGTAGCTTGATGCGCTGGCGACCGTCGGAATCCTGGTAGTTCTGCTGGCTGTCGGGCGCGATCTGCGGGATGCGGTTGAGCACTTCCTCGATGTTGACCGCCGCCTGCGCGCGGATCGACTCCGAGGTGACAGAGGTGATCGGCGCCGCGGCCGTGACGTTGGGACGGTTAATGCGCGAACCGGTCACGACGATGCCGGTGTCGGCGGTTGCGTCCGCGACGGCCTCGCCGGCATCCGCATAGGCAGTGGTTTCCGGAACCGGGCCGCCGGTGTCGTTCAATTCCTGCGCCAATGCGGGGGTTGCAAACGCCGTGGCCAGACAGGTGGAGGCCAACAGCAACCCGTTCACGTGCTTCATTCTGTTTGATTTCCCTTTGGAGAGACAGGTCTGCGATATTCAGCGCGCGCGCGGAGCGCCCTTCAGACTTTCCGCGGCGGACACTCGGGTGTGGCCGTCCGTGTCGGTGACGGCATAGGTAAAGCCGGGCTGGAGCGCGTAGGCGCCCACCTCGCCGCGACGGTCGATCGCCAGGAAGGCGACCTGGGCGTCCTTCACTGCATCGCCGCGGAGCCTGGCGATATGAGTAACGGCCTCCCGGCACGCGGCCATCGGCGACATGCCGGCCCGCATGGAGGAGACAACCCGGGCGGACCCGGCAATTCGCGTCACCTCCTCGCCGACGCCCGTGGCTGTAGCACCGCCGACCCCGGCTTCGACGAGGAGGCCGCAACCCGATTGCGGCGAGTCCCCGATCCGGCCACGCAGCTTGAAGGCCATGCCTGAGGTGGTGCAGGCGCCGGCGAGACGCCCGTCCGTTCCGCAGGCGAGGATACCGATGGTGTCGTGGTCCAGCGCGGAACCGCGCTGATTTTCGCTGTTCGCGACGGGCTTGTACTGAGAAGTCCTGAGCCATTCGCGCCAGGCTGCCTCGGCCTCCGGCGTCAGCAATTTGGTACGGCTGAACCCCTGCTCGAGCGCAAACTGGTGCGCTCCCGCGCCGACCAGCATGGTATGGGGAGTCTTCTCCATGACACGGCGCGCGACCGAGATCGGATGCGCGAAGTCTTCGAGCGCTGCAACCGCGCCGACATTGCCCCGATCGTCCATGATGATCGCATCGAGGGTGACGTATCCTTCGCGGTCAGGGTAGCCGCCGAAGCCGACCGAATGGTTGGTCGGGTCCGCCTCCGGAACCATGGCGCCCGCTTCGACGGCGTCGAGCAGCGAACCGCCCGCCTTGATGCGCGCGAACGCCGCCGCATTGGCGGCGGCGCCGAAATCCCAGGTGGAAACGATCATGGCCCGCTTTTGCTTCAGTGGCGCGGCATGCGCAGCCGCAGCGGCGAACGCGCCACCCATCCCCATTGCCATGGCTCCACGACGCGATGCTTTCATCGAATGTCCCCAATCGCAGCAGCTTTATAACCGGCATGGCACGCTGACGTGACGTCATATCGTTGCCACGGACCAGCGGTGTCATAGCGATGGGATCCATTCAATACCAAATTGCTTTATTGGTGTCATTTTACCGAAATGTGGTGAACGTACCACAATGTGCGAGGGTGCGTGGCAGCGCGCCGCGCCGCCTACCCTTCAGCGCTTGGCGGTGAAGCCGCCGATGCCGGCGATCGCGAGACGGGGTGCCGGGACCGACAGCTCGGCAAAGCGAAGGCGCAGGAAGCGCGCTGCGCGCGGCGCCTCGAACGCAATACGCTGCGTCGACAAGGCGTATGCGATGTTCGAGAATTCGCCGCTTCCGCTTGGTACCCAATTGGTGCCATCGATGCTGAGCGCGGCCTCATAGCCTTTGGGGGGACGGGCATCGCTCATCACGTGCCGGGATGGAGTCAGGCTGAAGCCGGCCAGAGCAACCGTTCCGCCCATGTCGGCGATCACTTCGGCCGGGCTTCCTATGCCGGGCGCCGGAAGGGCCCAGATCGTACCCGCATCGTTGTCGAGCAGCTTCTCGGCGCCCGGCGCGCTAGCGGAGATGATCTTCCAGGCCCTCGTGTCGAGAATGGTCGGATCGGACGAGACGATCGCCGGTACCGGCACTGGGGTCGCCGACCTGAACAAAGAGACTTCGCTGATCGCCGGGCAAACCGGTGCCTCCAATATGCGCAACCGGAGGCGACGCGGCGCGATCGGCTTCGGCAAACGAAGGATGCGCTGAGCGGAGATGCACTCTTGCTCGGCGAGGGTCTGCCACCGGCCGGCCAGTTCCGCGTCGACCGCGAAGCGCGTGACCCGGACGCCGAGCGGCAGATATTCGCGGAGGCGGACGACGTCGAAGCTGGTGCCGGGCTTCAGATCGAGCGTGAGCACCGGATCGGTGACGCCGTCGGGTGACGACCAATAGGTATCGCGATCCCCGTCGAGCACCCGCGCAGGCTCGAAGCCCCTGCCCCGGCTATGGCTTGCATGCGCCACCGCGCTTCTCGCAAGATCCCGTGCAAAGGTGGCGCGGATCGCGTCGCCATAGGATTTGAGGATCTTCACATCCTGATCGGGGATGCGGCCGCGCCGATCCGGTGGGATGTTGAGGTTGAGGTTGGTGCCGCGGCCGACCGACTCGTCGTAGAGCCGGATCAGCCGCTCCGGGCTCTTGACCTTGGAATCCTCATCCGCGTGGAAGAACCAGCCGGGCCGGATCGAGACATCGGTTTCGGCCGGCCACCACAATTCGCCGCCGCGAACGCCGCTATTGCCCTCTTTCTGATCATAGGGCTTGTTCGGCATGGTCGGCCAGCAGGGATCGCCCGCCACCCCGTCCTCGTTGCCGACCCAGCGTATGTCGGCACCGAGCGGATCGAAGGTGCAGGCGTTAGGCTGAAGCCTGTGCACCAAGGCAACGATCGAAGGCCAGTTGTAATAATGTGGCGCATCGATCTTTCGTGCTTCGCACGCGCCGCCATAATAGCCGTCGCCGCCATTGGCGCCGTCGAACCAGAGCTCGAACAGCTCACCGTAGCGGGTGCAGAGCTCAGTCAGTTGCGCCCGATAATAATCGACATAGGCGGGGCGGCCGTATTCGGCGTGGTTTCGGTCCCACGGCGAGAGATAGAGGCCGAACGGAAGCTTCGCGCGCCGGCACGCCGCCGCCATCTCGCCGACGATGTCGCCCTGGCCGCCCTTGTACGGGCTGTTGCGGATGCAATGCTCGGTCAGCTTCGTTGGCCACAGACAAAAGCCGTCATGGTGCTTGGCGGTGAGGATCAGCCCCTCGAGTCCGCCGGCCTTGGCCGCCGCGACGATCTGGTCGGCATCGAAATCGCTGGGGTTGAAGAGCCCCGGATCCTCGTCGCCATAGCCCCATTCCTTGTCGGTGTAGGTGTTGATCGAAAAATGGACGAAGGCATATTGCTCTCGCCCATGCCAGCGCCATTGGCGGGACGTCGGGACGGCGCCGAACGGCTTAGGCGCTGCGGGCGCGGGTGCGGCAAGCGCAGTGCCGGACAACGCGCCTGCGGTGAGTCCGGTGGCGATCAGGGTGCGCCGGGTAAGATCGGTCATTGGCTTCCTCTCAGGCCGGCGCACGGCCGAACGATGGCGGGCGATCGGCCTGGCTGCGGCCGAAGGCGCGGTTGGGCGTGCGCGCCATGGTGAAGCGCAGAGTGCCGCCGGCGGCGAGATCGCGATGGGCGATCCAGCTCCGCGTCCAGGGACGGCCGTTGAACTCCACCGCGGCGACATAAGGCGTGTCGGGTCCATTGCCGGGCGCCTCGACGACCAGCTTGCGCCCCCTGCCCAGCGCCAGCTCGGCGCGCTCGAACAAGGGCGAGCCGAACACGTAGACCGCCTCCACCGGGTCGACCGGATAGAAGCCGAGCGCCGAGAAGACGAACCAGGCGCTCATCTGCCCGCAATCGTCATTGCCGATGATGCCATCGGGATCGTTGCGGTACATTTCCGTGCAGAGGCGGCGCACCATCGCCTGTGTCTTCCAGGCCGCGCCGACATAGGAATAGAGGTAGGGCGCATGCTGATCCGGCTCGTTGCCATGCGCATATTGGCCGACCAGCCCGGCAATATCGGGCGGCGCATTCTCGGGAAGCTCCGACGGCGCGGTGAACAGGGCGTCCAGCTTCGCTTCGAACTTCGCATCTCCGCCGAGATGCGCGATCAGACCGTATATGTCGTGCTGATTGAGGAAGGTCGCCTGCCAGCCATTGGCTTCGGTATAATCGCGCCAATCCGGCGTGGGCATGTGGCCGAGCTGGATCGGATCATAAGGCGCCCACCATTTCCCATCGGCAAATTTCGGACGGGCGAAACCAACGGCGGGATCGATCACGTTGCGCCAGTTGGCGGAGCGGCGCAGCAGCCGTGCGGCATCGTCGGGTACGCCGGATGCCAATGCCAGTTTCGACGAGGCCCAATCGTCATAGGCATATTCCTGGGTGCGGCTCACGCTCTCGTTGACCTTGTCGGCCGGAACGTAGCCGAGCCGGTCATAGAGGTCGCGTCCGTGGCTGCTGTCCTTGTCCGGCGCCGTGAAATCGAAGCTTCGGCGGCGGATGGCCGGCCAGGCGGCTGCATAATCCGCCTCGATGCCTTTGGCCTGGGCTTCGGCGAGCGGCACCACGCCGTGCCAGCCGATCATGGTGCCGGTCTCCTTGCCCTGCAGCGGCCAAACCAAAGGGCCGTACGGCGATTGCGTCGTCTGGCGGATGAGATCGTCGACCAGGATTTTGGCGCGTTCCGGGGCGACCAGGGTCAGCAAAGGATGGACGGCGCGATAGGTGTCCCAGAGCGAATAGCTGCTGAATGCGGCCTGGCCTTGCGGAGCCCGCTGAACCTTCCCATCCAGGCCCGGATAGCGTCCGTCGACATCCGACAGCAAGGTCGGCGCCACCTGGGCGTGGTAGAGCGCCGACGAGAAGATCGTGCGCTGGTCGGCAGTGCCACCTTCCACCCGCACCCGTGCCAAGGCATCGTCCCATGCACGGATCGCCCGACGCCGCACGGCATCGAAATCCCAGCTCGTCGCTTCGGCGGCGAGGTTGGCACGCGCACCCTCCAAATCGACAGCAGAGATCGCGCAGCGCACCAGGATCGGCGCCGCTCCGGCATCGTCATAATGCAGCACCGCCTTGAGCCGCCGCCCCGCCACCCGGGTCGCGCCCGCCGGCTGCTCGGCATCGCCGTCGCCATAGAAGCTGATCCGGTCGGGCCGGCGCGAGAGCTGCATCGCGAAGAAGATTCGCCGTCCCTTGGCCCAGCGGAACACGCGGCGCGTGCCCGTCAAGGTTCCGGCGGAATCCACTTCCAGCAACGCCTCGTCGATCAGCGGCGAGGTCGGGCGCGAATCGAGGACGAGATGGGAAAGGTCGATCAACAGATGCCCTTGTCCCTTGGGAAAACGATAGCGGTGCCAGCCGATCCGATCGGTGACGGTCAGCTCCGCCTCGACGCCGCTCTCCAGCGCCACCCGATAATAGCCCGGCTCGGCATGCTCGCCCGAGAAACGCTGGCGGTAGCCGCTGTCGGGATCTTCGAGCGTTCCCCGCTGAAGCTGCACCGGACCGCGGCCGGGCGCGACCAGAACGTCGAGCATGTCGCCGATGCCGGTGCCGGAAAGATGGGTGTGCGAGAAGCCGATGATCGAGGTGTCGGTGCGATGATAGCCCGAACAGGCATCCCAGCGCTCGACATCGGTGTCGGGCCCCAACTGAACCATGCCGAACGGCATGGTCGGTCCAGGATAGGTATGGCCGTGTCCGCCCGTGCCGATGAACAGATTGGGGGCCGCACGGCGCGGCCCCGCTGCGGCCGCAGGAGCGGCGGCAGCCGCGAGGCCTACGGCCGTGCTGGCGAGAAGTTGACGGCGGGTAAGGTTCACAAGGGCTCCTGGAGAAGGCGCGGCCGGGTGTCGGCAAAGGTACGTCGATCGATCATTTCGGCAGCGCCTGCGCTTCGCCGCCCAGGGCGAATTCGGTCCAGACACCGGCGCCGTCACCGGGCTGGCCACCGCCGAGCCACAGGCGGTAGGTGCCGGGCAGGACCCGGCGGGTACCGTCGCGGGAGACGGTGCTGATGCTTCGCGCATCGAGGGTGAAGCGCACGGTCGCGCTCTTCCCCGGCTTGAGGCTCACCCGGCGGAACCCCGCCAGTTGGCGCTGAAGGACGGGTGTGGTCAGGCCACCCCGCTCGCCGCCGGGTGGCACGACATAGGCCTGGACGACCTCGTCCCCTGCCCTGCCGCCGCTGTTGCGCACCGGCACACTGATCTCGACCGGAGCGTTGGTGCCGGCCGCCTTGGCCTGCGCCTCGCCATATTCGAAGCTCGTGTAGCTGAGACCATGGCCGAAGCCCCACAAGGGCGATCCGGTGAAGAAGCGGTAGGTCCGCTCCTTCATCCCGTAATCGACGAAGGCGGGCAGGTCGGACGCGCTCTTGTAGAAGGTGACGGGCAGACGGCCGGACGGATTGTTGAGGCCTGCCAGGGTCTCGGCGATGGCGGTGCCGCCCGCCTCGCCCGGATACCAGGCGGCGAGGATCGCGTCGGCCATCGCCGGATCGACGGCGACGGCACTGCCGCTGGTCAGGACGAGGACGACCGGCTTGCCGGTGTCGCGCAGGCTCTGGAGCAGGCGCTGCTGCGCCGGCGGCAGCGATATGTCGGTACGATCGCCGCCGACGAAGCCCGGAACGATCACCTGCAAGGCCTCGCCCTCCAGATCGGGCGAGAGCCCCAGCACCGCGACGATCACGTCCGACTCCTCGGCCGCGCGGACCGCCTGCGCGAGCATCGGCTCGGCCGGAGGCAGCCACATCAGGCGCAGCCCCTCATCCTCGCCCTGATGATCGAGCTCAAGGCGAAAATCGTGACGACGGCCGTCGCTTTCGAACGGGATCTCGACGCGACCCTTGCCGAGCGCCCCCTGATGCAGGGGCTTGCCGTCGATCCACAGGCGCACCGCGTCGTGGGCGGTGCAATCCTTCCAGCAGGCCGGGATGTCGATCGCGAGGGTGTAGCGGCCCGCACCGGGCGGCACGAGCGCGCCAGACCAGCGGACGGCAAAGCCCTTGGCGTCGAGCTGCGGCAGCGGCGCGACCCGCGTGTAGTTGAAGTCGATCCGGCGATCTTGCCGAACCGCGACCGGCGTGCCGGCGATTGCGGAACCGGCAAAATATTCGGCACGCAGGCCCGGCTTGCCGTGCGCCTCGAACGCCGTTTCAGGGATCACCACCGGAGCGCCGTCGGCCATGACCGATCCCTGCGCGTAGCGGACGCTCGCAGCACCGAACTGGCGTCGGATACCCTCCAGCGGAGTTACAGGCGCCTTGGCCGTGCCGTGATAATTGGCTTCGAGCACGGCAAGATCGTCGGCACCGGCGCCGATCACCGCAATCCGGCTTTCCGGCTTCAGCGGCAACCGGCCGGGATCGTTCTTGAGCAGCACGATGCCCTTGCGCGCGGCCTCAAGCGCAAGCGCCTGATGGGCAGGCGTTCCGACCGTATCCGGTTTGATCGCGTTCCACGGACTGTCGCCGCCAAGGATGGTACCGAGCGCCTGTCGCGCGGCGAGCGCGCGGGTCAGCGCGGTATCGAGCTCCGCCTCGGTGACGAGCCCGCGCTTCACCGCCTGCGGCAGCGCGGCGTAAGCCGAGCCGCAGTTGAGATCGGTGCCGCCCCGCAGCGCGGCCGCAGCCGCGGCGGCGCCGTCCAGGCGATAATGGTGGAACAGGTGGATGTTGGCGACGGCGTCGCAGTCGGAGACCGTGAAGCCGGTGAACCCCCAATCCTTGCGCAGCCTGGTGATCATCATGTCGGGCAGTGCGCAGGCCGGAACGCCGTGCAGCGAATTGTAGGCGCACATCAGCGAGCGCGCGTTGCCCTCGGTGACCGCCATTCGAAAGGCCGGCAAATAGGTGGATTCGAGATCCTGCGGGCTAGGGTCCACGTCGAAGCCGTCGCGCCCGGCTTCGGGGCCGCTGTGGACGAGGAAGTGCTTGGGAGTCGCGATCACCTTCGGGTGGGCCGGATCGGGGCCCTGCAAACCGCGGATGAAGGCGGTTCCGAGCTGCCCCGTCAGATACGGATCCTCGCCGTAGGTCTCCTGTCCGCGTCCCCAACGCGGATCGCGAAAGATGTTGATGTTGGGCGACCAGATCGTCAGCCCCTCATAGATGCGGCGATCGGCATCGCGCGGGGCCGCATTGAACTTGGCGCGCGCCTCCGTTGCGACGACATCGCCGACCTTGCCGAGCAGTTCGACGTCCCAGGTTGCGGCGAGCCCGATCGCCTGCGGGAACACGGTCGCGTAACCGTTGCGGGCGAGACCGTGCAGGCCTTCATTCCACCAATCGAAGGCAGGCAGCCCCGCCTCTGCATCGGCGGGCGCCGTGCTTTGGAGCTGGGCGGCCTTCTCCTCGATCGTCATCGTCGCCAGGGCAGCGGAGATCGCCTGCGGATCGGGCTCTGCCGCAGCGGCGAGCAGCAGCAACGGGATCATGCCTGCGGCCCCAAGCTGCGGAGCGTAAGCGCGCGGCGGAGGGCCGCGGCGGAGGCGTCGGAGCGCACCTCGATGGTCACGCTCTCGCCCGGCAACAGATCGAAACCATCATCGCTCGGCTGCGCCGCGACGGCGCCGAAATCGAGCATCACGGCGCGGGCGAGCGCCTTTGCGGTGATCGTCACTGTCTTGCCGTCCCAACGGGCGGAGAGGCCCGGCGGCGCATAATCCATGTCCTTGGGCGCGACCCGCTCTATGATCGTGCGCGATACGCTGCGCCCATCCACCAGCAGCTCGGCAACGCCGTAGCTTGCCTTGGGATCGGCGTCCGCGAACAGCTCTGCATCCGGGATGGCGGCGACGTCACGCGCGCTCAGCGGCGCGAGCACGATCGCTTCGCGACGGTCGGCAAGCGGCTTCCCCGCCATGTCGAATGCACGGATGCGCCATTCGGCTTGCACGGGCGTGGTCGCGTCGGAGACGAGCGCGACCCGAGTGCTGCCGTTGCGATGCTCGGTGACGATCGCCTGAGGCGCGAAGAAGCGGCGGGTGGCATGATGAAGCAATTTCCATTGCCCCTCATAGTCGATGCTCGCCCAGGAGATTGCAGGCCAGGTGTCGTTGAGCTGCCAGAACAGCGATCCCATCGTCACGGGGCGGCAGGCGCGATGGTGCCGCGCCGCCATGTCGATCGCCTGGGCCTGGTTGACCTGGGTCAGGTAGACGAGGTCGGCAAAGTCGCGCGCCGGCCGCAACCGCTGATCGAGATACATTTGCAGGCGGGCATTGCCCTCGCCTGCGAGGAACTTCTGGTGGGCCTTCAGCACCGGGCTGTCGATTGCGAGCGCCCCCTTCCCGGCGAAGTTCCGGATCGTCGAGAGATCGGGCATGGCCTGGAACCCATATTCGGACATGAAGCGGGGACAGCTGTCGAGGTAACGCTCGACCGGCTTCGATCCCGACCACACATCCCAGAAGTGACGATCGCCATCCTTGTCGGTGTCGGTGGGCCCCTCGTAATCGGTCGATGGCGATCCCGGCCAATAGGGTATGCCCGGCGACCGGGTCAGCACCGCATCGCGGAGCACGCGATCGAACAGCACTGCCATGCCGACCCCGATCCGCTCCTGCTCGTCCGCGCCGACCTTCTTCTTGTACGCCTTGCGATCGGACCAATTCTCCCAGCCTGAAAGGACTTCGTTGTTGCCGGCCCACACGACCACCGACGGATGCGGCTGCAGCCGCTCGACCTGCTCTTCGGCCTCGATCTGAACGTCGTGCCGGAAGGCCGCCTCCGGCGGGGTAACCGAGCCGCCGAACATAAAATCCTGCCAGATCATCATGCCGAGTTCGTCCGCAATCTCGTAGAAGGTGTCGTCGAGATAATAGCCGCCGCCCCAGATCCGGATCATGTTCATGTTCGCGTCGCGCGCGCTCTCGACCAGATGGCGCATCTGCGCAGTCGGAACGCGGGCCGGGAACATGTCGAACGGGATCAGATTGGCGCCCTTGGCGAAGATCGGCACGTCGTTGACCTTGAAACCGAAGCTGCCATCCTTGCGGATCAGCTCGACCGTGCGAAGGCCGATCTTGCGCTCGACCCGGTCGATCTCGCCTTCGGCATCGGCGACGCTACCTTCGACACGGTAGAGCGGCTGATCGCCATAGCCGACCGGCCACCACCGCCTTGGCGCTGCGACGGCGAGCGGGACGCTGACCTCGTTGGCGCCGGCAGCAACATGTGCGGTTCGCTCGACCGTCTGTTCGGTGCCGTCGGGTGCCGTCAGCGTGGTGCGCAGCCGGACGTCACCATCCTCGTCCGCGACGATGCGGTAACGCGCGACCAGTCTCGCCTCGGCCTGGTTGAGCGCTTCCTGGTCGATCCGGAAGCCGTCCACCCGAGCATCGTCCCACCCCTCCAGCCGCACGGCACGCCAGATCCCGATCGAAACGATCCGGGGACCCCAGTCCCAGCCATAATGGTATTTCGGCTTGCGGATGTACGGGGATGTCTGCTTGCCCTTGGGTTCGTCCCCGAACGCCGATTCATACTCGCCGGGCAGCGGGTTGGCATCGGCTAGCACTTGCGGCTGCAAGGTGCGGATCGGCGACGCGATCTCGATCAGCAGCTCGTTTCGTCCGGCCCTGAGCGCCGGCTTGGCATCCACCCGCCAGCGGCGGTGCGCGTTGCCCGTGCTGAGCAATCTGGTGCCGTTCACCGATATGGTGGCGAAGGTGTCGAGCCCCTCGAAAACGAGATCGAGATGGTCTCGTGCCAGCATCGCCGGTGTCACGTCGATCACCCGTCGGAACTGCCAACTGGTGAGACCGGCCCACTGGATCGCGGCTTCGTTGGTGCCCTTGAACGGATCGGGCACGCGCTTGGCGGCGATCAGATCCTGCTGGACGCTGCCGGGAACATGCGCCGCAAACCAGTCGGCTTCCTGCGGATGCGCCTTCGCGGCCGCGCTGTCGCGTGGGTCGATACGCGCCTGCCATGGCCCGTCGAGCGCAATCGTGTCGCGTCCAGCCGATAATGCGGGTGCCGATGCGAACAGCAGTGCCGCGCCGCTCAGGGCCGCGATCCTGCGCGCCCGAAAAGATACCATGATCAGCCTCCGCCATGCGCCGCTCGGATGCGGCGCTCGGCGGGCGTGTAACCAATCTATGTCATTGCTCACAATAGGTCCGGTGGATCTTTCGCCGCATTTCCGCCCGTTCGCGACAATTTTTCACCCGCTATTTGTCAAAAGGATAAGACCAATATAGGCCGGGGTCGCGAGTTGCCGAACGGTCCCGCTTGCGGTAGCGACGCTTAACAAGAAGAAGCGCGAGGGCGGAGCCGGGGGGAGGAACGATGACCTTTTCGGAACAGGTGGGTCGATTCCGAACCAACAATCCGTCTCCACTCTATCTTCAGCTGCAGCAGCTGATCCGCGACGCAATCGACGGCCATGTGTTGGCGCAGGGCGATGCGATCCCGCCGGAGCGCGAGCTTGCCGCGGAATATGACGTCTCCCGCATCACCGTTCGCAAGGCGATCGGCGGCTTGGTCGAGGAGGGCCTGCTCACCCGGCGTCGGGGTGCCGGGACCTTCGTTGCCGGGCGGGTCGAAAAGAGCTTTTCCAAATTGACGTCGTTCACCGAGGACATGGCGGCACGCGGTCGCAGGGCGAGCAGCAGCTGGATCTCGCGCGGTGCCGGTCAGGTAAATCCCGAAGAGGCACTGATGCTCGGCCTGTCGCCGGCGGCGCCGGTGCTGCGCTTCGCGCGCATCCGCTTTGCCGACGAAGAGCCGATGGCACTCGAATTCTCCACCGTCGCCGGTTACTGCCTGCCGTCCGTCGGTGCCGTGAAGGACTCCCTTTATATCGCACTGGAAGAAGCGGGCACGCGCCCGGTCCGCGCGATCCAGCGACTTCGCGCCGTACCCTTCGGCGGCGAACACGCGCGGATGCTGGGAGTGGATCCGGGGCATGCCGGCCTTCTTATCGAACGCCGCGCCTTCTTGCGCGACGGCCGTCCCGCCGAAGTCACCCGCTCTTATTATCGTGGCGACGCCTACGATTTCGTCGCGGAACTGAGCGACGTCTGACCCTCAGGGCCCGCAGCGGCCGTCCAGGAGCTTGAACTGTGAACCGACGCGAACTTCTTCTCGGCAGCGCCAGCGCCGGCGCCCTGCTCGGCATCGCACCCGTAAGCGCGGCGCCTGTCGGCCGGGATGTCGCCGACGGTTTCCCGATGCCGGCGCCGCAACGGCGCCTGCTGCAGCGCCTTCCCGAGACCGATCCGTCGCGCACGCTTCTCGAACTCGGCTGGCGATTCCATGAAGGCGACATCCCGACACCCGAGCCGCAGGGACACAACGACACCTATCTCAGCGTCAAGGCCGGCAATGCCCGCGGCGCCGCCGCGATGCTCTACGACGACAGCGATTGGGCGGAGGTGCGGCTGCCGCATGACTGGGCCGCCGCGCAGCCCTTCGAGCAGAACGCCAACGTCTCCCAGGGCTTCCGCCGGCGAGGTATCGGTTGGTATCGCCGCATGTTGCGGCTCGATCCCGCCGATCGCGGCAAGACGATCGAACTGCACTTCGACGGCATCGCGACCAACGCCACGCTGTGGGTGAACGGCAGCCTCGTCGCCCACAATTGGTCCGGGTATAACAGCGTCCATGTCGATCTGACGCCGTTCGCGCGATTCGGCGACGAGGAGAATATCATCGCCATTCGGGTCGACGCCGACGCCAAGGAAGGCTGGTGGTACGAAGGCGCCGGCCTCTACCGCCATGTCTGGCTGGTGCGGCGCGCGCCGGTCGCGATCGTCACCGACGGCGTCCATTGCAATCCGGTGCGAAGCGCCGACGCGCACTGGCAGGTGCCGGTTACCGCCACCCTCGCCAACATCGAACGCGAAGCGGCACCCGTGACGGTCGAGGCGATCCTCCTCGATCCCGAAGGTCGCCAGATATCCACTGCGCGTGCCGAGGTGACAATTCCAGTTCTCGATCGGGCCGAGGCGCGGCTCATGCTCGATCCGGGAGCGCCGAGCCTCTGGTCCGTCGAGACCCCCATCCTCTATACCGTTCAGACCCGCGTCATCCGCGCTGGGGCCGCCGTCGACGAGCGCCGTATCGCGATCGGCTTTCGCACGATCCGCTTCGATGCCGACCGGGGGCTGTTCGTCAACGATCGGCCGGTCAAGCTCAAGGGCGTGTGCCTTCACCAGGACCATGCCGGAGTCGGCGTGGCCGTGCCGGACTCGCTGATGGCGTGGCGGCTCGAGCGGCTGAAGGCGATGGGCTGCAATGCAATTCGAATGTCCCATAATGCGCCGGCCGCCGAGTTGCTCGACTGGTGCGACCGGATGGGCTTCCTCGTCATGGACGAGAACCGGATCTTCAACCCAGCTCCCGATTACCTCGCTCAGCTGGAATGGCTGGTTCGCCGCGACCGCAATCATCCGAGCGTGATCCTGTGGTCGGTGTTCAACGAGGAGCCCATGCAGGGCACCGAAGCCGGTGTCGAAATGGTCCGGCGAATGTCGGCAGCGGTCCACCGGCTCGACCGCGCCCGCCCGATCACTGCGGCGATGAACGGCGCTTTCTACAATCCCGCCAACGTCTCGACCGTCGTCGACGTCATGGGGTTCAATTATTATCAGGCCGATTACGACAAGTTCCACCGCCTCAACCCGGCCAAGCCGATGACCAGCTCGGAAGACACCAGCGCATTCGAAACGCGCGGCGCCTTCGCGACCGACAAGGCCGGTCATGTCATCACGTCCTATGACGAGGAAGCGGCGAGCTGGGGCGGCACCCACCGCGACAGCTGGAAAGCGATCGCCGAGCGCCCTTTCGTCGCCGGCGGCTTCGTCTGGACCGGCTTCGACTATCATGGCGAGCCGACCCCGCATGAGTGGCCGACCATCTCGAGCTTCTTCGGCATCCTCGACCTGTGCGGCTTCCCGAAGACCGCCTTCGACATCCATCGCGCCCACTGGATCGACGACGAAGCCGTGGTGGCGATCGCGCCCCACTGGACGTGGCCGGGCCGTGAGGGCGAAAAAATCAAGGTCTTCGTCAGCAGCAATGCCGACACGGTGTCCCTGCGCCTGAACGGCCGACAGCTTGGAACGCAGCCCGTCGACCGGATCATGGGCAACAGCTGGACGGTCCCCTATGCACCGGGAAGGATCGAGGCGATTGCGATGCGGAGCGGCAAGGTTGTCGCACGGGCGGTGCACGAGACCGCCGGCCGACCCGTCGCACTGCGTCTCACCCCGACTCGGACCGCGATGGCCGGAGACGACGAAGATGCCCAGCCCGTCACCATCGACGCTGTCGATGCCAAGGGGCGTCATGTTCCCACCGCCAACCTGCTGACGCGCTTCACGGTCGATGGGGCGACCATAATCGGGATCGGGAATGGCGATCCCAACAGCCATGAGCCCGAACAGACGGCGCCCGGCAGCGGCACGCGGTCCCTGTTCAACGGCCTCGCCCAGATTATCGTCCGCGCCGCCAGTGGCCGAGGTCGCATCACCATCAAGGCGTCGGCAGACGGGCTCAGGCCGGCGACGCTGAGTATCGACCGGGCCGATGTGCCGCCGCGGGCGCAGGTGGCGGCCACGGCGGCCACGTTCGCAATCCGCGAGTGGCGCCGCTCGCCTCGACTTGCCGAACGTCCGTTGCCCAGCCTGGCGCCGCCCGACGGCGACAACAACAGCTGGGATTTCGTGCGCAGCGGTATCGCAACCCCGGCGACACCCGGGGCCGGCTGGCGCGTGTATCGGACTCAGATAATGCCCTGGAAGAAAGTGGCGGCGCAGGGCGGACGAATCGATTTCATGGATGTGGGCGGATCTGCCGAGCTCTGGGTCGACGGCGTCAAGCTCGCCTCGAAGAGCGGCGCGGCGCCTGGCCCGCTCACCGCCCGGCTGCCGTCCGGCGCGGGGCCGCGCAACATCGTGCTGATCGTCGAGGAGCCGGCCGATGCCCCGTCCGGATTGCTGGGCGCGGTTTCGATCAGCACGCGCCGACGGTGGACGAGTCACTCCACGCCCGGGATGGCCGCGTCTCTGGCCAAAGGCATGTTGCCCTAGCTCCGACCGGCCAAGGAGCGGCGGAAACGCTGCGATGCGAGACCCGCTCGCACACAAATGCACGACACCTTTCTTTTATTGGATTCTCTCTGCTACCACCCCCTATGAGCAATATTCGTAGACTAGCCCGCCAAGCGTTGCGGGCCGCTGGGCTCGAAAGAATCCATCACCCGACCTTTGTACCCTCGAATTAGAACAGCTTAGTCGGTCTAGAACAGCGGAATTTTCGTCAGGAAAATCCGCGTGTTCAAAAACGCACAAAATATCGGTTCGCAATCAAGAGGGTAACACATCGACACGCGGAATCTACGGTATTTTGATGGGCGGCTCACTAACCCCCAGTGTCCCCTCTCCAAGCCCTTTTTGGGCCTTCTGAGGCCTTCCTGCGGGTCCGTTCAGGGCATAAAAAAGCCTGCCAACCCTTTTAGAGAGCAAGCTTTTTCGTGGTAGCGGAGGAGGGACTTGAACCCCCGACACGCGGATTATGATTCCGCTGCTCTAACCAGCTGAGCTACTCCGCCCCAAGGCGCCGCACCGCTGCTCGGCAGCGGGCGTGGCGGGGCTATAGGCACGGCCTCGCGCAGCGTCAACTAGGCTCTCGCGGGTCATGATCCAGCAGGCACGAAGGCCAAAGGCGCCCGATCCGTCACGCCGAAGACACAATTTCGGACGCTATATCCTTTCCGTCCCGGAACGTTCGGGAACTCCGCCGCGCCCTTTGTCGTTAGCCGGGCGAAAATGGAGACGTGGCGATGGAATTGTTAACCCCTCTCGAGACGCTTTGCCGGATCATCATCCGGGCGCGCGAGAACGAAGCGCAGGTGCCGGCACAGGATCCGGATGAAGACGCCGACAACGTCGACGATTTCGACGACGACAGCGGCGCCGGCGCGCTATCGACGCTCGAAGACGAACTGAACGACGTCGAGGAGGAACTCCGCGCGACGCTGGACGATCTCGCCGACGATCAGCTGTCGGAGACGCTCGCCCTGGCCTGGGTGGGTCGCGGCACGTTCGACGTCAGCGAATGGGACGACGCTTTCGCCGAAGCCGGCGAGAACGATCCCGAAAGCGCGATCGACGAGCTGCTCGACATGCCCCTGCTCGCATCGCATCTCGAAGCCGGCCTCGCCGCATTCGATTATAGCTGCGACGGCGTCGGCCAGCTGGACTGACGGAGGCCGGAGGGGCGCCTCTCAGCCGCGAAAGACGTAGGTCTTGAGCGGCGCCCAGGGCCCGCCGAGATAGTGCCAGGTGGCCAATCCCCGGATGGCCAGCGGGCGCGGCGTGAAGGTGGCGCGCAGCTGCTGCTGAAGGCGCTTCGCCTCACGCGGCTCCACCTTGTTCTGAATGGTGACGTGCGGACGCCACGGCGCCTGATCCTGCGGGGTCAGCAAGCCGCGCAGCGCCTCCGCGAGATCGTGGCGTATGTCCTCCAGTTCCGCGCTGTCGACGCGCAGCGCCGTGCCCCCACCCAGATCGATGATCCCGCCGACAGCGGCGCGCGGCGCGGCCATCGCCGCGTGACGGGCAAGCCGCTGATCGAGCTCGCGGATCACGCTCGGCGGCAGATGGTGGAACAAGGTGAGATGCGCCGGGACCTGGTTGCGCTCCGGCGGGAAGTGCGCGCGGCGAAGCTCCTGCAGCCAGCCATTGTCGCCGTCTCCGAACGTCGCCGTGACGATCACCGGCGCCGTCGCTGCACCGTCCTCGGACCTCAAATTTCCACCTGGCTGCCGAGCTCGACGACCCGGTTCGGCGGCAGCTTGAAGAATTCCATCGCGCTTTCGGCGTTTCGCAGCATCCAGGCGAACAGGCGTTCGCGCCAGATCCACATTCCCGGGCGAGCCGAGGCGAGCAGCGTCTGCCGGGCCAGGAAGAAGCTGGTGTCCATCATCTTGAAGGCCGGCCCGCAGGTCTCGACACGGGCAAGCGCCGCAGGCACATCCGATTCCTGCATGAAACCGAACCGAAGCACGAGACGGTAGAAGCCGCTGCCGAGATCGGTGAGATCGAAGCGGCGATCCTCCTCGACGAACGGCACATCCTCGATCTTCACGGTCAGCAGCATGACCCGGTCGTGCAGCACCTTGTTGTGCTTGAGATTGTGCAGCAGCGCATGGGGAACGCCGTCCGGCGTCGTGGTCATGAACACGGCGGTGCCCGGTACCCGGGTGGCGCTGCTTGCCGCCGATCTGACGAAGATCTCCACCGGCATCGAGGCCTCCCGCATCCGCGCCAGCATCAGCTGGCGTCCGCGTGCCCAGGTCGTGAGCAGGGTGAAGGCGATCAGGCCGATCAGCAGCGGGAACCAGCCGCCGTCGGGCACCTTGGTCAGATTGGCGGCAAAATAGGCGATGTCGACCAGGAAAAAGAGCGCGAGCAGCGGCACCGCGAAGATCGGGCGCCAGTTCCAGAGCGAGAACAGCACCACGGCGAGCAGACAGGAGTCGATGAACATCGCCCCCGTCACCGCAATGCCATAGGCCGCGGCGAGGTTGCTCGAATTCTGGAAGAACAGGACGAGCAGGGTCACCATGACCAGCAGCGCCCAGTTAATCACCGGAATATAGATCTGACCCGCCGCCGACGCGCTGGTGTGGAGGATGCGCAGACGCGGGATGAAGCCGAGCTGCATCGCCTGCTGGGTGACGGAGAAGGCGCCGGAAATCACCGCCTGGCTGGCGATGATCGTGGCGAGCGTCGCGAGAATCACCAGCGGCAGCCGCAGCATCTCGGGCGCGAGCAGGAAGAACGGGTTCTTGATCGTCTCGTCGGCCGCGGCCGGATCGAGCGTCAGGATCATCGCACCCTGCCCCATATAGTTCAGCATCAGGCTCGGCAGCACGAACCACAGCCAGGACAAGCCGATCGGCTTGCGGCCGAAATGGCCCATGTCGGCATAGAGAGCCTCGGCACCGGTCACGGCGAGAACCACCGATCCGAGCGCGAGAAAGGCTGCCCAACCGTCGACGATGAAGAAGTTGATCGCGTTGAGCGGGTTGATCGTCTCGAGGATGATCGCCGGCCGGTCGACGATGTGGATGATGCCGAGCACCGACAGGGTCAGGAAATAGACCAGCATGATCGGGCCGAAAAAGGCGCCGACTCGCGCGGTGCCGACCGACTGTATCGTGAACAGGCCGACCAATATCCCGACCGCAACCGGCAGCACGAACGGCTCGAAGCTTGACTGGACGGTCGTGAGACCCTCGACCGCCGACAGCACGGAAATCGCGGGGGTGATCATGCTGTCGCCGTAGAAGAGCGCGCAGGCGAACACCCCGAGCAGGATGATTCCGGCCGTCCACTTGCGCGGCCCGCTACGCTCGCTCTTGCGGTTGATGAGCGCGAGCAGCGCCAGACTGCCGCCCTCCCCCTTGTTATCGGCTCGCATGATCACGGCGACGTACTTCAACGTCACCACGATCATCATCGACCAGAAGATCAGGCTGAGTACGCCGACAATCTCCTGCGGCCCGTGCGCGAGCTTGTGGTGACCGGAGAAGGTCTCCCGGAAGGCGTAGAGCGGCGACGTTCCGATATCGCCGAAGACGATACCGATCGCAGACACGGCGAGCGCGACGATGCTGCCGTGCTGAGCATGGGACTCCGAACGCATGTCGGGAGCTGGCGATTGGGCGGCGGCAGTGTCGTTCATGGGTGTTGAAGGCGGTTAAGCCCTCGATATCCTTCACGTCTCGCGCACTGGCCCCGCCAGGCGCGCCGCGCTTAGCACGCTGCGCCTCCCCTTCGCAACGGCGACAAAATCACCGAGCCGGTCTATAGCCGCGCCATCATAAAATAGATGGAGAGCCTCCGATGCGCGTCGGCGTGCCGAAAGAGATCAAGAACAACGAGTTCCGAGTCGGGCTGACCCCGGCATCCGTTGCCGAGCTGGCCAGTGCCGGCCACCAAGTGATCGTCGAAACCCGTGCCGGGCTCGGCATCGACTTCGACGATCAGGAATATGTGAAGGCCGGAGCAAGCATCGTCGCGACGGCGGCAGAGGTGTTTGCCGGTGCCGACATGATCGTCAAGGTCAAGGAGCCGCAGGCACAGGAGATCGCTCTCCTCGAATCCCGGCATCTCTTGTTCACCTATCTCCATCTCGCCGCGGACAAGCCGCAGGCCGAGGGTTTGATGGCGTCCGGGGCCACCTGCATCGCCTATGAGACGGTGACGTCGCACGACCGCTCGCTGCCGCTGCTCAAGCCGATGTCCGAGGTTGCCGGGCGTATGTCGATCCAGGTCGGCGCGCACTATCTCGAAAAGGAGCAGGGCGGCCGCGGCGTCCTGCTCGGCGGCGTTCCGGGAGTCGCGCCGGCGCGAGTCGCGATCCTCGGCGGCGGCGTCTCCGGCGTGAATGCGGCGCAAATGGCGGTCGGCATGCGCGCCGACGTCACCATCTACGACATCTCGAATGCCCGTCTCGCCGAACTCGACATGTTCTTCGGCAGTCAGATCAAGACGGCCTACGCCTCGAAGGCGGCGATTGCCAAAGCCGTGAGCGAGGCGGAACTGGTGATCGGCGCGGTGCTCGTCCCCGGGGCGGCCGCGCCGAAGCTCGTCACGCGCGACATGCTGAAGACGATGAAGCGCGGGTCGGTGCTGGTCGACATTGCGATCGATCAAGGGGGCTGTTTCGAAACGTCGCGCGCCACCACCCATGAGGATCCGGTTTTCGAGGTCGACGGCGTCATCCACTACTGCGTCGCGAACATGCCGGGCGCGGTCGCCCGCACCTCCGCCTTTGCGCTCAACAACGCGACGCTGCCGTTCGTGCTGCGCCTCGCCAATCTGGGCGCGGAGGCTGCCATGGCGGAGGATTCGCACCTCGCCAACGGACTCAACGTCTCCGGCGGCAAGATACGTCACCAGGCGGTGGCAGAGGCGCTCGACCTCGACTTCGTACCGGCCTGAGCGCCGGAACAAATCTGGAACATTTCCGTTGATGGAGAAAGGCCGAGGCGGTGCTTCGGCCATGTCTCCCTCAACGGAAAGTTCAGCCATGTCCGATCGCAACGACACCAATCAGGCCGCTGCCAAGGATCCCGACGACTGGGTTACCGGCGACGAGAGCATGACGGCGCCGCAGGCCTCCTACCTGAAGACCCTGGCACAAGAGGCCGGCGAGGAGTTCGATCCGGAGCTCAGCAAGGCCGAAGCTTCGAAGAAGATCGACGAACTTCAGCAGGAAACCGGACGCGGCGTCGACCACTGACCGGATCCGGCGGCATAGGGGCTTTCGTCTCCTGCGGCGAGAGCCCCGCCTTGGCGCTAAGGCGCGCCGAGCAGCGTCATTCCGCCATACTCCCATCGCCATGGCGCACCCGTCGGACCGATCAGCGTCTCGACGATGCGACCAAAGGCCGGCTCCGCGCGGACGTCGTTGGCGAGCAGGATGACGCAGCGACGGCCTTTCTCCACGCACACCCAGCTGTTGCCGGTGGTGTCGTTATGGCCGCCCTTCATGAAGCCGCGGCCTTGCGGCCCGTCGAACACGATCACGCCAAGCCCGGCGGCGAGATCGGCGCGACGCTGCGCCGGCGGAGCCTCTGGCTGGAGCGAGGGAAACTGGCTTGCGGTGGTGATCGGCAGCTGTGCCTTGACCAACTCGGCGCGGGCGGAAGCCGAAAGGCCCCACCCGCGCACATAGGCAGCTGCGAACTTGGCGAAGTCGGCGATGGTCGTGTCCATCGATCCCGCGGCGCGCACTTTGCTTCGCTCGTCATGCGGCTCGACCTTGCCGGCCACATCGAACCCGTCGGCGAGGTTTGCGGCGAAAGTCGGGCGCCAGATCAGGCTGGTGTCGGCCATGCCGAGCGGATCGAAGATCCGGCGCTGGATGTCCTTGCCGACATCGAGGCCGAGGCCCTGCTCCAGCACGAACTGCAGCAAGATGATGCCGGTCCCGGAATAGGCATAGCGGCTGCCCGGATCGAAGTGGATGCGCAGCTTGCCGTCGGGTTCGTCCCATTCGAAATTCGGGAAGCCGCCGCCATGGGAAAGCAGGACGCGTGGCGTCAGCGTTCGCCAGCGCTCGTCACCGGCGAGATCGGGCCAGGGCCCGTAGCGCGGATCGGCGGGATAGTCGGGCAGCGGCTTGGCAAGGTAACGATCGATCGGTGTGTCGAGCGCGATCCGCTTGTCGTCGACCAGCTGCATGACGTAATAGGCGAACACCGCCTTCGTCAGCGAGGCGCCGTACATGATCGTGTCTGTCTCGAGCGGCGCGCCCGCCGCATTGCGCACGCCGAAGCTGCCGGCATGCACCACCTTGCCGTCTTCGATCAGCGCGATCGCCAGCCCGCGCGCACCGGTGTCGCGCAGTGCCTGTTCCGCCTCCCGCTCGACATCGGCACGGGTCACGCCGGCATCCGCGCCCTGGGCGAGCAAAACACTCGACGACAGCAGCAATCGCAGCAATCCATTGCGCACGAGATCCCCCCGGCCACGCTCATGCTACAAACGTAGCATCAGGTCCGCACAGGTGCAATCAGCGGATCTGTCCGGCCGCCCTCGCCCGATCGATCATTCCGAGCTGACGCACCAGCTCCGCGCGCCATGAGGCGTTCGCCGGTGCCAGGGCCAAAGCGCGCCGCCATTGCTGTTCGGCACGTACGAAGTCCCCGCTCTGCGCAAGTGCGATGCCGTAGAAGAGCGAGGGTCCCGGATGCTTCGGCGCCAGCGCCGCGGCGCGCAGAAAGGCGAATTCCGCCGCGGGAGTCAGGGTGCCGCCGCCATGCGCGACCAGGGCGTCGCCGTAGCCGATCCACAAGGTCACGTTCCGGGGATGGGCGCGGAGCGCCGAACGGATGATCGCGGCACCGTCCTGGGTCTTGCCGCTACGACGATAATTTTCGGACAGGATCAGCCAACGGTCCGCACTGTCGAACTGGCCGAACATCTCCCGGCGCAGCGCCATGAACGGACTGTCCGGCTGCTTCTCCGCAACCTCCATCCGGCGCGGCGCACCTTCCAGGTTCGGCCGTCCCTGCCAGGCATAGCCGGCGAGCGCGAGCAGCAGGGCCGCTGCGACGAACTGCAGCGGCCCCTTCTCCAGCCTGGCGAAATGCCAAAGCGAAGCAAATACCAGCAGGGCCATGATCAGGATGATGAACCAGCCCATCAGCGTGTCCTTCGCCGGAACCGCCCGCGCGCCAGCCACAGGCCGACGAGGAGGAGCAGGATCGGCGCCGCCCAGAGCGGCCAGGTGACCGGCTCAACCGTCGGCTTGTAGCTCACCCAGCTGCCGTAGCGTTCGATCAGCCAGGTCCGGATCGCCTCCGGCTTCTCACCGGCCTTGATCCGCTCCCGCACCATCGAGCGCATGTCACCCGCCATGTCGGCGTCGCTGTCGGCGATCGACTGGCCCTGGCAGACAAGGCACCGCAAACTCTCCATCAACGCCTTCGCCTGCGCTTCCTGCTGCGGATTTTCGAGTTGGCGGTAGGCGTAGGGCGCAGGGGGAGTCGTCGGCTGGCCGGCCGCAGGCACGCCGGTAACGAGCAGGAGCAAGACGGACAGGCGCAAGGCCGGCTGGCGCCTCATCGCGCCGCCTCATACGCCTTGACGATCTCGTCGACATGCTCCGGTCGAATGTCGCCGATATGCTGGTGACGGATGATGCCCCTCCCATCGACGACGAACGTCTCCGGCACGCCCGATGACCCGAGCGCGAACTGCACCTGGCTGCGCGGATCGTCGCCGATGCGCTGAAACGGGTCACCATAATCCTTGAGGAACGCGGCGACGTCGCCCGGCGTGTCGCGAATTGCGATCGCGTCGATCGGGAGGCCGCGCGCCTTCAGCGTCTCGAGTTGCGGGGCCTCGGCGCGGCAGGGAATGCACCAACTTCCGAACACATTGACGAGACGGGGCCGGCCGGCGCGCAGGTCGGCAGCAGTCAGACCGGGATGGCTGCCGACCATCGCCTTCAGGACAAAAGCGGGCATTGGCTTGCCGATCATGCGGGACCGGACGATCGAATCGCCCGGGGCATGCAGCCGGAACGCGAACACGGCAACGATCAAGACGAAGGCGCCGAGCGGCAGGAACAGCAGAATCCGTCTCATGCGTGGCTCTCCCCGTCGCGGCGACGACGGCGAACGCGGCCGATAAGCGACAGCAGCCCGCCGAAGGCGACCAGCGCGCCACCGAGCCAGATCAAGGTGACGAAGGGCTTCCACCAAAGGCGCAGCTGCCAGCGTCCGCCCTCGTCGGCCTTGCCGATCACGGTGTAAAGCTGACCATCGAGACGGGTGGCGATCGCTGCCTCGCTGGTGTCCGTGCGCGGCGCATTGAAGGTCCGCGCCTGCGGCCGCAGCACGAACCCTCCGCCATCTCCCCGGCGAGCGGTCAGCGTCGCCTCCATCGCGGTCCAATTGGGGCCTGCGATCGGCGCCACCGAGTCGAACCGCAAGGCATACGGACCAACGCGAACCGTCTCGCCCGGCCGGGCAGCGATCAGGGTCTCCTTGGTGAACGCCGCCTCGGAGGCCATGCCGGCGAGGCTGACGGCGATGCCCAGGTGCGAGATCACCATGCCCCAGGTGAACAGCGGCGTCCGCCGCAGGTTGCGCTTCCAGAGAGGCGCGAGGCTGGCAGCGCCGACGCCGAAGGCGACGACCAGCCCCACCAGCGGCAGAATGCCAAGCCCCGGGGCGAGCAGCAGCAATGCAAGCAGCGCAAGGCCGGTGATCGCCAGCGGAAGCGCCAGGCGCCGGACCAGATCGGTCACCCGGTCACGCCGCCAGCGCAGCAGCGGACCAGCCCCCATCACCGCCACCAGCGCCAAGGCGATTGGCCCTGCGACGCTGTTGAAATAGGGCGGCCCTACCGACAGCTTCTCGCCCGCGAGCGCCTCGATCAGCAGCGGGTACAGGGTGCCGACAAAGACGATCCCGAGAATCGCCGACAGAAACAGATTGTTGGCGACCAGCGCCCCTTCGCGACTGACCAGATCGAAGGTAGATCCCTCCTTCACCGTCCCCACCCGCAGCGCAAACAGAGCGAGCGCCCCGCCGATGTAGAGCGCAAGCAGCGCAAGGATGAACGCTCCGCGCTCCGGATCGACGGCGAAGCTGTGCACCGAGGTGAGAATTCCCGACCGGACGAGAAAGGTGCCGATCATCGACATCGAAAAGGCGACCACCGCCAGCATCACCGTCCAAGCACGCAGGCCATCGCGGGTTGCAAGCACGGTTACCGAATGCAGCAGCGCCGTGGCCGCCAGCCACGGCATCAGCGACGCATTCTCGACCGGATCCCAGAACCACCAGCCGCCCCAGCCGAGTTCGTAATAGGCCCAATAGGAGCCGGCCGTGATGCCAAGCGTCAGGAAGATCCAGGCGGCGAGCACCCATGGGCGCATCGCCCGTGCGAAGGCCGGACCGACGTCGCGCGTGATCAGAGCGCCGACGGCGAACGAGAAAGCGATCGAGATCCCGACATAGCCGAAATATAAAGTCGGCGGATGGAAGGCGAGACCCGGATCCTGAAGCAGGGGATTGAGGCCATTGCCTTCCAGCGGTGCAGGGAACAACCGCTCGAACGGATTGGAGGAGAAAAGCAGGAAGGCGTAGAAGCCGAGCCCGATCGCCGCCTGGGCCGCCAGCGTCGCGATCAGCGTCCGTTCGTCCAGCCGGCGCTCGAACAGGGCCACTGCGGCGCCGGCGATGGCGAGCACCGTCACCCACAGCAGCATCGAGCCTTCATGATTGCCCCACGCGCCGGCGACCTTGTACAGCCACGGCTTCATCGTGTGGCTGTTTGCCGCGACCAGGCCGACCGAAAGATCGGTGCGCAGGAACAGCTGGATCAGCAGCAGAAAGGAGAGCCCGACCAGCAGCGCCTGCGCGACCGCGATCGGCCGCATGGCCGAGGTCACCTCGCCGCCGCCGGGCCGCAAGGCGACCACCCCGAACAGCAATTGCAGGACCGACATCGCTGCCGCGAGCCAGAGCGCCGCAAGCGCGGTTTCGGCAATCACTTCAGGCTCTCGCTCTTGTGCTCGCCCTTTTTGGCGTCGAGCTGCGGCGGCATGTAATTCTCGTCATGCTTTGCCAGGATCTCGTCCGCGACAAACAGCCCGTCGGGCTGGAACCGGCCTTCGGCGACGACACCGCTTTCCTCGCGAAACAGATCGGGGACGATGCCGCGGTAGCGCACGGCGATCGTGTGGGGGCTGTCGTCGCCGACCACGAAGGCGATCGTCACGCCGTCGGCGGCGCGTCGGATCGACCCTTCCTTGACCATGCCGCCGATGCGAACATTGCGGCCCTGCGGCGCACCTTCACGCGCAACATCGGCCGGCGCGTAGAAATAGGCGGCCTGATCCTTGAGCGCCGACATGGCGAGCAGCACCGCCGCCAGCACGGCGACGATGGCGAGGATGAGCAGGAACAGGCGCTGGGTCTTTGGCTTCACCGCCGGATCCTCATCTCTCGCCGCGCAGGGCATCGACCTGGCGCTCAGCCCGGCGCATCGCCGCCCAGCTGGACCAGACGAGACCGATTGTGCCGATCGCCGTCAGCGCATAAGCGGCGAGGATGAAGGTCCAATGGCTCACGAAAGTCTCCTGAGGCGGGCTTCGACCTTTTGTCGGGCAAGCGCCGCGCGCATTCGCATCAGCACGATCGCTCCGAAGAGCAGGGTGAAGCCGAGCGCCGAGACGAGCAGCGGCCACAGCATGGAGCCGTCGATGCTCGAACTCGCGCGCAGGAACGAGATGCTCTGGCCCTGGTGGAGCGTGTTCCAATATTCGACCGAATAATGAATGATCGGAATATTGATCGCCCCGACGAGGCCGAAAATGGCGGCGATCCGCCCCTCCCCGCCCCGCTCCCGCTCGGCGTCGTCGAGCGCGATATAGGCGATGTAGAGAAAGAGCAGGATCAGCATCGACGTCAGCCGCGCGTCCCATTGCCAATAGGTGCCCCAAGTCGGCTTGCCCCAGAGCGAACCGGTGACGAGACAGATCGCTGCAAACACGGCACCCGGCACCGCGATCGCACGGGCGGCGACTGCCGCCAGCGGATGACGCCACACCAACTGCATGAAGCTGGCGACCGCCAGCCCCGTCCAGCCGCCCATGCCGAGCCAGGCTGCGGGCACATGGACGTAGATGATGCGGACGCTCTCGCCTTGAAGATAATCGCGCGGCGCAACGAACAGGCCGACCCCGAGTGCGCCGAGAATCAGCAGCGCTCCGCCCCAGCCCAGCACGGGCGTGAGCGGTCGCGCGATCTTCAGAAAGCGGGCAGGGTTCGCGAAGATGTGCATTTTGTCCCTCCCTCTAGAGCGTGATCGCCTGTCGGGAAAGCGCTTCGCGCCTTTGGCACGAAAGCGAAATCCGGCGGTTTACCTAGTCGCCACCGCTCGGGCGCGTCGGATCTCGACAGTAAAGGCCCGGACTTGCGCGGCCGGCATGTCGCAGCGCAAGGCCTCACGCAATGGCTTCCCTCCGCCCCGAACAGAATAAGCTTGCCGGCATCGCGCTCAGGCTGTGTGCCGCGACCTGCTTCGCGGGCATGGCCGCTCTGATCAAGCTCGCCCACATGCATGGCCTGCCGACGATCGAGATCGGCTTCTACCGCTTCGCCTTCGGCCTGCCGCCATTGATCCTGTGGATCGCCCTCAGCCGCAACTGGACGGCCTGGCGCACAACCCGCCCGGGCGCCCATGCGTGGCGGGCCGCGATCGGCCTGACGACGATGATGATGGGCTTCAGCGCCCTCGCCTACCTGCCGTTGGCAGAGGCGACCACGATCGGGTTCGCGGCCCCTTTGTTTGCGGTCATTCTCTCGGCCGCGGTGCTCAAGGAGAAAGTCGGCGTGCATCGCTGGACCGCCGTCTTCATCGGCCTCATCGGCGTGATGATCGTGATGCGGCCGGAGGGGGATCGGATGCCGATGGTCGGGCTGGCGCTGGCGATCGGCGGCGCGTTCGGCAGCGGCATCGTCACCATCACCATCCGCCAGATCGGCCGGACCGAGCATACCCAGACCACCGTCCTCTGGTTCACCTGCCTCGCCGTCCTGGTGCTCGGCCTGTTCCTGCCATTCTACGGCAGCGCGCACGATGCGACGACCTGGGGGATTCTGCTTGCTCTGGGCACAGTCGGCGGCATCGGCCAGCTGCTGCTGACCTCGTCGCTGCGCTTCGCGCCCGTGTCGGTGGTGGTGCCGTTCGATTATGCCCAATTGCTGTGGGCGGTGTTGTTCGGCTGGCTGCTCTTCGCCGATCATGCCGCCGCAACGACCTGGGCGGGCGCCGCCGTCATCGTCGGCAGCGGCCTCTATACGGTCTACCGCGAACACAAGCTTGGCCGCGACGCCGCCAAGACGGAAGCGGCCGGGGGCTGAGGTCTACCGGCCGATCAGCCGCTTCGCCATGTCGTCGGCAACTTCGGCCGGGTTGCGGCCGGTGGCGGCGCTTTCCGACCAGATCTGCTCCAGACGCACCGGAACCTGCTCGACGCGGCTCTTGACCCCGGCCGCATCGGCGTCGCGGAGATATTCGGACGAGACGTTGATGATGCCGCCGGCATTGATCACGTAGTCCGGAGCATAGAGGATGCCGCGCTGATGGATGCGCTGGCCGTCCGCGGGCGTGGCGAGTTGGTTGTTAGCCCCCCCGGCGACGATCGGAACCTTGAGGCCCGCAATCGTTTCCTCGGTCAAAATCGCGCCGAGGGCATTGGGACTGAACACGTCGGCTTCCAGCGTCACGATCTCGTCGGGCGCGACCGCGCTCGCCCCGGTCTCGGCAGCGAGCCGGTCGGCACGGGCACGATCGATGTCGGTAAGGCTGATCCGGGCACCTTCGGCAGCGGCACGGCGCGCGACCCCGCCGGCGACGCTGCCCGCGCCCTGCATGGCAATGTGAAGGCCGGCAAGGCTGTCCTTGCCGAGCGCGCGGCGAACTGCGGCCTTGATGCCGAGGAATACGCCATAGCTGGTATGCGGTCCCGGATCGCCGCCGACCTCGCCCTCGCCGACCGGCAGTCCGGCGATGAAGCGGGTGTGCTTCGAGACCGCGTCGAGATCGGCGACCGTGATCCCGACATCCTCGGCGGTCACGTAGGAGCCGGAGAGTTTCTCGACCGCCTTGCCATAAGCGGCGAGCATCTCGGGTGTCTTGGTGCGCGCCGGATCGGCCAGGATCACCGCCTTGCCACCGCCGAGCGGTAACCCGGCCATGGCATTCTTGAAGCTCATTCCCCGCGACAAGCGCAGAGCATCGCGCAGGGCGTCGCCAGGGTCGGCATAATGCCAGAAGCGGACACCGCCGGCGCCGGGCCCCAAATGGGTGGAGTGGACCGCGATGATCGCCCGGAGGCCGCTTGCGCGATCATGGACGAAATGAACGATCTCGTGATCGTCGAAGTCGGGATAGTCCCACGGCGACTGCATCGGGTGATCCTGCTGGGCTCTAGGGGATGCTGCGCAAATGGGGCGATCGACGGGGCTTGAACCCGCGACCCCCGGTACCACAAACCGGTGCTCTGACCAACTGAGCTACGATCGCCACTGCGCACGGGGTGCGCCGCGCACATAGGAGTGTGGCGTGGGAAGCGTCAAGGACGTTTCGTGCCCCTCGGCGCACATCTTCGACCCTGCGGTTTGTTCTGCTCCAAGCCCGCGGCCAGCGGATGTCACACCCAGATGCACCTGGCTATGAAACACCAGTTCGATCAATCATCCGCTGCTGCGAGCGGCGTCTTCGTCCGGTGGTGGCGCGTCGCCGAACACGGTGCGGCCACCATAAGAATGGCTGGCGGCCCGTTCTTCCGCGAGCAGCGCCTCAACGGAAGGACCCGTGACATGGCGCTCCAGTCGCCGCGCCTGCTGATCGAGACGCCTGAGCGCGGCAAGCTCTTCCTCGCGTCCAAGCTTCGCCTTGACGATCGCGCTCTTCATCACCCCGATTGTCTTGTCGTAGACCTTGATCGGCACCGGAAACGGGTGCCCGTCCTTGCCGCCATGGGCAAGCGAGAAGCGCGCGGGATCGCTGAACCGGCACGGCGCGCCGTGCACGACTTCTGCGACCATCGCGAGCGCGCGCACTGTCCGAGCGCCGACCCCAGGCACCATCAGCAGCGCGGCGAAATCCTCCGGCCCCTGCGCCGCGGCCGCGGCCAGATTGCCATGGAGACGGCGCGCGACGACGTCCTCCGCGCGCAGATCGTGATGATCCGGCATGACGAGATGGGGCAGCAGCGGCTGCGCCGTCGGCTGACGGGGCGCAGGCGGATCGAGCCGCGCGAGCTCGCGGACGACTCCGTCGGGTCCGAGATCGGCCAGAAGCGCGAGCTGGCCCCGCCG
Source organism: Sphingosinicella sp. BN140058 (assembly GCF_004135585.1). Classification (NCBI taxonomy): domain Bacteria; kingdom Pseudomonadati; phylum Pseudomonadota; class Alphaproteobacteria; order Sphingomonadales; family Sphingosinicellaceae; genus Sphingosinicella; species Sphingosinicella sp. BN140058. The sequence continues at coordinate 5,122,678 of NZ_CP035501.1, read as the reverse complement.
CGACGCGTCGGCCCGCCGATCGGTAAGGTTGACGATCGTCCCCTGCTCCCGCCCGTCGATCGCCGCATGCGGATCTTCGACGAAGCTGGTCACGTTTTCGGACAGCCAATGGTAGCGGCGCGCCTGCCCGCGCGCATCGTTCATCCCTTGCTGGATCACCACCCAGCGGCCGTCGTCGGTGACGATGAAGCCGTGCAGGTAAAGATCGAAACCGTCCTGAACCGCGGCGCTGTCGACCTTGGCGACAAGCCGGCTGGCGTGGCCGAGAGCACCGCCGTCGAGGCCGACCCGCTCGCCCACCGCGTTCAGTTCGTCCGGAGTCCTGCGACTCTGCTTGCCGCGGCCACCACAGACGTGAATGCCGAGTTCGCCCGCAAGCGGCGCGAGGCCGCGCTTCAGCGACCCCAGCACGCTGGTGGTGATCCCGGACGAGTGCCAGTCCATCCCCATCACCGCACCGAAGGACTGGAACCAGAACGGATGGGCGAGCCGACGGAGAAGTTCGTCGCGGCCATATTCGAGGACGATCGCCTCCGAAATGGCCGTGCCGAGCCTGGTCATCCGTTCGCCGAGCCAGGCGGGCACGTGGCCGCCATGGAGCGGCAGATCGGCACTGCCGGCGCGCTTCGCCATCAGCCGGCACTCGAATGAGAGAAGATGGAGATCATCGTGCGAGCGTAGCAGGCCCGGAACGGAAGGGGAACTCGCAAGCAGGCCGGCCTGGTCTGTGGCTTTCCTGCATCGCAGCCCGAAAACGACATGGCTGCGAATATCCCCGATTGCCAAAGCGCTGATTGTTCAACAGGATCACGGACGAGCGATCTTCCGGGGGGAAGTCAATGAATCATGCCGTCTGCCGCGCTGTCGCGCGCGTCGCCTTTCTACAATGCCAATGAAGCCTTGTGGTGTGCGGAGCGTCGCGTGCGGAACCTGATCCTGTCTTTTGCCCTGTTCGCAGCCGCCGCGCCCACGGGCGCCGCTGCGACGCCCATGGTCGAAGCCAAGCCTCCCT